>JBBQGI010000095.1:0-6924 GCA_038322875.1 Candidatus Limnocylindria bacterium | reverse complement strand
CCGCTGGCGGAGTCGGTCGCCGGCGAACTGCTGCGCTCGCCTCGTCGTGCCGCCTGGCAACGCCCGATGGTCCGCGGCGCAGCGCTCGCCCTGGCTGCCACCCTGCTGCTGGTGGGCGTGGCCGCGGCGGTCGGCATCGCCCTGGGCGGGATGCGATTGGTCTTCGGCCCCGCCTCGTTCTCGCCGGCGCCCAGCTTGGTCGTCGGACCTGGACTGGGACACGCCACCACGCTGGCAGAAGCGCGCGGCCAGATCGGCTTCGACCTGCGCCTGCCGGGGCTCGCAGAACTTGGTGAGCCGGACCTCGTCTATCTGGCCGATCCGCCAGCCGGCGGGGCCGTGACCCTGCTCTACGGTGCCCGCACTACGTTCCCCGCCGACGCCAGCACCGGGGTCGGGCTGATCGTCACGCAGTTCCGCGCCGACATCGGTCCGGAGACCTTCGAGAAGCTGATCGATGCCGGAGTGACGGTCACGCAGGCGCGGGTCCATGGCCTCCGTGCCTGGTGGGTGGCGGGCGGCGACCACTTCTTCTTCTACCGCGACGCCGCCGGCCAGATCGTCGACACCACACTGCGCCTTGCCGCAGAGACGCTCATCTGGGAGGAGGACGGCGTGACGCACCGTGTCGAGGCCGCGCCCACGTTGGCGGACGCGGTTCGAGTGGCCGAATCGCTGCAGTGAGGGGCCCTCGCGTCAGAAGCCTAAGTTGGGCTTCACGACCATCAGGAAGATGATCGCCAGCAGGAGCACGCCGGTGATCATGCCGCCACGCTGCACCTTGGCCACCGTCTCCATCAACCCGGGTGGCGGTCCGCTGGGCGGGGTCCCTGCCAGCGCGCCGGCAGGCGGCCCCGCGGTGAGGGCGATGATCCGCTCGACCGTGGGCCGCTGGACCGCGAGCGCAAAGGTGATCGCGATGACATACAGCACGATTCCGAACAGCAGCCAGCGCGAGCCGGGGCTGAACAGGTCGACGGAGGCCGACCAGATCAGGCCGATGCCGGTGACCAGCATGCTGAGCGCAACCGGCGTGACCCGCTTGTCACCGATCGCATGCGAGACGCGAGTCGCGAAATTGACATGCATCGGCTCTGCGCCGCCCATGGCACCGATGATCGGAAAGGCGAAGACCGGGCCGAAGGCGACGATTGCCCCCAGCACATGCAGCAGAAGGAACCAGGGCACGAGTTCAGACATCGGACTCCTCGCAGGCTCTGCTCGGTGGTGGACGGCTGCAGTCTATCGCCGGGTGATACTGCAGGCCAGATGCAACGGCAGGCTCTCGGCTGCGGCGCGATCGTGCTCACGCTGCTCGCCGGCTGCGGCCCACTGGGTCCGTCCTGGCCCGATGGCTATCGCGAGGCGATCTGCACGGCGACCGCGCGCCTGCACGCGGCCGATGCCCACCTTGCCGAGGTCTTGGCGGCAGTAGAGTCGGCAGATTCCGACCAGGTGGCGGTGAACTCGGCGGGGATGGAGCGCGAGGCAGAGCTCGCGCAGCGGGCGCTCGACGGGGCTCCCGCCTGGGAGCCGGGGGCGGAGCTGACCAGCGACATCGGCCTGGCCGCCACCGCGTTCATGCGGGCTGCCCCACGATTCCGCACCGGTGCACGGCAGGGCGACGGACCTGCGTACGACACGGCGGTTGCCGAGGCGCAGTCAGCGGAGGCCGCCCTGGGTCGCATCGAGCTCGATGCCCTGCGACTCACCACCTCCGCGGGTTGGCAGGCCTGCTGAGGATCTCACTCGGAATCCAAGATCTCGCGGCGCTGATACGCTGCCGCCATGACCCTGGAGCAGCTTGATTTCGTCTACATGCCGAGCTCCGACGTCCCCGCCGACATGGCGTACTTCACGACGGTCCTGGGCGCACGTCTCATCTTCGCGGTCGAGGGGATGGGGACGCGGGTAGCCATGGTCGAGCTGACCGAGGCGCCACCTCGCATCCTGCTGGCCGGCCACCTGGAGGGCGACCAGCCGGTGCTCGTCTACCGTGTCGCGGAGCTCGTGGCGTCGATGCGGGAGCTGGAGGCACGCGGCTGGCAGCGCGAATCGACCTTCGAGATTCCGCATGGGCCGATCTGCTCGTTTCGGACGTCGGGCGGCCAGCGCATCGCGATCTATGAGCTTGCACGACCGCAGGTCGATGAGCATTTCGCGGGACGGCGCGACTTCTGAAGACCGGTCCCCGGCAACCTCGTGGCCCGTCGCAGCGTCCTTGGGGCATGAGACACCGCAATCGGGCGGCCGCCGGAATCGGCGCCGCGTTCACGCTCCTGGTCGGCTGCTCGCTGCTCGCGGGTGGAGCTGGCGGCGACCTCAATGGCGAGTGGCGGCTGCAGGCGGGCGCGAACCAGGGTCAGGCCGTCCCGATCGTTCCGGCCGCTGCCATCACGCTGAAGATCCACGGCACTCAGGTCGGCGGGCGGGCCGCCTGCAATTCCTACGGCGGCAAGCTCCAGGTCAACGGCAGCGCCGTCACGATCATTGAGCTGACCCAGACTGAGATGGCCTGCGTGGATGAGAACGTGATGGCCTCCGAGGCCGCCTACCTCGCCGCGCTCGCGGCCGTCGACCGGGCGGAGCGCAACGGGAACAGCCTGGTGCTCCGCGGACCCGAGGTTGAGCTCCGATTCGCCCTGGTGCCGCCGGTGCCGGACGCCGCCCTGATCGGTCCGCTCTGGGTCCTCGAATCCCTGATCGACGGCGACGCCGTCTCCTCGACCGCGGGCCAGCAGGCCACCCTGCAGCTGCTACCCGACGGCAAGCTCACCGCTACGACCGGATGCCGCAGCGTGACCGGCAGCTACACGGTCTCGGGCACCCACGTCGACGTGACGCTCGATCCGTTCGACGCGATCGGCTGCGCACTCGACGTCGGCGACCAGGACGCGCTGGTCCTGGCGGTGCTCGGCGGCGGATTCGAGGTCGCCATCGCGGGCGACTCGATGACCCTGACCGCGGGCCAGCAGGGCCTCGGCTACCGGGCTTCTACCGAAAGCTAACCGGGCTGCTCAGCCGCGATCGCCGATCTCGATGGCGCCGGCTCGCCTAGGCGCTCTCGGAGATCAGCCCGTCCCGCATGTGGATGATGCGGTCGCAGAAGGCTCCGACCTCGGCGTCGTGGGTGACCAGCAGGAGGGTCTGGCCCCGCTCCCGGTTGAAGCGGCGCAGCAGCTCGAGCACCTCGTGGCTGTGGCCGGAGTCCAGGTTGCCGGTCGGCTCATCGGCGAGGAGGAGCTGCGGCTTGTTCACCAGCGAACGGGCGATCGCCACGCGCTGCTGCTCGCCCCCGGAGAGCTCCATCGGCCGGTGTCCGGCGCGTTCCGTCAGGCCGACCCAGCCGAGTGCCTCCAGTGCAGCGGCCATCGCCGTGCGGCGGGGGGAGCCAGCGTATTCACCGGCGAGCGCCACATTCTCAGCCGCCGTCAGGGTCGGCACGAGGTTGTACGACTGGAAGACGAAGCCCATCGTGTCCGCGCGCATGCGCGTGCGGGTGCCTTCCGACATCGAGGTGACGTCGGCCCCGTTGATGCGCAGCTCGGCGGACGGGCCGTTTTCGGCGTCGGGCGAATGGAGCAGCCCCAGGATGTGCATCAACGTGCTCTTACCCGAGCCCGACGGACCCATCAGGGCCACCATCTCGCCAGGCTGGATCTCGACCTGGACCCCGCGCAGCGCCTCCACCTGGTTGCGCCGGCTGAGCCGATACGTCTTGCGCAGGTTGCGCCCCTCGAGGAGCGCGGTCTTGGGCTCCATCACTCGTACCGCAGCGCGTCGACCGGGTCGAGCCGTGCTGCGCTCCAGGCGGGGATGACGCCCGCCACCATGCCCAGAATGGTGGAGAAGGCGACGGCAAAAATCGCGGTACTGGGGGTCAGGTCGAACAGGATCGTGCCAGACGAGCGGCCGGCCTCATTGGCCAGCACCACCACGATGGCGCCCAGCACCAGGCCGATCATGCCGCCGATGAAGCCGATCACGGCGGCTTCGGTCACCAGCTCACGCACGATCCGGCGCCGCGATCCGCCGATAGCGCGCTTGATCCCGATCTCGCGCGTTCGTTCTGCGACCGACATGGCCATGGTGTTGATGACCGACAGCCCGCCGACCACCAGGCTGATCACTGCGACTCCGATGATGATCGCGTTGAAGACGCCGGTGAAGGAGCCGATCTGCTCGTCGAACTCGGCACCGGTCAGCGTGCTCACGTTGTCCATTTCACGCTCGATCCGCGCGGCGAGCTGCGCATCGTCAACGCCCGGATCGGGATACACGACCACCTGGCTGATCAGCTCTTCCGGGCGGATCGCGGCCCTGATCGGGGCGGGCAGGCTGTCTGCCATGAACAGCTGGGCGGCCTGTAGCGGGATGACCGCAGTCATGTCTGGGGCGGTCAGCGTCGGCTCCAGGATGCCGACCACCTCGAACGCCTCGCCACGGATCTCGACCGTCCCGCCTACCTCGGCGTGCTTCGTGCGCGCCAGGTCGCTGCCGAAGACGACCACGTTTGAGCCCTCGTCCTCGGGCGTCAGCAGGCGCCCTTGCAGAATCGTGAGCTCAAACTTCTCAAGTCCCTCATCGCTTCCGGCGATGGTGCCGAGCAGGCTCTCGGGGCCGCTGAAGCCCGGGGTCGCCGCGGGGTCGTAGAGCATCTGGATCTGCGCGTCGACCGCCGCCACTCCATCCAGCTTACGGATCTGATCGGCGACCTCGATGCTCATGGGCGTAAGACCGACCCCAAACCCCGAGTTGGTTGCATCGGTTACGAGGATTTTGCCGCTGAAGTACTCGCTCCCGCCCGCGACGAGCGAGTTGATCTTGTTGGCCATCGAGCTGAAGACGACCAACGCCCAGATCCCGATGGTGATGCCCAGGATGGTGAGGGTCGTTCGCAGCTTTCGCCGCGTGAGCTGTCGCAGCAGGCGCATCGGTTCCTCCAGGAGAACGCGCAGCCTTCCGCTCCGCGCAGCCGAGGATACCCGAGCCGCGGCGCGAACGTCTCGCAGCGGGTCGGCTCGAACTTGGGTACCATCCGCCGGCCATGGACCGACCGATGATCGTGGCCGAGGGACTCGAAAAGCACTTCGGCACCACCCACGCCCTGCGCGGCCTCGACCTCGACGTCGCCGAGGGGACGATCCTTGGGCTGCTCGGCCCGAACGGCGCCGGCAAGACGACGGCGGTGCGGATCCTCACCACCCTCCTGCGGCCCGACGCCGGGCGCGCCGAGGTGGCGGGGATCGACGTGCTGCGCCACCCCAACGAGGTGCGCCGCAAGATCGGCGTGGCCGGCCAGAATGCCACCCTCGACGAGGTGCTCACCGGCCGCGAGAACCTGGAGATGATCGGTCGGCTCTTTCGGCTTTCAGCTTCCGAGGCGCGCAGCCGCGCATCCGGACTGCTGGAGCGGTTCGCCCTGCCCGAGATCGCGGATCGGGTCACCAAGACGTACTCCGGCGGTGAGCGACGCCGCCTGGACCTGGCGGGCGCCCTCGTGGCCGAGCCCCCGGTCCTCTTCCTGGACGAGCCGACCACCGGGCTCGACCCGCGTGGCCGGCTGGCGATGTGGGACCTGATCGGCGACCTGGCCAAGGGCGGGACGACCGTGCTGATGACGACGCAGTATCTCGAGGAGGCCGACCTGCTGGCCGACGACATCGCGGTGATCGACCACGGCAAGCTGATCGCGCGCGGCACGGCCCTGGAGCTGAAGCAGCGCACCGGCGGCGAGCGGCTCGAGATCCTGGTCAGCAACGAGGCGCAGGTCCCCGCCGCGGCGGCAGCGCTGGGGAAGCTCAGCGGCCAGGAGCCGTTCGTCGATGCAGGCGCACGCCACGTCAGCGTGCCGGTCTCCTCGCACGGCGGGATGCTGACCCAGGCGATCCGAGAGCTCGACGCCGCGGGGGTCGAGGTCGACGACATCGGCTTCCGACGCCCGACCCTCGACGAGGTCTTCCTGGCGCTGACCGGCAAGCCGGCGAGCGACGAGTCATCGGTTCCTCAGGAGATGGCGTCTTGAGCCTGCGCTGGTGGTTCGCCGATTCCCTGGAGATGGTCAAGCGCAACCTGCGCCACATCCGGCGCACGCCGGAGCTGCTGATCGACGTCACGCTCCAGCCGATCATGTTCGTGATCCTGTTCCGCTTCGTCTTCGGCGGCGCGATCCCGATCCAGGGCACGACCTACGTCAACTACCTGATGGCCGGCATCTTCGTGCAGACGATCGCGTTTGGAGGTGTGTACACCGGCGTCCTGCTGGCCAATGACCTGAAGAACGGCATGATCGATCGATTCAGGTCCCTGCCGATGCTCCAGTCATCGGTCCTGACCGGGCGCACCCTCACCGACCTGCTGCGGGCCATGCTGGCCGTGAGTGTCATGACGGTGGTCGGAGTGCTGGTCGGCTTCCGGCCGGAGGGCGGCGTGATCGGCGCGGCGCTGGCTTTTGGGGTGATGCTGACCTTCGGCTTCGCGCTGTCGTGGTTCGGCGTGGCGATGGGCGCCTTCGTGCGAACCCCCGAGGCGCTCCAGGGGATCATCTTCATGACCGTCTTCCCGCTGACATTCGCGAGCAGCGCCTTCGTGCCGACCGACACGATGCCCACCTGGCTGCGCGTCTTCGCCGAGCACCAGCCGCTGACCCTGGTGATCAACACGGTCCGCAGCTTCATGCTCACCGGCGGCGGCGGGCCGGATGCCATTCCGGCCTTGATCTGGTCGGTGGGCCTGCTGGCGGTCTTCTTCCCGCTGGGACTGTTCCTCTACCGGCGTCGCACGTCGCAGTAGCCCGTCAGGGGCCGTCAACCACTCGCACGGTGGTGACCACGAACTGCTGGCGACACGTTTCGATCGTCGCACGGGAGCCCGTGTAATACGGGACCTCGCGGGGCGGCGGAGTCCAGTGACAGCTCTGGGCGG
>JBBQGI010000094.1:0-7008 GCA_038322875.1 Candidatus Limnocylindria bacterium | reverse complement strand
CAACGACCCGCGCGACGGGATCACCACGACCGCGATCTCGGCGAGCGAGCTGATGTGGGCCTTCTTCGCCGCGAATCCGAAGGTGAATCCTTAGCTTCCCGGACGATGGATGACGATGAGCTGGCAGCCCTCGAGCACGAGGACTGGATGGAGTTCGTCGGCGAGCTGTACCACTGGAGAGGTCCGTCGCCCTACCACTTCATCAAGGTGCCGGAGGAGACCTGCGTCGCCCTGCGCGAGGTGTCGCGGCTGGTCAGCTACGGTTGGGGCGTGATCCCGGTGACCGGACGGATCGGCGCCACCGTCTGGACCACCTCGCTCTTCCCCAAGGACGGCGGCTACCTGGTGCCGATCAAGAACGCCGTCCGACTTGGCGAGGAACTCGCCGTCGGTGACGACGTCAGCGTGGAGCTGGCGATCCGGTCGTGATCGGGATTGACATTCTTACGCCGTAAGCCTAATCTCCGCTGGTCGCCTTACATTGTAAGAACGGAGAGTCGCTTGGACATCTACGAGGCGCTGTACACAACCCGCGCCATGCGGCATATGAAACCAGACCCGATCCCCCACGACGCCCAGGCTCGCATCCTGGACGCCGCCATCCGCGCCCCGCACATCGGCGAAGGTTGGCGCTTCATCCTGGTCGATGACCCGCGGATCAAGGCGCAGCTCGCCCCGCTCTACGACAGGGCCTGGAGCCAGATGTTCGAGGCGTTCGGGGTGGACCGCGCCGCCATGCTGCAGATGGACGGCCCGACGGGCAAGGCGGCGCGCTCAGGCGACCACCTGGCCCGCCACTTTGCCGAGGTCCCACTGCTCCTGATCGGCTTCGGCAAGGACCGCGACGGCAGCGGCGTCTACCCCGCCATGTGGAGCGCCATGCTGGCGGCCCGGGCCGAGGGCATCGGCGCCACCCTGACCGGCGTGATGCACACCTTCGTCCAGGACGAGGTCAAGGAGATCCTGGGCGTTCCCAGCGACGAGGGCTGGCACATGCAGGGCGTCGTCCCGATGGGCTACCCCACCGGGCGCTGGGGCGTCGCTCCCCGCACCCCGGTCGACGAGGTCGCAGCGCGCAACCGCTGGGACGGCGACCTGGGTTTCACCGTGCCGGAGCCCCTGTGGCCGCCACCGCCGGCCCGTTCAGCATCGGACTGAGCTCAGCACACACAGAGGCAGCCGGGCGATCGCGAAATCCCAATAACCGGCTGATACCCTTTTCCGCATGTCGCGCGGTAGCTCCTTCGCAGTTCTCTGCTCATTGGGCGCCTACGTGTTCGTCATCAACTTTCTGGTACCGATGACGGTGGCCCTGGCCAACACCCTCGCCCGACGATAGCCACCGATGCCAACCCAAACCTGAGGCTGATTTCGCCGAGAGCACGCTACGGTTCGCGGATGGCGACCCCGTAACGAGCCTGCGCGCGATCGAAGGTGGCGAGCGGCAGTGCGCCTCGCTCCAGCGCGGCCGCGACGATCAATGCATCCGGAATCGGGCGACCGGCGAGCGTGCGAGCTCGGACCAGCGTCTCCACGAGGAGGTCGGCGCGCTGTCCCATGATCCTGACGTTCTGACGCTGGACCAGGCCGATCAGGCTCTCGATGATGTCGCCCTGCTCGATGCCGTACTGGGTCCGCAGTACATGTGCGCATTCGGCGAGCGCCACCGGCGAGATGCCCACGTCTTCGTCGCCATCCATCAGCACCGCGGCACGCCGTGCCTGTGCAGCCGGGGTGCCCACCAGGTAGCGAACCAGGACCGATGTGTCGGCGCTGATCACCCGGCGCGATCCGGGTCGGGCGTTTCCCAGGCAGCCTGGCGCAGCGAATCCCAGGATTCGTCGGCCGGCACTCGGCGCACCTTGTCGGCAAGCACGCCAGCCAACGAGCGCCGGTGTCGCCCGGGGATCACGTCGATCACGATCCGGCCATCCTCGATCCGCTGCACCGTCTCGTCGCCCGCGTAGATCCCCAGCTCCTCGCGGATCGCCTTCTCGAGCGTGATCTGGCCGCGTTCGCCTACCCACGCACGGCGAGGGCGAGGTCAGCCGTTTTCCCAGCGCCGGCCACCGTACTCCGTGGCGGTGCGCACCGAGGACGGCGGCCACCCCTTCCCAAGGCGTCATCGGCGGCGTACGCTCGCGGCCCAAAAGGCCGTGAGTGATACCGAGAGGGTCGAGGCCCTCTCGGTAGGGTCTCCGGGCGTAGGAAGGAGAGCGGCCGATGGGCAAGCTGATCTACTTAATGAACGTGTCGCTCGACGGCTACGTCGAGACCCCTGCCCGCGGGCTCGAGTGGACAAACGTTGATGAGGAGCTCCACACCTGGTTCAACGATCAGGCGCGCGAGGCGGACGCCTTCCTCTATGGACGGCGGCTGTATGAGGTGATGGCGGCCTACTGGCCGACCGCGGAGGCGGATCCAGCGGCCACCCCCGCGACGCTCGACTTCGCGCGGATCTGGAACGAGAAGCCAAAAGTCGTCTTTTCGACCACCATCGCCAGCGTCGAGGGAAACAGCCGCCTCGTGCGCGGCGACGTCGTCGACGAGCTGGCACACCTGCGGACCGAATTCGACGGTGATCTCGAGGTCGGTGGCCCAACGCTGGCATCGGCGTTCATTCGACATGGCCTGGTCGATGAATACCGCCTCGTCGTCCACCCGACCATCCTCGGAGCAGGACCGCCCTTCTTCCCGAAGCTCGAGACCCCCATCCGGCTCCACCTCTCCGACCTCCGGACGTTCGATTCGGGAGCGACGTACCTTGGCTATGTCACCGAGTAGCGCTACCCGATTCCGTGCCTTCGGGTACCTGTCGCTTGGCAACTAGGCGGGTCCAGCGATCACCGGAATCGAAGTCGGGTCGGGAGCTTCCTCGTGATCTCGGCGCTGATGATCCTCAAGCGGTTCTAGAGCGATTCGCGATCAGCGGATCAGGATCAGCTCCGGACCCCGTGGGACGGACGCCCATCCCCGATCGGTCGTCGCCGCGATATTCAAAGGTCCCAACGACCGACTGGCTTCCCCCCGGTTGCCAGCCAGGCCGCGGGCGCATCTCTAAGCGGCTGGGCCTCGTTCCGAGCGGGCGCTGATCGGCTAAGCGGATAGAGACCTAGAAACCGATTTCGCTTCCTATGGCCATGAATGAGGACCGTTGTCCGCGAGCGTGGTGGCCGCCGCCAGTATCGACAGCAGCCCTGCCAGACCGACCGCCGAGATGAACCCGATCAAGGACCGCAGACGCCGTAGTTGCATGGAATGACTCCTTCCATGCCCGCTCGGAACGCCTCGCCCTGGCCGGACCCTGCCGGCACCGTCAGGCTACGCTTTGTTCATCCAATAATCAACTATCGCTAATCTCCGTGCGCCGAAGTGCCGGCTGCAATGCAATCAACGCCGCGGGGTACACTCGCCCGCATGCCAAGGACAACGAGGACGCGAGCCGCAACGAAGCGGCCTCGCGTCGATACCGCCGTTGGCCCGCGACTGCGGGCCGCCCGCAAGCGCGCAGGCCTGACCCAGCGTCAGCTGGCCGGGGACCGCTATACGCCGGCCTATATCAGCGCCCTGGAGGTCGGCCTGGTTCGTCCTTCGTGGGCGGCACTCACGTTCCTGTCCGCGCAGCTCGGCCTCGCCGTCCACGACCTCGTGCGCGAGGCGCGACCCGGCTGGGATCGACTCACCGCCGACCTGCACCTGGCGGCTGGTGACCTGCAGGTCGCGGTCGACAAGTACACGGATCTGCTCGAGGCGGCCGCCGGCGCTGACGCCGCGCTGATTCGCCGGGGGCGCGCCGAAGGCTTGGCCCGGCTTGGCCGTGCACGCGACGCCCTGCCCGATGCGGCCGCGGCCTACGAGGCGCTCACCAGGGCGGGGCAATCGTCGGATGCCGCCTACGCCGGCTATTGGCTCGCGTACGCCCACCACCAGCTGGACAACACCGCTGAAGCCCGCGCTCTGCTCCACCAGATCCTCGCCGAGGTGCGTGCCGGGCTCAAGGTGCAGGCCGACTTCAAGCTCCGAATCCTGGTTGCGCTGGCGATCCTCGAGTCCTGGGACGGCCACGATGATCGGGCGTTGACGCTCCTGGAGGAGGGGCGGGCGTTGACCGACGAGATGGATGACCTGCGTCGGGCTGTCTTCCTCTTCCAGCTAGCCAGCAGCTACTCGGAGACCGGCGACCACGAGGCTGCGTTGCGTGCCGGGACCGCCGCTCTGCCACTCTTCGAGGCGGCCAGTGCCGAGCGCGATGCCACGTCACTCCGCAACACCCTGGCCCTCACCTACTTGCGCCTCGGCAATACGGCCCGCGCCACCGAGCTGGCGGCGGAGGCCCGCGAGCTGAGCGCGCGATCAAGCGACCAGGCCCTGCTTGCCCACGTCGCGGAGACCGAGGCTCAGATTGCCCTGGCCAAGGGCGACCACGCCGCGGTCCGCGAGCGCATTGCAGAAGCGCTCGACCTGGCGCGGGCGACCGACAACACCCATGCCCAATCGAGCGCCCTGCTCACCCTCGCCCGCTCGCAGCGCCAGACGAAGGATCGTGCCGCCGAGGCAACCTTCAGCCAGGCCGTCGAGCTCCTCCGAAAGGTCGGCCCGCGCCCGCGGCTCGCCGAAGTCCTCCGCGAATGGGCTGAGCTCCTCGTCTCTCAGAAGCGCCATGCCGAAGCCGTCGACCTCCTCCAAGAGGCCCTGGGTGCCTGACGCTCAGGCCTCTCCCGAGGCGCTCGTCGGCCGGATCTTCGAGGCGAGCCTCGGCATGTTCGACGTGATGGCTGTCTACCTTGGAGATCGGCTGGGGCTGTACGCAGCCCTGCGGGACGGCGGTCCGGCCACGGCACCGGAGCTCGCGTCCCGGACAGGGATCGATGCGCGGTACGCACGCGAGTGGCTCGAGCAGCAGGCAGCGACCGGCATCCTCGAGGTCGATGACGTCGCGGCCGCGCCGGATGAGCGCCGCTTCACGCTCCCCGCGGCATTCATCGACCCGCTCCTGAACCCCGACAGTCCGTACTCCATCGCACCCATGGCCCGCTCCCTCGTCGCCTCCGCCCTGGTCATGCCGCAACTGCTGGAGGCGTATCGCACCGGCGGCGGGGTGGACTGGTCCGATTACGGCGCGGACATGATCGAGGCGCAGGGCGACTTCAATCGGCCCTGGCTGGTCAACTCATTCGGATCGGAGATCCTGCCGGCGATCAATGCGGTGCACGAGCGACTCACGGCCGACCCGCCCGCCCGCGTCGCCGATGTCGCCTGCGGCGTCGGCTGGGCATCGATCGCCATCGCGAAGGCCTACCCGGCGATATCGGTCGATGGCTTCGACCTCGACCCCTCCTCGATTGCCCTGGCCCGCGCGAACGCGCAGAAGGCGGGAGTCAGCGATCGCGTGACCTTCGAAGTGCCCGATGCGGCCGATCCGGCGGCCGCGCGCCAATACGACCTGGCGATGATCATCGAGGCGGTGCACGACGTATCGCGGCCGGTCGAGGTGCTGTCGGCAATGCGGCAGATGCTGCGCCCGGGCGGCCTCGTCCTGGTCGCCGACGAGAAGACCGAGGACGCCTTCACCGCCCCCACCGGCGAGATCGAGCGCGCCTACTACGGATTCAGCCTCTTCACCTGCCTGCCGGCGGCGATGACCGAGCGCCCGACCGCGGCGACCGGGACCGTGATCCGCGAGGAGACGATGCGCCGATACGCCGCGGACGCAGGATTCAGCAGCACGGAGCGACTCGACCAGCCCGAGCTCGAGATGCTCCGCTTCTACCAGCTGACCCCGTAGGGCTGCTACCCTCGCCCGAACCAGGCACGTGATGGAATGGAGGGACGGCCTGGACGACGCGAGCCGTTCCAAGCGGGAGCTGCTCGACCACTTCGCCGCGATGGGCCTCACCGGCGACTGGCAGTTGTGAGGCGACAGAGGACCAATGACCGACCTCGCACCAACGTCCTCTACTGCGCCGACTAAGCGGGAGGAAGCGATGGAGCCGCAACCCGGGCTTTTCGTGACCGGCCTCTCCGCGGACACTTGGGAGCCCGATCCCGATGTCGGCGGCTTGATGAACATCCTGTGTGAAGTCCGCGGGACGTGGGCCGGCTTCACGCGCTACGACGTCGCCCCTGAGCCGGTCTCGTGGACGCCTCGCGGCCGAGAGTCGTTCGTGATCCTGGAGGGCGCGGTGCAGATCGAGATCGCCGGTGGACAGGTGCTCGAGCTAAAGGCGGGCGACGCCGCCTCTCTCCCGGCCGGCACCGACACGGTCTGGCACATCACTGCCCCATTCCGGGAGTTCTGGGTGATCGGTCCCGAGGAGGCCACCGCATGATGACCGATGAAGCGAAGATCTCTGCGGAGGACCGCAACCTCGTCCTCGCGTCGGCCACCGACTATATCGAGTCGTGGCTCGCTGGCGATGGCGACCGCATGGCCAGCTGCATGCACCCCGAGCTGATCAAGCGATCCGTCAGCGCCGACCCGCAGACCGGGAGCTGCATCGTCGAGACCCTGTCGCGCGAACAGATGGTCGAATTCACACGCCAGGGCGAGGGCGCCGCGGATGCGGGGCCGTACGAGATCTCGCTCCTCGATGCCTACGGCGACATCGCGACCGTGGGAGTCTTCTCGGCAGGCTACATGGACTACCTGCAGCTGGTCCGCTGCGGCAAGCGCTGGCTCCTGCTGAACGTCCTCTGGCAGGGCCGCCCGGGCCGATGAATCAGACCAACGTTCTCTAAAACGGCGACAACCCCTGGTCTTCATCATCGCGGTCGATCATCGGGTCGAGCCGCATCAACGACGCGATCGCCTCGCTGCGGCTGTGCACGCCCAGCTTGGCGTATGCATGCTGGAGGTGTTTGCGGACGGTGGCCAGGGACATGTAGAGCAACTCGGCGATCTCGCCGTTGGGCCTGCCCGAGGCAACGCAGGTCAGCACCTGCGCCTCGCGCAACGTGAGCGAGCTGTCCTGGCCCTCGGACCACGCTGCCGCGGACCTGGCGGCGTGC
>JBBQGI010000093.1:0-7044 GCA_038322875.1 Candidatus Limnocylindria bacterium | reverse complement strand
TCGTAGTAGTAGTCGAGCAGCTTGTGGGTGATCTCCAGGTTGGCCCCGCCCTTCGGGATGACCAGGTTATCGTTCCAGCGCATGCCGCCCGATTCGGGCACCACGAACTGGACCTTGTCGTTGTCGTACAGGTTCATCTGGCTGATGTCCCCGGACCAGGCGACGCTGATGGCGAGGTCGCCGGCCGCAAGTGCGTCGTAGTACTCGTTGCCGTAGAAGCCGCGGAAGTGCCCATCCGGCACGGCGAGAAGCGTCTCCTGTGCTCGCTGCACGTCGTCGACGGTGGCGTTCGCCGGCTCGACACCGAGGGACAGAAGCGTGAGCCCGAACATGTCGCGCATGTCGCTGAAGCCGCCGACCCTCCCGGAGAACGCCGGGTCGAGCAGGTCGTCGAAGGTAGAGACCTCGCGGCCGGTCAGCTCCGTGTCATACGCGATGCCGGTGATGCCGCCCTGCCACCAGACGCTGTACTTGTTGTCGGGGTCGAACCACAGCCCCTTGGCGTAGTCGGCGCAGTTGGCGGACCAGTTCGGCAGCTTCGAATGGTCGAGCTCTTCGAGGTAGCCGAGGCGGCCCATCCGCTCCACCACCCAGCCGCCGGGCGAAATGACGTCCCAGCCCGTTGCGTTGCCGGCGGCGAGATCCTGGCGCAGCGTGCCCAGGAAGTCGGCGTTGTCCTGGATCGCTTCCTTGTACTCGACGCCGATGCCGGTCTGCTCGATGAAGGTGTTGATGCTCGGGTACTTGGTCGGGTTGGGCGCGGCCTCTTCGTCGATGTCGATGTAGGCCGGCCAGTTGGCCCACTCCAGTGCCTTCGCGCCGGAGGATGACCCCGGCGCGCATGCCGCCAGCAACGCGGGCAGCGTCATGGCGGCGCCCAGTGCGACGCCGCCGCGCCCGGCGCGGCGCATGAAGGTCCGACGCGAGATCAGGTCACGCCGCATCAGCTGGTCAATCGCGATCTCGATCTGGCTGCGACGCTCCTGGTCACTCATCGGTCTCTCCTTCTTCGGTGCTGTGTGGATCGCCGGCCCGGTGCTCGGCCGGCCCACTGATGACGAAGGTGTGCTGCGGCTTCCAGGTGAGTGCGACCTGCTGGCCATCCGCCATCAGCTCCGACGCACCGGCCGTGTCGATGTTCTGCGCGAAGACGATCAGCCGATGACCCTCGGCCTGGATCAGATACTGGGTGCTGACCCCGATGTAGCTCGAGTCGAGCACGACCCCCGAAAGGGTGTTCATGCCGTTGGTCGGCGCGGCGTTCTCGCCCGCGTGCACCCGCAGCTTCTCGGGCCGCACGCCGATGCGCACGGGGCCGCTGTTCGGCACGCCATCGCCGGGGGCGCGCAGCATGGCGCCGTCCGGCATCTTCACGGTGACGAGCGCCCCGTCGTGGCCCGCGACCTCCCCCTCGAGCAGGTTCGAGACGCCCAGGAAGCCGGCGACGAAGGCGGTCTTGGGGCGCTCGTACAGCTCCTCGGGGTTGCCGAGCTGCTCGATCTTGCCGGCGCGCATGACCGCGATCCGATCGGACATGGTCATCGCCTCTTCCTGGTCATGGGTCACGTAGATGAACGTGATCCCGACCTCGGTCTGGATCCGCTTCAGCTCGAGCTGCATCTGCTTGCGCAGCTTCAGGTCGAGGGCGCCCAGCGGCTCGTCGAGGAGGAGCACCTTGGGGTGGTTGATGAGCGCCCGGGCCAGCGCCACGCGCTGCTGCTGCCCTCCGGAGAGCTGCGACGGCTTGCGGTCGTCGTAGCCCGGCAGCTCGACCAGATCGAGCATGGCCTTCACCTCCGGGCCGATCTTGTCGCTCGCCACCTTCCGACGGCGAAGGCCAAAGGCCACGTTCTCGAAGACGGTGAGATGCGGGAAGAGCGCGTAGTTCTGGAAGACGGTGTTCACGTCGCGCTTGAAGGGCGGCAGGCCGGTGACATCGGCGTCACCCAGGTAGATCGTCCCCTGGGTCGCCTCCTCGAAGCCGCCGATCATCCGCAGCGTGGTGGTCTTGCCGCAGCCGGATGGGCCGAGCATCGAGAAGAACTCGCCGCGCTCGATCTCCAGCGAGAGGTCGTCGACCGCCACGACCTCGTGGAAGCGCTTGCTGATGTGATCGAGCCGAACGTCGGCGACGGACGGGGCCAACGGGATCCCTCGTTCGAGCGGGAACCTGGTCGGAGAAGGGCGGCCGCATCGGCCAGATCGGCAGTATAGGACCGCCTCGGGCGCCGGTGTCAACGAGTCGGACTGCTAGACTCGCGCCACCGATGGACTTCACCCTCTCGCCGCAGCATGAAGAGATCCGGCGCACTGTTCGCGACTTCGCCGAGCGCGAGATCGCGCCCGTGGTGGACGAGATGGAGCGTCGCGGGGAGTTCCCGACCGAGATCATCCGCAAGGCCGCCGGGCTCGGGCTGCTGGGCGTCCCGTATCCCGAGTCGATCGGCGGCACCGGCCTCGATTCGCTGGCCTACGCCATCACCGTCGAGGAGCTGTCGCGGGTCTCGGGGAGCGTCGGGATCATCGTCAGCGCCCACACCAGCCTGGGCTGCGCGCCGCTCTTCAGCGCCGGCACGCCGGAGCAGCAGGAGCGCTTCCTGCGTCCGCTCGCCAGCGGGGAGAAGCTCGGCGCGTATGGCCTGACCGAGGCCGAGGCCGGGTCCGATTCGCGTGGCACGCGCACCCGCGCGCATCGTGACGGCGACGAGTGGGTACTGACCGGCTCGAAGCGCTTCATCACCAACGCCGGCGTGGCGGGGATCTACATCGTCACCGCCGTGACCGACCGCAATGCCGATTCGGGCAAGATCAGCGCCTTCATCGTGGAGGCGGACACGCCCGGCTTCTCCATCGGTCGCATGGAGGAGAAGATGGGCCTGCACGCGAGCAACACCGGCGAGCTCCTCTTCAACGACTGCCGCATCCCGGCCGGCAACCTGCTCGGCGAGGAGGGGGACGGGGATCGCCTCTTCCTGAAGACGCTCGACGGCGGACGGATCGGGATCGGGGCGATGGCCCTGGGCCTGGCGCAGGCGGCCTACGAGGCCGCCGCTTCATATGCGAAGCATCGAGAGCAGTTCGGCCGGCCGATCGCTTCCTTCCAGGGGGTCGCCTTCAAGATCGCCGACATGGCGACCCAGATCGACGCCGCGCGGCTGATGGTCTACCGCGCCGCCTGGATGAAGGATCAGGGCCAGGCGTACAGCACCGAGGCGGCGATGGCCAAGCTCTACGCCAGCGAGGTGGCGCGCCAGGTGACCAATGACGCGGTCCAGGTGCACGGCGGCTATGGCTACATCACCGAGTACCGCGTCGAGCGCTACCTGCGCGACGCGAAGCTGACCGAGATCGGCGAGGGGACCAGCGAGATCCAGCGCATGGTGATCGCCCGCAACCTGCTCGGCGTGCGCGCGATGTGAACGGTCCGATCTTCGGGACCGATACCGACGCCGCCGCCTGGCGACCATCGCCGGCCTACCTGCAGCGGAGCCGCCTGCGGCGCTTCTTGGCCGATGTGGGCTGCGCCGACCTGGAGGAGCTGCAGGCCCGAGCGGTCATCGACCCGGCCTGGTTCTGGGCAGCCGCCACGGCGGACATCGGGGTCGTCTTCGATCCGGAGCCGGGCACCGTTCTGGACACGTCGCGCGGGATCGAATGGGCGCGCTGGTTCAGCGGCGCCGGCTTCAACTACGTGCGGATGGCGGTCGATGACCCCGCCGCCGCTCGCCCCGACGAGACGGCACTGGTCTGGGAGGGCGAGGACGGTGACGTGCGCACCTTCACCCGAGCGCAGCTGCGCGCGGAGGTCGACCGCGCCGCACGAGCCATGGCCTCGCTGGGCATCGGCTACGGCGACCGGGTCGGCATCTACCTGCCCATGATCCCCGAGGCGGCGATCGCGGTCCTGGCGGTCGGCAAGCTGGGCGCCGTCTACACGCCCATCTTCTCCGGCTACGGGGCCGATGCGGTCGCCAGCCGCCTGGCCGACTGCGAGGCGAAGCTGCTCGTCACCGCCGACGGGTTCGCCCGCCGCGGGAGGCCGGTGCCGATGAAGGCGACCGCCGACCAGGCGCTGGGCATGGCGCCGACGGTCGAGCGCTGCCTGGTCGTGCGGCGCACTGGCGCCGAGGCGCCATGGAACGTCGAGCGCGACGTCTGGTGGGACGCCGCGCTGGCATCCGCCTCCGACGAGCCGCTGGACTCGGCACGCACCGATGCCAACGACCCGTTCATGATCATCTACACCTCCGGCACCACCGGCCGGCCGAAGGGCGCCCTCCATGTGCACGCCGGCTTTCCGCTGAAGGCGGCGGTCGACCTCGCCCACGGCTTCGACCTGCAGGCCGGCGACACGCTCTTCTGGTTCACCGACATGGGCTGGATGATGGGTCCCTGGGCTGTGGCCGGGGCACCGCTGCTGGGCGCAACGCTCTTCATCTACGAGGGCACCCCCGACTACCCGGGGCCTGATCGGCTGTGGGAACTGGTCGCGCGACACCGCGTCACGCACCTGGGCATCAGCCCGACCCTGGTGCGCAACCTGATGACGCACGGCAGCGAGCCGGCGCGCGCACACGACCTGTCGTCGCTGCTGGTGCTCGGCTCGACCGGCGAGCCGTGGAACCCCGATCCGTGGTGGTGGCTCTTCAACGAAGTGGGCGGCGGCAGGGTGCCGATCATCAACTACTCGGGCGGCACGGAGATCAGTGGCGGGATCCTGAGCTGCACGACGCTCGCCCCGATTGCGCCGTGCTCGTTCTCGGGGCCTGCGCCGGGCATGGCCGCCGACGTGGTCGACGCCGGGGGGCGGCCCCTGCGCGGCGAGGTGGGGGAGCTGGTCATCCGGCAGCCATGGCCCGGCATGACGCAGGGCTTCTGGCACGATCGCGACCGGTACCTGGAGGCGTACTGGAGCCGCCTGCCGGGAATCTGGGTGCACGGCGACTGGGCGCGCATCGACGAGGCTGGCTACTGGTACATCTCCGGGCGCTCCGACGACACGCTCAAGGTTGCCGGCAAGCGGATCGGGCCGGCCGAGGTGGAGTCCGCGGCGGTGGCCCATCCGCTGGTCGTTGAGGCGCTCGCCGTCGGCGTGCCCGACGAGATCAAGGGTGAGTCGATCGTGGTCTTCGCCGTGGTGCGTGACAGCCCCGACGGCGAGGAGAGGCTGGTGGCCGCCATCTCCGCCACGGTGGTTGAGAGCCTCGGGAAGTCGTTCAAGCCGGGTGCCGTCCACCTCGTGCCAAGCCTGCCCAAGACGCGCAACGGCAAGATCCTGCGCCGGCTGGCACGGGCCGCCTACCTGGGGCTGGACCCCGGCGACTCCAGCTCCCTGGAGGACCCCGCCACGCTCGAGCCGATTCGGATGTTGCGCGCGCACTGAGGCCGGAGCAGCTAGTGGCTGGCGCGGCGCATCTCTGGCGCCTGCGCTGAGCGTCGCTAACGGCCAAGAAGCCTCGCTGGCGCTGCGCGACTGACCTCCATCTGCCCGTAACCTGGCTGCCGCATGCGCTGAGCGCAAGCAACGGCCACGCAGATGTTGTTACAGCCTCAACCAGACGTCGAACATGGTCATTAGCGACGCTCAGCGTAAGCCGGACACGGGGCGCCCAAGTAGGCCCGCGTCATCGGTACACTCCCTGAATGTCCACCCTTCGCCCGTTCCGCGGGCTCGGCTACGCGCTGGATCGCTTCGCGGTATCGGCGCTGCCCGGCATGCGCATCGCCGATGTGGATCGCGTGGTCTGCCCGCCGTACGACGTCATCTCGCCGGAGCAGCAGGCCGAGCTGCTCTCGCGTGACGAGCGCAACGCGGTCCGCCTGGAGCTCTCGGTCGAGCCAGATCCGCACGCCGCCGCGGCGGCTGTCCTTGCCGCGTGGCAGTCGGACGGCATGCTGGAGCGCCGCGAGGAGGCATCGGTCTATTACTACCGTCACGCCAGGCTGTCAGCCCCGGAGGAGCCGACGACGCAGGGCGTGCTCGCCCGGCTGCTGCTCGAGCCGTTCGGGACGGGGGTGCGAGCGCATGAGCACACCATGTCCGGCCCGAAGGCGGAGCGCCTGGCACTGCTGCGCGCCACACGCACCCAGTTTTCGCCGATCCTGGCCATCTATTTCGATCGCTCGACCCGCTACGACCACGTCATGGGCCGCCCCTGGACCGATGAATGGCGCGCTCACGACGGCGACGGCCTGCTCCACTCGCTGGTGGCGATCGAGCCGGACGAGCGGCTCCTCACCTACCTGGGGCGCCAGGTGCTGTACGTCGCCGACGGGCATCACCGGTATGAAACCGCGCTTGCCTACCAGGCCGAGGTCCGCTCGGACCCGCGCTGGACCGATGCGCCGCCTGGCTCCCTGGCCGCCGACTGGATGATGGTGGTGCTGGTGAACGCCGAGCGCGAGGAGCTCGAGATCCAGGCCACGCATCGGCTGGTGCTCGATGCGGACGAGGAGGCGCTGCGCTCACTGGCGCACGGCGCCGATCCGATGTGGCGGGCGATCCCGCTCGCTCTCGCCGAGCTCGCGGGGCGCCTCGAGGAGATGGCGAGCGACGAACGGCCCGTCTTCGGGCTCGTCCTTCTCGGGGACGAGGGCTTCCTGCTCGTGGGTGATGCAGATGCAGTGGCGGACCGCATGCGCCGCGAGCGATCAAGCACGGCGGTGCGCGGCCTCGACCTCGCGGTCCTGCACGCGGCGATCCTGGAGGATCGGCTGGGAATCTCAGCCGCCGATGTCGCCATGGGCGGCCGGCTGGCCTACACTAGGGACGAGGCTGACGCGATTCGCGCCGTGGCGAGCGGCGAGGCGAAGGCCGCGATCCTGGTGCGTCCCACCCGACTCGAGCAGCTGGCCGCCGTGGCCAGCGCCGGCGATGTGATGCCCCAGAAGTCGACCTACTTGTATCCCAAGCTCCTGACCGGCTTGGTCTTCTATCCGCTGGAGGGCGACTAGCAGCGTGGTGCAGGCGATCAAGCGCGACGAGGTCTACATCGATCCCGAGGGGATCTACGTCGAGACCCAGCAGCCCGAACGGCGCAGCCG
>JBBQGI010000092.1:0-7047 GCA_038322875.1 Candidatus Limnocylindria bacterium | reverse complement strand
CTCTCGTTCCTGATCGGCTACATCAACATGCTCAACCTGTTCAACAACCTGCTGGAGGTTCGCTACCACGGCGACTACCAGGTCCTGGCGCCCGCGGCCGGCTGACAGCGTCCGCCATGACCGGTGAGGCCCTGCTGATCGGCATCGCCACGGTCGCCGTCGTCGTGGCCGGATTCGCCGCGGTCGCGCCCGGGATCGCGCCGGATGCCGCGCATTGGACGGCCGGCCACCGGATCCGGCTCCGGGCGATCGTATCGACCAGCTTCAACGTGACCTTTGAGGCGCTTCTGCCGGCGGTGCTCTTCCCGGCCTTCGACGACGAGCGAGCGACCCTCGTCACGGCGAGCGGCGTGGTCTTCGCCTACCTGCTGATGGTCATCGGGGTGAGATTCGTGCAGCTCCGACGAGCAGGCGCCTTTCGCAGCCGGCCGGCCCGGCTGACGCTCGTCGCCGGGGTGGGGGCGACGGCGCTCTTCGGACTGAATGCGCTCGTCTTCGCCTCGGTCACTGCCTACGGGCTCGCCCTGCTCATCCAGCTTGCGGTGGCAGCGATCACGTTCTACTCGCTGCTCGCCGGGTCCGATGGCTAGTCCTATCCGGGCGGCGGTCATCGGCGCCGGGTTCGTCGGGCCGCACCATGTCGATGCGATCCGGCGGACCGGCCTGGCGGAGGTGACCGTGCTCGTGGGCGCCGATCCGGATCGCAGCGCTGATCGGGCTCGAAGGCTGGGGGTGGGCCGATGGTCCACCGACGCGCTCGAGGTGATCGGTGATCCCGAGGTCGACGTCGTCCACGTCTGCACCCCGAACGACACGCATGTCGCGTTGGCGGGCGCAGCGCTCAAGGCGGGCAAGCACGTAGTCGTCGAGAAGCCGATTGGCCTGGATCGCGCCTCCGCCGATTCTCTGGTCGAGTTGGCGGAGCGGTCCGGACGGCATGCGATGGTGGCGCTCACCTACCGCGGCTATCCGATGGTCAAGCGCGCCCGCAGCCTCGTCGCCGCCGGCGAGGTGGGGGAGATCCGCCTGATCCATGGCGGGTACATCCAGGATTGGCTGTCGGCTCCCGGCGACTTCAACTGGCGTCTGGAGCCGGAGATCAGCGGCCGTTCCCGCGCCGTGGCGGATATCGGCACGCACTGGTTCGACACTGCCGAATTCATCACCGGCCTGCAGGTCGAGGCCGTCATGGCCGACTTCGCGACGGTGATCCCGACCCGCCTGCGCCCGCTGGAGAGCGGCGTGGCGTTCTCCAGCGGGACCGGTCTGACCGAGCCGGTCGAGGTCCTGACCGAGGACGTCGCAACGATCCTGTTCCGGTTCGTGGGTGGGGCGCGTGGCGCCTGCACCCTCAGCCAGGTGAGCACCGGCCGCAAGAACCACTTCACGCTCGACGTCGACGGCTCCATGCAGTCGCTCGCCTGGGACCAGGAGGAGCCGGAGCGCCTCTGGGTGCGGAGCCGGGAGGAGGCACGGCTCCTCGTCCGCGATCCTGGCGGCGAGCAGCCGGCCTCCGGCATTCCCTCGCTGCCCGCAGGTCATCCGGAGGGCTGGGGAGAAGCGCTGCGCGACCTGATTCGACCGTTCTACGCGGCTATCGCGAACGGTGAGCCACCGGGGGGCGGCGACGCGCCGTATCCCGATCTACGGGTCGGGGCTCGGAGCATCGCATTCGTCGAGGCGGCAATCGAATCCGCCGCGACCGGCGCGTGGGTCTCCCTCTAGGCCTCCCGGCTCGCCTCGTACCAGCGGAGAACGCGAAGAGCCCGGAGGGTGTTCCATCGGCTTGGTTTGCCCTCGGCCTCGTCCATCTCGAGGTCGAGCTGGTCGGAATGCGGGTTCTCGAGCGGCCATCGCCCGTCCTCGCCGCGCCTGCGCCTGACCACCTCGATGGCCTCCGCGATCCGCTCGTCCGGCTGGAACTCGGCGTCGCGCAGGTAGTCGAGCGCCCGCAGTACGTCGTAGTGGTAGCCGGTCGGGAACGAGAGCCGGCTGAAGGCTGGCTCGATGATCTCGCCGCTCGACAGCCGATGGAGCAGGCGACGCTCGAGCAGGTACTCCTGTCCGCGGAGCCGCGCGGCCCGCACCTCGGCGCTGCCGCCGGTGCGTTCATGCTCGAGTAGCCCCTCGAGGACATTGATGGTCGAATGGAACGACCCGCGCGTCGAGCCGTTCTCCTGCTCGCAGTTCCAGCCGTCATCGGCCATCTGCTCGCCCAGGAGTCGCTCGACCAGCCCCGGCGCAGCCTCACCGAAGTACGCGCCGAGCGCAAGGACCCTGCCATTGATGCATGGCTCGACCTCGCCGACGAAGAACAGGTTGTCGTCCCACCAATGCCAGGTGACGTTGTCGCGGACGAGGCCCACCGCGCGCCGAGCCTCGGGACTGGAAGGGTCCAGCCCCATGTCCCGCAGCCACATCAGGTTGAGCAGGCAGGTCCACTCGGCGCTGCCCACCCAAGCGCTGGGGTCGCTACCCCAATGCCCGTCCGGTGACTGGGCGGCGAGCAACTGCGCCCCCCAGCCCTCGGTTGCGACCCGGGCGCGCTCGGCCGCGACGGCGTCCGGGGGCGCATCGGTCAGGTCGTGCATCACCTGCCACCGGATGGCTGGATCGGCGTCGAGGAGCCAGTCGATGACGTTCGTGTTCCCTGTCATGCCCGGATTATCCGATACCGGTTTGCGCGACATCACCCCGTGCCCCCAGTCGTGAGGCATGCAATTCGGCCCAGCCTTGCCACGCCGGTGCATGATGCTCGAGACGCGTCCCGCGCTCCCTGGGACGCGATGGGTTCGAGACTACGGAGGAAGCGGGATGACGACTCTCGAGGTCACCGGGCTGACCGGCGGCGTGCGAACCCTCGAGGCCGATACGCTGGAGAGGCTCGCCGCTGACCTTGACGGCGTGCTGGCCCGACCGGGCGATGACGCGTATGCCGAAGCGACCTCGATCTGGAACGGGATGATCGCTCGACGTCCGGCGGCGGCTATTCGAGCCGCATCGACCGAGGACGTCGTCCGCGCGGTGAACTTCGCGCGTGACAACGAGGTCGAGCTGTCGATCCGTGGCGGCGGTCACAACATCGCGGGGCTCTCCCTGTCGGACGGTGGACTCACGCTGGACATGTCCCCGTTGCGGACCGTTCAGGTGGACCCGGACGCGAAGCTGACCCGCGTCGCCCCGGGCTGCACGCTCGGCGACATCGATCGGGCGACGCAGGAGCACGGACTCGCCACCACCCTGGGCTTCGTGTCTGCAACCGGCGTGGCGGGGCTGACGCTCGGGGGCGGATTCGGGTACCTGACGCGCCGCTTCGGCTGGACCATCGACGACCTCCACGAGGTCGAGATCGTCACCGCCGACGGCATCGTCCGAAGAGCATCACGCACTGAGAACGAGGATCTCTTCTGGGCCCTTCGTGGAGGAGGTGGCAACTTTGGAGTGGTGACCGAGTTCGTCTTCCGGCTCCATGAAGTCGGCCCTCAGGTCACCGGGGGCCTCATCGCCTGGCCCGCCGATCGTGCGGTGGAGGTGCTGAACACGTTCCGACAGATCACCGAGTCGGCGCCGCGGGAGCTGGTCCTTGTCGCCCTTCGCCGCAACGCGCCTCCAGCTCCGTGGGCGCCGGCGGAGCTGCACGGCACGCCGATCATCATCATCGTCGTCTGCCACTCCGGCACGCCCCAGCAGGCGGAGGCGGACCTCGCCCCGCTGCGCGCGCTCGGCGATCCGATCGCGGACCTGATCATGCTCAAGGACTACGCCATGCAGCAGACGCTCCTCGATGCGACGATGCCGAAGGGCAACCACTACTACTGGAAGTCCGAATTCGTCGCCGGCCTGAGTGACGACCTCATCGAGACGTACCACGCTCAGTTCCTTGACCAGACAGCGCCCGCGAACCAGATCGCCCTCTTTCCGGTCGACGGTGCGCTGAACGAGCATCCCGAGGACGACGGGGCCATGGGCAACCGTGACGCTGGTCTTGCCTGCGTCATCCAGTCGATGTGGACGCCCGACTCATCGGCCGCCGAGGCAAACCAGGAGTGGGTCCGGAACGCCTGGACCGCCCTCAGGCGTTTCTCGACCGGCGGGAACTACGTGAACTTCCAGACCGATGACGAGCCGGCGGAGCGGACCGCCCAGTCGTATCGCGACAACTTCGACCGTCTGCATGAGGTGAAGGAGGGGTGGGACCCAACGAACCTCTTCCGTGTGAATCGCAACATTCGAGGCTGACCGGCGGGACTAGGTCGCGTCAGCTGCGCGTCGAAGCTCGTCGACCTCGATCTTGCCCATCTCCATCATCGCCTCCATCGCCCGCCGTGCCCGGTCGGGGTCCGGATCGTCCATGAGTCGAATGAGCTCGGTTGGCACGATTTGCCAGGACAGCCCGTATCGGTCCTTGAGCCAGCCACAGACACTCGGCTCGCCCCCGTCGGCGGTCAGCGCGTCCCAGAGCCGATCGACCTCAGCCTGGTCGTCGCACTCGATGACGAAGGAGACGGCCTCGTTGAACTGGAAGTCGGATCCGCCGTTGAGGCCCTGCATCCGCTGGCCGGCCAGCGTGAAGTCGACGGTCAATACCATGCCTGCCGGCCCACTCGGTGTGTCGGCCGGCGAGCGCCACACCTTGTCGACGTGGCTGTCTGGAAGCAGCGACGCATAGAACTGGGCAGCCTCCTCGGCCTTCCCGTCGAACCACAGGCAGGGGAACAGCTGTTTCATCGGTATCTCCTCTCAGGCCGCAGAGGCCAGCTTCGCCGGCGGCTCGGGCATGCTTGGCTGGCTAGCCATGCAACCGGAGCTTCCGTTTCGCCAGTCGGCAGCCGCCCTCGATGGCAGTTGCCAGGGCCAGCATTGCCGCCAGGATCAACAGCTTGGCGGGTGCGGTCGTCGCCGTTTGCCAGATCAGCGCGCTCAACGCAACGAGGCACGCCACAGCCCCGATGACCGAGATCCAGCCGCGGCTGCCGTCGTGGCGCGCGTGCCGCGCGTTGGCAGTATTCACGGCGGCGAAGATCAGCAGGAACCCGGCGCTGCCCAGGGTCGCAATGCTCGTCAGGTCAAAGACGTTGGCGACCACCAGCGTCAGCCCTGCGGTGATCAGCAGTCCCTCCAGGGGCTGGCCCCACACCTTGCGCTCCAGGGCCGACGGTAATTCGCCGTCGCGCGCGATAGTGTAACTCAGACGCGATGCGCCGTATAGGGTGGCATTGATCGCGGAGGCCGTCGACAGCATCGCCGCGACTGCGATCAGGGTGAAGCCGGCCTGCCCGAGGAATGGGCGGGCCGCCTCCGCCAGGGCGTAATCCTTGGCCCCTACGATCTTGTCCACCGACAGATTGCCGACGGTGACGATCGCGACCAGGACGTACAGGGCGATCACGAACCCGACCGCGGTGAAATATGCGCGCGGCAGCGTCCGCGCCGCGTCGTGCACGTCCTGCGCCGTATTGGCGATCAACTCGAAGCCCTCGTAGGCCAGGAAGATGATCATCCCGCCCGCCGCCAACTCCAGGGGCGGCGACCAGGTGCCTGGCATCAGCCGGGCGGAGTTGATGAAGGCAACGCCAGCGGCGACGAAGAACAGCAGGATCGCGACCTTCAATCCCACGATCCAGCGCTCCGCAGTCCCGATCACTTCGGCACTGAGCACGTTCAGGCCGGCAATCATGATCACGCTGAGACTGATGAAGGCATGCCGGCCCGGGTCCTGCCATGCCTCTGGCAGGAACGTCGCGGCGTAGCTGCCGAACGCGAACGCATAGAGCGACAGCATCACGACGTAGCTCAGCCACAAGAGCACGTTGAGGCTGCCGGTCAGCATGCCGGACGCAAAGACGCGATTCAGGAAGGTGACCGTCCCGCCCTGGCTGGGGTAGGCCACCGAAAGCTTCGTGTAGGAGTAGGTGGTGAGCAGTGCGACGCCGCCCGCCAGCGCAAACGCCAGCGGCGTTCCGCCGCGCGCCAGCTGAACGGCCAGCCCCAGGACCGCGAAGATCCCTCCCCCGACCATCCCGCCGACGCCGATCGCGACGACGCCCCAGAACCCGATCTTGCCGTGGGTTGTCCTGCTCACCGGCGTAAATCTGGCACGAACCGGGTCCAAGTGCAGGTGGCACCCGCACGATCGGCGTTCGAGGGTCCGAACCGATGCTCCTGCAGGCTGGCAGCCGCAACGAGCGCCAGGAAGAGCCGCCATGCGCGTTAGTGCGGCGCTCATCTGAATCTGGCCGGGGCGGCGCGCCGGCCGGGCGAGTCGCCACGGGTCCGCGTCGATACCATGGGACGGGTGACCCACCGCCCCGAATCCCGAGCCGATTTCACCCAGGTCCACTCGTCAACAGGTCGGAGTCTGCGACCGGACCGTGAGTCAAGCTCCTGACTCTGGATCAGGAGATCGAAGGTTCGAGTCCTTCCTGAACGCTGCCCTTGACTTCGAGCGCACTCGAAGTGGGAAACTGGCGGAGATGCATGCGATCGGAGTTCGAGAGGCGTCCGAACGGACTGGCCTCAGCGCACACACGCTTCGGTACTACGAACGCGCTGGACTCATCGGTCCGGTCCGCCGCGAGGCCAGCGGAAAGCGAACGTACTCGGAGACAGACCTCCTTTGGTTGGCGTTTCTCCGGCGGCTGCGTGCGACCAGAATGTCGGTCGCCCAGATGCGCCGGTTCGCAACGCTCCGCGCAGCCGGCGATGCCACGACCGGCGATCGACGCCTGTTGCTCGAAGAGCACGCCGAGTTCATACGCGGTCAGATCGCCTCCTTGGCCGAGGACCTCGAGATCCTCGAACGCAAGATCGGACACTTCCGGCAAGAGGAGAGGGCTGCCACGTCAGTGGCTGGACAGATCACATCGCGAAGGCCGCGGCGTCAGGCTACGGTCAAGCACGTGTCGGTGAGGAGCCAGCCTTGATCATCCTGGGTCATGACGAAGGGCGGACGGTTCAATTTCGAGGCGCGACGATCGTGCGCAAGGTCGACGGCAGCGATACGGGCGGGCGATGGGCAGTCGGGGAGGCGACGCAGCCGCCGGGCTT
>JBBQGI010000091.1:0-7061 GCA_038322875.1 Candidatus Limnocylindria bacterium | reverse complement strand
ACCGATGAGGGGGAGGAGCGCTGGACGAACCTGCTCGAGCTGCGCAACCACGCCGCCGAGTTCGACGAGCTGGCGATCCCCGAGGGGCTCGAGCGCTTCCTGGAGGAGGTGGCGCTGGTCAGCGACCAGGACGAGCTGGAGGATCGCCCGGACCGGGTGACGCTGATCACCCTGCACGCCGCCAAGGGCCTCGAGTTCCCGATCGTCTTCATCGTGGGACTCGAGGAGGGGCTGCTGCCGCATCGGCGCGCCCTGGAGGACGACCGCGAGCTCGAGGAGGAGCGGCGCCTGGCGTATGTGGGCATGACACGGGCCAAGGATCGGCTCTACCTGGTGCACGCCAACCATCGCTCCACCTGGGGGATCGGCGCGGCCAGTGAGCCGTCGCGCTTCCTGGCGGAGCTCCCCGAGGAGCTCCTGGAGGCGGACCGCGAGGCGGCGGCGCCGTTCCGGCGGGCCTGGGGCGCACAGGGCCGCGGCGGCTGGTCTCGGCGAGGGACCGACGACGACGAGTGGCTCCCCGGCGGCTACCGCTCGTCGGGGGCACGCAACCGCGTCGGCGAGCACCTGCGGCCGGTCAACCTGCCGGATCTGTCGGCGCCGGTGCCCATCGGCCGCGAGCTCGATGCCGCCAAGGAGCGCGTGGCGCAGGCGCACCTCGAGAAGGGCGCGGACCTGGACCTCGGAAGAGGAGCGTTCGCGGCGCCGAGCCCCGACGGCTCCTCTGATGAGGCGGCATGGAACGCGGGCGACAAGGTCCGGCACCGGCGCTTCGGTGAGGGGATCGTGGTCTCCAGCCGGCTCGAGAAGGGGGACGAGTGGGTGACCGTCACCTTCCCCGGGCAGGGGGTCAAGGAGCTGATCGCCGCGTACGCCGGCCTCGAGCGGCTCTAGAATCGGGAAATGGCCGAGCCTGACGCCCACGTCCAGGAGCTGCTCGACGGGCTGCGAGCGGCGCGCGATGAGTTCATGACGGCGCTGGGGGACATTGACCCGGCGCTGCGCACGACGCCTGGCCTGGTCGGTGACTGGTCGGCGCGCGAGCTCGTGGCGCACATCGGCTACTGGGCGGGGCACGTCGCCGATTCGCTGCACCGCGCTGAGCAGGGGGAGCTCCACGCGTTCGGCAAGGACGAACTGAGCGTGGATGACCGGAACGCCGTCGTTTCGCGCGTCGCCGCCGAGACCGACTACGCGACGGTCGCTTCCCGCGAGGCGGCTGCGTTCGAGCAGTTCGCGACTCACCTGGCCACGGTCGACCCCGAGGCGCTCGGCGAGCGGGATGCCGACGGCAACACGCTCGAGGAGATCATCGCTTTCGACGGGGCCGATCACTACCGGGAGCACATCCTGGACATCCGCGCCTGGTTCGACGCCGCCGTGGATCATTCCGACGACGAGGCCGATGCCGACTGACCCCGCCGCCCGCGCCGCGGAGCTGCGGGAGACGATCGACGAGGCCAACTACCGTTACCACGTCCTCGACGAGCCCACGATCGAGGATCGCGAGTACGACCGCCTGCTGCGGGAGCTGACCGACCTCGAGACGGCGCACCCCGAGCTGGCCACCCCCGACTCACCGACGCAGCGCGTCGGAGCCGCCCCTTCCAGCACCTTCGCCGAGGTGCGCCACGAGTTCCCGATGCTCTCCCTGGGCAACGCCTTCGGCCACGACGAGCTGCGCGAGTTCGACGCCCGCGTCCATAAGGGGCTCGGCCTGGCCGAGGACGATCCCTCGGTGACCTATGTCTGCGAGCTGAAGATCGACGGCCTGGCGATCAGCCTGCGCTACGACGGGCGCAGCTTCGCGCGCGGCGCGACCCGCGGTGACGGGAGCACCGGCGAGGACGTGACTCCCAACCTGCGCACGGTGCGATCCATCCCGCTGCGCCTGCGCGCCAACCCGCCGGGGGACCGGATGGAGGTCCGGGGCGAGGTCTTCATGCCGCGCGGCGCCTTCGCAGCGCTCAACGAGCAGCTCGAGCACGATGGCAAGGCGCTCTACGCCAATGCCCGCAATACGGCCGCCGGCACGGTGCGCCAGAAGGACCCGGCGGTGACCGCGGGACGGAGGCTATCGGTCTGGTGCTACCAGGCGGTCGGCGTGCCGGGGCTGGCCAGCCACAGCGAGAGCCTGGAGCTGATGCGCAGCCTGGGCTTCCCGATCAATCCCAATTCTCGTCGCGTGGAGGGAGTTGACGCGGTGATCGCGTTCGTCGACGAATGGGCGGAGGCCCGCAAGGACCTCGACTACGAGACCGATGGGATCGTGATCAAGGTCGACAGCGTCGAGCAGCAGCAGCAGCTCGGCTTCGTGTCGCGCGCCCCGCGCTGGGCGACCGCCTACAAGTTCCCGGCGCAGCAGGTGACCACCAAGCTCGAGGAGATCGAGGTCTACGTCGGGCGGGCCGGGGCGCTGACGCCGGTGGCGCATGTGACCCCGGTCTCCGTCGGCGGCACGACCGTGCGCAACGCTACGCTGCACAACATCGACGAGATCCGTCGCAAGGACCTGCGGGTGGGCGACACGGTGGTCCTGCAACGGGCCGGCGACGTGATCCCCGAGGTGGTCAGCGCCGTCGTCGACGCACGCGATGGGTCCGAGGTCATCTGGGAGATGCCGGCCGCCTGCCCCGCCTGCGGCACCGCGGCCGTACGCGAGGAGGGCGCGGTCGTCTGGCGCTGCCCGAACCAGTGGTGCCCGGCCCAGCGCATGGGCTCGCTCCTGCACTTCAGCGGTCGGGGCGGGATGGACGTGGAGGGGGCCGGCTACGCGGTCGTCAGCCAGCTCGCCGAGCGCGGCCTGCTGAAGGAGCCGGCCGACCTGTTCAAGCTCGAGGTCGAGACGCTCGAGGGCCTGGACCGATTCGCCCGCAAGTCCGCCGAGAACCTGCACGCTGCGATCCAGGCCGCACGGCGTCGCCCGCTGGCCCGCGTCCTCAACGCGCTCGGCATCCGCCACGTCGGGGAGCAGACCGCGATCGACCTGGCGGCGTGGCTCACGCGCGAGACGCCTCGCCCCGAGGACGAGGACGAGGCGGCCTGGACGCGCCGAGTCGCAGATCGGCTGCGCGACGCGAGCGCCGAGGAGCTGACCGCCGTATCTGGGGTCGGCAAGGTCGTGGCGGATGCGATCGCGTCGTACTTCGCCGATGAGGACACGCGCATCACGCTCCACGCCCTGCTCGATGCCGGCGTCGTGGCCGAGGCACCGCCGCCCGGAGCGGCCACGGAGGCGGTCGAGGGGCCACTGGCCGGCCGGACGCTGGTCGTGACCGGGACCCTGCCGGGATTCAGCCGCGAGGCGGCCGAGGAGGCGATCCGCGCCGCCGGCGGTCACGCCGCGGGATCGGTGAGCGCCAAGACCGACTACCTGGTGGCAGGCGAGAAGGCCGGGAGCAAGCTAGCCAGGGCGGAGAAGCTGGGCGTGCCGGTCCTGGACGAGGAGGGCTTCCGGGCGCTGCTGGCCGGACCAGGCGAGTGACCTCGCCACCACCCAAGTCGCTCTTCACGGGCGCCTTCGGGATCCTGTCGGCCGCCACGCTCGCCTACTTCGTGGCCGATGGCCTGACCCTGCCCACGGCGCCGCGCTTCGCGGCCGGGCCGCTCGGCGCCGATTCCGTGGCGGTCGGCCTGTCGATCGGGGCGTTCAGCGTGACAGCCCTCCTCCTACGGCCGTGGACCGGCCAACTCTCGGACCGATATGGTCGCCGCCCGATGATGCTCGTCGGCTCCGCGCTGCTCACCTCCGCCCTGCTGTTGCATGTGGCCTCGTTCGCGCTGCCGATCTTCATCGCGGCGCGGCTGCTGATGGGCACCGCCGAGGCGTTCATGTTCGTGGCCGCCTTCGCCGCGGCTGCGGACCTCGCCCCTAACGACCGACAGGGCGAGGCGCTGAGCATCTTCAGCCTGGCGCTCTACCTGGGGATCGGCATCGGCCCGCCCATCGGTGAGGCGATCCTGGGCGCCTGGGGCTACAACGCGGTCTGGCTTGCAGCCGCGGGCATTGCCGTCGTCTCCGGCCTGCTGGCCCTTGGCGTGCCCGATACGCGCAACATCGAGACCGGGGTGCGGCCACCGAGCCGGCTCCTGCACCCGAAAGGGATCCTCCCCGGCGTGATTCTGCTGTCGGGTGCCTGGGGGATGGCAGGCTACTTCGCTTTCGTGTCGCTCTACGCCGTGCACCTGGGCCTCGACGGCGCGGCGCCGTTCCTGTCCGCCTACGCAGCGGTGGTGATCGTCCTGCGAGTGGTCGGTGCCAAGCTGCCGGACCGGATGGGAGCGCGCCGCCTGTCGACGGCCGCCCTGCTCGTCGGAGCGGCCGGGCTCGTGACCACCGGGTTGTGGCAGGACCCGACCGGGCTGATGGTCGGCACGATCCTCTTCGCTGTCGGGGTCGCCTGGAGCTTCCCGGCCCTCAGCCTGATGGTGATCTCGTCGGTGCCCGCCTCGGAGCGCGGAGCGGCCCTGGGGACTTACACGGCCTTTCTGGACGTGGCGTTCGGCATCGGCCCGGTCGCTGCCGGAGTGGTGGTGGCCCATTGGGGCTACGGCCCCTCGTTCCTGGTCAGTGCCGGCGTGGCCGTCGCCGGGGCGGTCATCCTGCTGCTCGCCGTCCGGCCTCAGTCGCCCTCCGCCAGGAACGCCTCGACGATCTCGTCGTAGCCGCGGAACGACGAGCGGACCGTGTGGCCGCTCTCCGGGTCGACCTCGAAGCGCGCGCCGGAGATCTGATCTGCCACCAGCTTCGTCGCGGCCGTTGGCACGACCTGGTCCTGCTCGCCCGCCAGGATGAGCGTGGGGACGTGGATCTCGCCGAGCCGAACGGTGGCAAACGACGTTGGGTCGAGGGTTGCCCGCAGCTCACCGATGAACCGCTCCGGGGTGGAGGGGTGTGGCTGGAACCCCGCTGCCACCGGGAAGGCCTCGGCGTGCACGCCCCCCGCCGGCTTGAGCTGCAGCGCTAGGTGCGCAAAGAAGTCGGCCCACTGGCCCCGCTCGGCGAGATCGAGCCACTGCGCCATCCGCCCTGTCATCGCCGACTCAGCCGGCGTCTCCGATGCCACCGACGAGAGGACGAGACGCTCAACCAGCTCCGGGTGGTCGAGCGTCAGCCATAGTGAGATGCGCCCGCCACCCGACTCCGCCTCGACCGCCAGCGGGGGCGTCACGTCGCGCAGTGCCCGCACACCCCGTGCGACCGCATCGGCCATCGCGCGCGGGTGCATCATCCGCGGCGCGTCAGTCCGGTCAGTGGGAATCGGGCGGCCCATGATCACCACCGGGCGGCGTGGCGTGCGGCGCTGCCAGCGGCGCACGTGCGCCTGCTCGGTGCCCGCCAGCGCCCGTAGCCCGATCTCGACGCCACCCAGCACCAGCAGCGGCCGCCCGGGACCGCCGGGCAGGAGCAGCGCCTCGATCCGGCCGCCGGGAATCGGGATGGCCAGCGCCTTGGGCTCGTCGGACATGAGCGCCATTGTGGCGCGCGGCCATCACTTCGACCTACTCTTGCGGCGTGAATCAGGCGAGCGCGGCGGGGCTGCATTGGCGACGACTCGCGGTCGCCCTGGCGGTGAGTGCTGCGATCCTGATCATCGAGCTGGTGGCCGGCTTGGTGAGCAACTCCCTCGCGCTGCTGGCCGACGCCGGGCACATGTTCGCGGACGTGGTCGGAATGGGGCTGTCGCTGGGAGCCATTCGCATCGCCTCACGGCCGCGCACGACGGGCCGCACCTTCGGCCTGTATCGGCTCGAGATCCTCGCCGCGTCCCTGAACGCGGTGATCCTGCTCGGGATCGGCATCCTCGTGCTGGTCGAGGCCGTGCGACGGTTTGCCGAACCCCCCGATGTCGGGAGCACGCTCGTTATGGTGGTGGCAGCCGTCGCGCTGTTCGCCAACGCGGCAACGCTCCGCTTCCTCGGCCACAGCGGTCAGCAGAGCCTGAACCTGCGCGCAGCGTCGGTCGAGGTGCTTGGCGATTTGCTGGGCGCGGCTGCGGTCCTGGTCGCCGGCGTGGTGATCTGGCTGACAGGCTGGCACCGGGCCGATGCGGTCGCCTCGATCGTGATCGCCGTCCTGATAGTGCCCCGCGCGGTGGCGCTGCTCCGCGACAGCGTGGACGTGCTGATGGAGGCGACCCCTAAGGGCGTCGACATGGTCGAGGTGGAGCGCCACATCCAGGAGGCGCCCGGCGTGCGCGGGGTCCACGACCTCCATGCCTGGACCATCACCAGCGGGATGCATGTCGTATCGGCGCATGTCGTCCTCGAGCCCGATGCCGTCCCAGGGGACATCCTCGACCACCTTGGCCGCTGTCTCTCCGACGACTTCGACATCGACCATTCGACCTTCCAGCTGGAGACACCTGACCACGTCCGCTGGGAGGCCGAAGGAGCGATGACCCAGCACTAGGGGCTGAGCGCCGCCCGTCCCGCCGCCGGGTTAGGGTCGCCGCCATGCCCCCGTGTCAGAGTTGCTCGTGCGTTCGTGCTGCACGACTGCACGAAGGTCGCTGACAGCGAGGGGTAAGTCCGGGGCAGCCTTCGCCACCAGTGCCTCCGCGATCGCCGAATCCAGGATTTCAGACGATGCAGGCTCTCCCGCCGCGGTGCGTCCGGCGGCAAGGTGTCCGGCGCCGGTCGGATCCATCACCGGTCGGATCCGGTCCTCGGGCGTCCAGGGAGGCGGAAGGCCATCCATCCACCGGCTCGGGACGGCGGCGTATTCAACGAGGAATCGGTTCAGGACGGCATTCAGGCTGGAGCCGCCGAAGTAGGCTCGCGCTCGCGCCCATGTGAGCACGTGCTCGTCGATGCGGACCGTCACGTTCGTGTCGCGTGGTGGCCGTGGCTTGGTCATGGGGCAGCCTGCGTCAGGCTCTGTTACCGGCCACTGACGGCCGGCTTAACGACGCGGCTATGATCGGCTCATGATCAGCCGCTCCGACGTCGAGCACGTCGCCCGCCTCGCTCGCCTGGGCCTGACCGATGCCGAGATCGACCTCCTCCTCCCGCAGCTGAGCCGGATCCTGGAGGCGGTCGGCAAGCTGTCGGAGGTCGAC
>JBBQGI010000090.1:0-7098 GCA_038322875.1 Candidatus Limnocylindria bacterium | reverse complement strand
GGCGCGTGATGGGCGGCCACGGCTTCGCACCGCTCGAGCCCCGCAACTAGCCCGGAACCGGGGCGGAGGCATCGGTGTAGTGGGAGTACGCAAACCACGCACCGAGGAACTGCCATGATCCGCCGCCTGCTCATCCCTCTCCTGGGAGGGAGCCTCCTCCTCATCGCCACGGCCGGCAGTGCGCTCGCCAAGTGCGAAGGGCCGAATCCCCCGGCGTTCTGCTCGCAGGTGGTCGCCTCGGTCGACTTCGGCAGCGGCGGTCAGTCGCTGCGCGCCGGCATCGAGAGCCCACTGCGGATCTGGGTGACCCGCGGCGAGGTACCCGCCGAGGCAACCGGCGTGACGCTGGTCTTCGCGCGGATCGCCGATTCGACCGTCGTCCGCGCCGTGGCGCACCCGTCCGGCGAGGCGGGCCTGTGGAACGCAACCGTTGAGCTGCCGAAGGGCGGCGGATGGACCCTCGTTGCCGAGCTCGACAATGTCGAGGGTGGCCTCCAGCGACTGTCGCTCGACACGATTCGGGTCCAGGAGCCGCTCAAGCCCCCCACCCAGCAGCCGCCGACCCCGACCCAGCCAACGACGCCTGCGCCGCCCAGCATCCCCGCGTTGCCGATCGCGCTGCTCTTCGCAGGCGTGGCCGCGGCGGTGGTGGTGGCATCCGAGCTGCGCGGTCGCTCGAGGCGGGCCATTCCCGCGAGCTGAACACCCACCTCTTGTCCCGGGGACGGCCCTGCGCAGCTCGCGCGGGGCCGTTTCCGTTCTCGTTGACCTAGGCGTCCCGGGCGAGAAGGTCGTCCAGGGTCTCGCGGCGGCGCGAGAGGCGCAGCTCGCCACCTTCGCGCACCGCCTCGGCGGAGCGCAGCCGGCCGTTGTAGTTCGAGGCCATGGCGGCGCCGTATGCCCCAACCTCGCCAATTGCGAGAAGTGCACCGACGCCAGCCGCCGCCAGCTCCCCTGGGGAGAGCCATTGCGCCAGGTCGTGCACCAAGAGGTCGCCCGCCTCGCAGATGGGTCCCGCCAGGTGGATGGCGCCGGTTGGCGTGAAGGCGGCGCCGGGGGCAATCAGCGAGACGGGGTGCGATGCCCCGTAGAGCATCGGGCGGATCAGCTCGGTCATGCCGGCATCGGCGACCAGGTAGCCGCACCCGGCCTCCGGCCGAGGCTGCGTGCGGACAACCCGGGTGAGCAGCCAGCCAGCATCCGCGACGATCGAGCGGCCCGGCTCCAGGATCAGGCGGGCATTGTCAGGAAAGATTGGACCGATGACCGCGGCCAGCTCCTCCAGCTTGGTCCCAGCCAGTCCCCCGCCAAGGTCAATCTGCGCCGGCGTGAGGCCGGCCGCCGTGGCGGTCGCGACGGCATCGGCCAGGCAGCGGGCGAGCTGGGCGAAGGGTTCGAGCGCTTCGATCGCCGAGCCGATGTGCGCGCCCAGCGCCGCGAGCTGCAGGCCAGCGGAGCGGACGAGCTCGAGGGCGGTCGGCAGGTCCGCAAGGGCGATCCCGAACTTCGCGCCCGCGGCACCGGTCGCGAGGTGCGGGTGGGTCTCGGCGTCCAGCGCAGGGTTCAGACGCAGGCCAACTCGGGCGCCGGGATGGTCGGCGGCGAGCGCCACGACGCGCGCCAGCTCATCGAGGGACTCGGCGTTGACCAGCGCTCCTGCGGCCAGGGCCAGGTGCAGCTCATCGTCGCGCTTCCCGACTCCGTTCATGACGATCCGCTCGCCGGGGCAGCCGGCGTTGCGGGCGAAGGCCAGCTCGACCGCGGTGACCACCTCGCAGTCGGCGCCATCGGCCACGAGGCGGCGAAGGAGCTGCGGGTCGGGATTGGCCTTGACCGCGTAGGCGATCACCGCGCCCGGGAAAGCCACGTGGTAGGCGGCCAGTCGAGCCGCGGCAGCATCGAGATCGGTAAGGTAGAGCGGCGTGCCCCAGCGCGCGGCGGCATCGGTGCAGACGGCGCGATCGAGCATCGGTTCGCAGGATACCCGCACGAAAGATGTGCATGGAGCGCTCCTAACGGCCAGGGTGGAACGCTTTCGCCGGCGAAGTTGGCCGATGTGAGCGTTGAGCGCGCGCAGCAGCCAGGTTGGAGGCGATTCGGACCTTCGAGCGAGGCTGCTTGGCTGTAAGGAGCGCTCAGCGCTCGTGAGGCGCCGTCCTCAGGCGGAGGGAACCTTCGCGGCGGTGCGACTCGAGCGCGGAGCGTCCGCTGGGGCTTTCTGCGGCCGGACGAACGCCGCCCGATAGCGCTGGACCGTGATGGCTGCCCCGTGTTCCGTGAGGAAGGCCTCGCCGTAGGCTGCGGCCGAGGCAGCCTCCGGATCCTGGTCGCCGGCGAGCGCGCCCCACTCCAGGCCAAGGATCGCGGCTCCCAGGAGGTCTCCGGTTCGCTGCTCCATGTCGAAGGCGTCGCGGTAGAGTGCGCGCGCCTCGTCCCAGCGGCCCAGCCAGGCGGCCTGCGCGCCTTCGGAGGCCGCGATCGCGGCGGAGATTCCGGTGCCCTGGTACGGACTCTCGCGAGAAGCCGCGATGGCTCGCTCGAGCTCCTCGGGCAGATTGCCGGCTACCGCGGCGCGGGCCGCCAGCTCGGGACCTTCCTCGCTGAAGTTCGCGTTGGTTCGCGCCTCCATGGCGAGCGTCACCGCCGGCCGCCAGTCGCCGCGGTAGAAGGCCAGGTGGGCCATCGTCATCTGTCGTGCGCCGGTCGTCGCCCCACTGGCGAGGACGGCGCCGATCTCGTCGGCGCGCGCGAGCTCCGCGGCCGCGAGATCGTCGTCGCCCTTCAGGGTAGCGACCATCGCTCGCACGCCCGCGAAACCGGCGCGGAAGAAGGCATGCGCGCCCTCCTCTTCGGCGGCCGCAGTCTCGTTGGTCCACGTCTCCCAGTCGCCCATGAACACCGACAGGGTGTTGAGCTGCATCAGGAACTGGTGGGTGTACGGTCGATTGCCGAAGCGATTGGCGAGCTCGAGCCCCTCCTCGATCAGGCGCCTCGCCTGGTACAGGTCCGCGCCCTCGTACACGCCGACGAGGTTGTTCCGGGCCCGCAGCGACGTCCCCGGCAGCTCGTGCTGGTCCGCGAGCGTGATCGCGCCATGCAGGATCGCCGATGCCTCCACCAGCCTGCCGAAACGCTGCAACGATGTGCCCTTGTTGACGAGCGCCTCGATCACCGGCCGCACCAGGCGATGGCCGCCGCACAGCTCCAGCGCCCGATCGGCGGTCTCGATTGCTTCAGCATCCCGTCCAGCAAGCATGTAGACCCGCGACAGCTCGGCCAGGGCGGTGGCGTACTCGGGCGAGTCGGCAATGCCCGATGCCTCGGCGATCGCCTCCTCGAAGGTCGCGATCGCCAGTTGCTCGGTCCGCGCCGAGGTCAGGTGGCGCCCGAGCCAGGTCGATGCCTGCAGGACGCCGGCCGCATCGCCCCGTGAGCGATAGATCTCACGCGCGGCCCGTGCATGCTCCATGGCGCCGTCCAGGTCGCCTGTTTGCTCCCCGGACATGGTGGCGCGAAGGTGGAGCTCCGCCTGCTCCCCGGGGTCGGTGGTCACGGTCAGCGCCTGCTCGAGGTAGCTGAGCGCCTGGACATGGGAGTGCAGGGCGGCCGCTCGATCTGCCGCGGCCTGGAGGGCGATCCGAGCCTGGGCCGCCAGGGCATCCGCCTCCGGCCCAGGTCGCGAGGCCTCGTGGGCGGCCAGGTAGTGGCTGGCCAGCACCCCGACCGACTCATCGTCACCGAGCGACTCGTGGTACCGGGCCGCGCCGAGGTGCCGGCTGCGCCGATCGGCACGCGCCAGCGAGGAGTAGGCCACCTCGCGCACCACCGCCTGCACGAACTGGTACTGCCCGCGCTCGGGTGAGCGTGGGTCCTCGTCCACGACCAGCAGCTGTCGCCGCACCAATCGGTCCAGCTGGTCGGCCAGCGACCCGGGATCGACGCCCGCAACCGCCGCCAGCGCCGCGACCCGGAAGCTCTGGCCGAGCACCGATGCGTCCTGGAGCAGCGCTCGATCCTCCGGCAGGTTGGCGTCCAGCCGCGACGCGATCAGGGCGTGCAGCGTCTCCGCCACGCCCAACGAGGGCAGCTCCCCGACGAGGCGGTAGCGACCATCCTCGGCGACCAGCAGCTCGCGGTCGAGGAGCATCCGCACCGTCTCGACCGCGTACAACGGGATTCCCTCGGCTCGCCCCACGATCTGGCGCAGCACGTTGGGCGGGAGCCCAGGGACCAGCCCCTCCAGTAGCTCCCGCATCTGGTCGGCGGTGAGCGGCTCCAGGTTGATGCGGGTGACGTTGCGCACGCCGCTGCCGAGGTCAGGGCGCCGCTCCAGCAGCTCCGGTCGCGCCTGGGCCACGACCAGGATCGGCGCATTCCGGCCCCAACGGAGGAGATCCTCGATGAAGTCGAGCATCCCCTGGTCGGCCCACTGCAGGTCGGTGAAGACCATGATCGAGGGAGCGACCGCGGCGATCCGCTCGAAGAAGGTGCGCCAGGCGGCGAAGAGCTCCTCGCGGCTCTCGGCGGGAAGCTCATCCAGGCCGAGCAGGCCGGCCAGCCGCGGCTCGATCCAGCGCCGCTCGGCCGGATCGGTGACGAATTCGTCCAGGGCGGCGGCGAGCTTGACGCGGGCGGTGTCGTGGTCCTCGGCCTCGGCGATCCCGGCTCGGCGGCGGACCATCTCGACCAGGGCCCAGTAGCTGATCCCCTCGCCGTACGACGGGGAGCGACCCTCGTGCCAGTACGCGGTGTCGACGACGCCGTCGAGGTACTTCTCGAACTCCCAGGCGAGGCGCGACTTGCCGATGCCGGCCTGCCCGATGATCGTGGCCAGGCGCGATCTTCCCTCCCGCGCGGTGGCGTCAAAGAGGTCCTTCATCAGCCGCAGCTCGTCGTCGCGACCCACGAAGGGAGGCTCCAGGAGCTCGCTGCGCCCCGATCCGCCCCGCCGCGCGACCACGGCGGTGGCCCGCCAGGCCGGCACCTGCGAGGCCTTGCCCTTCATCTCCTTCGCACCGGCCGGCTCGAAGGAGATCGCCGTCGAGGCCGCACGGTACGTCGCCTCGCCGACCAGCACCGTGCCGGGTGCGGCGGCGGCCTGGAGCCGGCTGGCGGTATTGACCATGTCGCCGGCCACCAGACCCTGGTTCGTCGCCCCCACCGTGACCGCCGCCTCGCCGGTGAGCACACCGGCGCGTGCCTGGATCGGGTGCTCCTCGTCGCCCAGGGTGGGCACGGCAGCAATCAGCTCCAGCGCGGCGCGGACCGCTCGCTCGGCGTCGTCCTCGTGGGCGGTGGGGGCGCCCCAGACCGCCATCACCGCGTCGCCGATGAACTTCTCGAGCGTGCCGCCGTAGCGCTCGATGGTGGTGCTGGCCAGTTCGAAGTAGCGGGTCAGCAGCTCACGGGTCTCCTCTGCGTCGCGTCCCTCCGACGCGGTCGTGAAGCCCACGAGGTCGGCGAACAGGACCGATACCAGCCGCCGTTCGGCGGTCGCCTCCGCGATCGCATGGGACGGCGCGGTCTGAGCCATCGCGGTCTGAGCCGCGGCGGGCTCGGCGTGCATGGCCGAGCCGCATTCGCCGCAGAACTTGACCGACCCCGGGTTCAGGGTGCCGCACGCCGGGCAGGCAACCCCCAGCCGATTGCCGCATTCGGCGCAGAACTTGCGGCCACCCTCGTTGGAGGTGCCGCAGGTCGCGCAGGTCACCGGGGCGAGATCCATGGCGGAGACCTTACTACGCCTCCTCGAGATCCTCGAAGAGCGATGCCTCGTGCAGATCGGCCGGGATGCCGTGCTCCGGCCAGCGGGTGAGCACGAAGGACTCCGTGGCGAGGATCCGATGCGCGAGATCGTCCGGGAGGTCGAGGAGCCAGCCGAAGTCCTGGCGCTGGGTCCTGTGGCAGTCCATCGCCGTGCGCTTGGGCCCGCTCCAGGCCGCCACGTCGACGAGCGCGGTGATCTCCGCCTCGGGCGTGCCGAAGTCAGGCCGGTCCTCCGCGCCTTCTGCGCTCTCCTCCCGCCGTCGAGCGGCCCCCACGTTGGTCGGGTTGAGCGCATCGGCCTCCGCATCGGCCGCAGGATCGGCATCGAAGTCCCACGGCAGCTCGATGCCGCGCTCCTTCATCTCGGCCATCACCGCGGACCATCGGTCCCGGTTGAACGCGATCTCGTAGAACTTCGAGATCGCGAAGGCCTTCCCCGCGTCGGGGTACCGCGACGGATCCGCGGCCGCCTGGAAGGCGGCCACCGAGACGCGATGTGCGTTGATGTGGTCGGGGTGCCCGTAGTTGCCGTTGGCGTCATAGGTCACCAGCACCGCCGGCCGGGCTTCGCGAATGATCATCACGAGGCGCCCGGTCGCCTCGTCCAGGTCGGCCTGCCAGAACGCCTCGGCGTGGGCGTTCGCCTCGGAATCCATCATCCCGCTGTCGCGGTAGCCGAGCCGATGCAGATGCAGCTCGCCCGGCCCGCTGCCGCGCAGCGCCGCGATCGAACAGTCCAGCTCGGCGGCGCGGATCTCCTTCATCCGGGGGGCGGCCTCCTCGGGGTCGAGCGACGGATCGTGGATCTCCCCCTCCTCGCCGCCGGTGCAGACCACCAGGTCGACGCGCCGCCCCTCGGCAATCGAGCGGGCGATCAGCCCACCGGTGGCAAAGCACTCGTCGTCGGGATGGGCGTGGACCAGCAGCAGGCCGGGCAGACCGCTCACGATTTCGTGCCCAGCCGGGCGGCGCGATGCTCCTCGCACTCGCACAGCTCACGCAGCTTCAGGTAGGTGAAGAGCCCGGTGTCGTGGCCATCGGCCCAGATGGGGGCCAGGGCGTAGCGCCCGATCCACTTCACCCGCTCCATGGTCGTCTGCGGCTCGGTGAAGACCATCTCCAGCGTGACGATGCCCGGCATGTTCCCCTCGCCGGCGCACAGCGCGCACGGACAGGCGCGACGCAGCCCGGTCCAGCCCCACTCGCCCAGGTGTCCGTCATCCCAGCGGATGCGCATCAGGCGCGCCGTGTCGTCGAGCTCGACGGCGATGGGGTTGACGATCTCCTGCATCGGCCTCATGGCAGCCACGACTGGATGACGCCGAGCCACTC
>JBBQGI010000089.1:0-7109 GCA_038322875.1 Candidatus Limnocylindria bacterium | reverse complement strand
TTGGAAATGGAGCCGACGGAGGGAGTCGAACCCACAACCGGCGGTTTACAAAACCGCTGCTCTACCGTTGAGCTACGTCGGCGTCGCGTCGGATTCTAGCCCGCCCCCCGCTGCCGCTCGCTGGCGGACCACCTCGAAGAGGAGCAAGGCGCCCGCCGTGGCCGCATTCAGGCTGGCGACCCGACCCGCCATCGGAAAGCTGACCAGCAGGTCGCAGCGGCGCCGCATCGCGCCTGACACGCCGCTCCCCTCGCTGCCGACGACGATCGCGATCGGTCCGGCCAGGTTCGCTTCCCAGGCGCTGGTCGGCGCGTCCTGGTCTGCGGCAACCAGCCGGATGCCGCGCCCCTGCAGCTCGCGTACCGTGTCGCCGAGCTCGTCGATCCGCGCCAGCAGGAGATGCTCGCTGGCCCCGGCCGAGGCCTTGACGGCGGCCGCGGAGAGCGGCGCCGCCCCGCGCTCGGGGAAGATCACGCCATCGACGCCGGCCGCCTCCGCCGAGCGCAGCAGCGTCCCGAAGTTGGTCGGATCCTGGAGGTTCTCGAGGATCAGCAGCGTGGGGTCATGGCGCTGCGCGGCGGCGTGCGCCAGCAGCTCGGCGAGGTCTGCGAACCGACGCTCCCCCACCTCGAGCAGGACCCCCTGGTGACCGTCGAAGCCGGCCAGTTGACGCAGCCGGTTCGGGTCGACCGAATCCACCGGCACCGAAGCGCGCCGAGCGGCGGCCAGCACCTCGTTCAGCTCGGGACCGGGACGAGCGGTGCGTGCCACCAGCAGCCGGCTGGCGGGGCGTCCGGCGGCGAGCGCCTCGACCACCGGCCGCCGACCGCCGATCCATTCGCTCATGCTCGACCGATGACGGCCACCGCGTACGCCGCGATCCCCTCGGCACCGGCGAAGCCGAGACCATCGGAGGTGGTCCCCTTAACGCCGACCGCGCTCGCCTCCAGCCCGCAGAGGCCGGCAACGCATCTGGCCATCTCGTCGCGTCGGGGGGCGATTGCTGGATGCGGCGCCACGATCGTCAGGTCGACCGAGACCGGGCGCCAGCCGGCCTCCCGCAGCGTGCCGACCGCCGATCGAAGCAGCTCGGCGGAATCGGCATCGCGCCAGCGCTCCTCCTCGGGCGGAAAGAGAACGCCGATATCCCCCGCCCCGGCAGCGCCGAGCAGCGCGTCGATGACGGCGTGCAACGCGGCATCACCGTCCGAGTGGCCGGCGAGGCCGGTTTCGCGGGGGAAGTCGAGCCCACCGAGTCGCAGGCGCCGCCCCCATGCGAAGCGATGCGCGTCGAAGCCAATGCCGGCACGCTGCCCTTCGCCCACCGCGGGGGCCGCCAACGGCAGCGAACGGGACGCGATCACGCCGGCGATCAACCACTCGTCTCCGGGCTCGGTCAGCTTGTGGTTGCCCGTGTCACCGGCCACGGTGTGCACGACGACGCCGGCGGCGGCGAGCGCCCCGGCCTCGTCGGTCACCTTCCGGCCCCAGGCCCGGGCCTCCTCGAGTGCAGCGCGCAGCACCCCGAGCGTGGCAGCCTGGGGGGTCTGCGCGGCAGCGAGGTCGTCCCGATCGAGCGTGGCCACGACCCTGCCGCTCTGATCGACGTGTTTCAGCGAATCGCGCACGGGAATGACCGGAATGGCACCATCGGTCGGCGTGACCGCCGCCACGACGCGCTCCATCAGCTCGGTCGACGCCGCCGGACGCGCGGCATCGTGCACCAGGACGATGGCCTCGTCGGGGAACCGCGCAGCGGTCAGGGCCGCGATGCCGGCGAGGGCCGAGTCGGCTCGCTCCTCGCCACCGCCAACGACCTCGCAGCGCCCGCGCATCGATTCGGGGAGCGCCGACCTGAATCGGTCCAGGTCTTCGGGCGGGGCGACCACCACCACCCAGGCCATCCCCGGCACCGCCAGCAGCGCGTCGAGTCCCCAGCGCCAGGCCGGCCGGCCCGAGAGCTCGATCCAGACCTTGTCGCCCCCCATCCGGAGGCCCTTGCCGGCAGCGACCAGGACTGCGCCGACCTGCGCAGTCACGCTAGCCGTCCCGCGGCTCGTCGCGTGGCTGCGCGAAGATCATGCGACCGGCAACGGTCTGCAGCACGCGGGTCACCGTCACGCCGACATCCTTGCTCATGAACCGGCTGCCGCCCTCGACCACGATCATCGTCCCATCGTCGAGATAGCCGACGCCCTGGCCCAGCTCCTTCCCCTCCTGGATGATCTTCACGCTCATCTCTTCACCGGGGTGCACGACCGCCTTCACGGCGTTGGCCAGCTCGTTGATGTTGAGGACCCTGATCCCTTGCAGCTCGGCGACACGATTCAGGTTGAAGTCGTTGGTCAGAATCGCGGCGCCGTGATCCCGCGCAAAGGCGACCAGCTTGGCATCCACCTCACCGATCTCCGGATAGGTCTCCTCGCTCACCTCGACGGGTGAGATCGAGTCCTTCTGGAGCGCCGTCAGCATCTCGAGGCCCCGGCGGCCCCGGTTGCGACGGATCGAGTCGGATGAATCCGCGATGTGCTGCAGCTCGTCCAGGACGAAGCGCGGCACGATCAGGGTCCCGAGGATGAAGCCGGTGCGGCCAACGTCCACGATGCGGCCATCGATCACGGAGCTGGTGTCGATGACGATCTCGTTGAAGCCGCCGCGCCGCCGCGACCCCGGCAGGATGGCGGCCATGGCGGGCAGCAGGACATCGCGCTTGTACATGGTCGCCGAGAGCAGTCCCAACGCCAGGAGCACGGCCACCAGTGGCGGCAGGACCGATCCCAGCCACCCGCCGATCGACATCAGCGGCAGGCCGGCGAAGACGCCCATCAGCAGGCCAACCACGATCGCCGCCACACCGAGCGCGAATTCGCCGGCGCCGGCCTGGGTGAGGCGGTCGACCGCCCACCGCGCCGGCTTGATGGTGACGTAGGGGATCGCCAGGTAGCCGAAGAGCAGCGAGGCGGCGACCATCGCCATCAGGAAGGCCGGCCTGTTGGGCGCGTCGATGACGCTGTCCGCGCCCTTGAGGATGAGCAGGCCGAGCGCGAAGCCGGCAAGCGTGCCGAGCAATGCGCCGACGAACTGTATGAGCTTGGTCATGAGCCGATGAGTCCGTGATGATCCGATGCACGGGCATTCAAGTGATGAGTCGAAACATGAAGCCAATCCCGCGCCCGCCATACAGCGGGCGGCCACCTTAGCACCTGGCGAACGGCCGGACAATGGCCCCGGCAGGTCAGTTTTCGGTCAGGGCCAGCCTCAATGCCTCGCGCAGATCGGTGGCCGCGACGACCTGTCCGGCGCCTCGGCTGCCCGCCGATGCGCCGCGTTCGGGCCCGGTGACGATCCGGTCGAACCCCAGCCGCGCGGCCTCTGCCATGCGGCGTTCGACGCGTGACGCGGGACGCAGCCGCCCGGACAGGGACAGCTCTCCGGCGAGCACCGTGCCTTCACGCACCGCCCGCTCGCGGAGCGAGGAGGCAAGAGCGGTCGCCACCGCCAGGTCGGCGGCCGGCTCATCGATCCGGAGGCCACCGGCCACGTTGACGTACACGTCGTGCCCGGTCAGGTTCAGCCCGGCGTGACGGGCCAGGACGGCGATCAGCATCAGGACCCGGTTGACGTCGATCCCGGTCGTGGCACGCCGCGGCGATCCGTAGCCCGCTGGCGCCACCAGCGCCTGGATCTCAACCGCCAGGGGCCGCGTCCCCTCCAGCGCGATGGTGATGGCGCTGCCGGCGACCGGCGGCTGCTCCGACTCCAGGAAGAAGCGGCTGGCATCGGCGACCTCGACCAGGCCGTCGCTGCGCATCTCGAGCACGCCGACCTCCTCAGTCGAGCCATATCGGTTCTTGGCGGCGCGAAGCAGGCGGGTCGTGCCCATCCGCTCGCCCTCGAGGTAGATGACGGCGTCGACGATGTGTTCGAGCGTGCGCGGCCCTGCCACCGTCCCTTCCTTGGTGACGTGTCCGACCAGCGCCACGCAGGTCGTTCCCGCCTTGGCCACCTCGGCCAGCCGAGTCGCCACCTCGCGCACCTGGCCGACGCTGCCCGCAGGTCCGCCGAGCTCTGCGCTGGCGAAGGTCTGCACGCTGTCGACGACCGCCAATGCCGGCGCCGTGGCTTCGATGGCACCCACCGCGGTCGCCAGGTCGGTGGTAGCCACCAGGCCGACGCCGTCCACCACGGCCCCAACTCGTTCAGCCCGGCCGCGTACCTGGGAGGTCGACTCCTCGCCGGTGAGATACAGGGCCGCGTGGCCGGCCGCGGCGAGGCGCCCCGCCAGCTGCAACAGCAGCGTGCTCTTGCCGATCCCCGGATCGCCACCGAAGAGGACGATCGAGCCGGGCACCAGGCCGCCGCCGAGCACTCGGTCCAGCTCGCCGATCCCGCTCGCCAGGCGAGAGGCCTCGGCGCTGCTCACCTCGCCGATTGGCGCGATGGCGGCTGTACCGGCCGATGCCGCTCGCTCACGCGCTCGGGTGGCGGCTCCCCTCGTGGGCGCGGCGCGCGTCACCACCGTCTCAACGAGCGTATTCCAGGCCTCGCAGGAGGCGCACTGTCCCGACCAGCGCGGGACGCTGGTGCCACATTGCTGGCAGACGTAGACAGAGCGGATGGCTGGCACGGGTCGGGCAATCTTGCCACGCGGCCAGGTACCACGCCGTTATCGGTCGCCTAGCGGGCCTTGACGGTCTCCTTGGCAGCCTTGCGATCGATGATCAGCCCATCAGGCGTGGCATCCACGACGATCGTGTCGCCCGCCTCGAAGGCTGCCTGCAGCATCCGCTCGGCCAGCGGATCCTCGATCTGATGCTGGATCTCGCGGCGGAGCGGCCGCGCCCCAAAGGCAAGGTCGTAGCCCTTGACGATGATCGCGTCCTTGGCCGCGTCGGTGACGACCAGCTCCATCTGCTGGCCGGCCAGCTGGGACTTCACGCGCTCCAGCAGCAGGTCCACGATCTCGCGGATCTCTTCGCGGGTCAGCTCGCGGAAGACGACGGTGGCGTCGATGCGGTTCAGGAACTCGGGGCGGAAGACGTTCTTCAGCTCGCCGAGGACCTTCTCCTTCATCCGGTCGTAGTCGGCTGAGGCCTGCGCCGTTGAGCCAGCCTCGCCATCGGCCCGGAAGCCGATCCGAGAGTCCTTCTGAAGGAGCTGGGCGCCCACGTTGCTGGTCATGATGATGATCGTGTTGCGGAAGTCGACACGGCGACCCTTGGCATCGGTGAGGTGCCCGTCCTCCAGGATCTGCAGGAGGATGTTGAAGACCTCCGGGTGCGCCTTCTCGATCTCATCGAGCAGAACCACGCTGTATGACTTGCGGCGCACGGCTTCGGTCAGCTGCCCGCCCTCGTCGTAGCCCACGTAGCCGGGCGGGGCACCGACCAGGCGCGAGACGTTGTGGCGCTCCATGAACTCGCTCATGTCGATCTTCACGAGGGCGTCCTCGGAGCCGAACATGAACTCGGCCAGTGCCCGCGCGAGCTCAGTCTTGCCGACGCCGGTGGGGCCCATGAAGATGAACGAGCCGATCGGCCGTTTCGGATCCTTGAGGCCGGCGCGCGCGCGGCGAACCGCCTTGGAGACGATGTCGATCGCCTCCTGCTGCCCGATCACGCGCTTGTGGATCGCGTCCTCCATGTGCAGCAGGCGCTCGGACTCCTCGGCGCTGATGCGGATCACCGGAATCCCGGTCCACATGCTGACAACCTGGGCGATCTCCTCCTCGGTGACGACGGGCACTTCCTTGGCCGACTCCTCGCGCCAGGCGGTGCGCAGCGCCTCGATCTTCTCCTTGCCCTGCGCCTCCTCGTCGCGCAGGCGCGCGGCCGCCTCGTAATCCTGGGCGGCGATCGCCTCGTCCTTCTGGCGCGTGACCTCTTCGAGGTCCTTCTGCGCCTCCTTTATGTTCGGCGGCGCCTTCGACTCGCGCAGCCGCACCCGCGACCCCGCCTCGTCCATCAGGTCGATCGCCTTGTCCGGGAGGGCGCGATCCGCCACGTAGCGCACCGATAGGTCCACTGCTGCGCGAACTGCCTCGTCGCTGATCGTGACGTGGTGGTGCTCCTCGTACCGCGACCGGATGCCGAACAGGATGGCGATCGCCTCGTCGACGCTCGGCTCCTCGACCATCACCGGCTGGAAGCGGCGCTCGAGGGCGGCGTCCTTTTCGATGTACTTGCGGTACTCGTCGAGGGTCGTGGCCCCGATGCACTGCAGCTCGCCGCGCGCCAGCGGCGGCTTGAGGATGTTGGCCGCGTCGATTGCTCCCTCGGCGGCCCCCGCACCGACGAGGGTGTGCAGCTCATCGATGAAGAGCACGGAGTCGCTGCTGCTGCGCAGCTCCTCGATGATCTTCTTGAGGCGCTCCTCGAACTCGCCGCGGTACTTGGTGCCGGCCACCAGCGAGCCGATATCCAGGGTCAGCACCCGCTTGTCGGCGAGCGTCTCGGGGACGTCGCCGCTGACGATGCGCTGGGCCAGGCCCTCGGCGATGGCGGTCTTGCCCACGCCGGGCTCCCCGATCAGGGCCGGGTTGTTCTTCGTGCGGCGGCTGAGGATCTGAATGACGCGCTCGATCTCCTTCTCGCGACCGATCACCGGGTCGAGCTTGCCGGCGCGCGCGGCCTCGGTCAGATTGATTCCCAGCTGGTCGAGGGTCGGAGTCTTCGAGGGTCGCTTCGCCTCCTGCGCTGGCGAGACGCTGGTGCTCTGGCTCAGGACGTGGATCACCTGGTGGCGGACCTTGTCCAGGTTCACGCCCAGGCTCTCGAGCACGCCTGCGGCGATCCCCTCGCCCTCGCGCACGAGGCCGAGCAGCAGGTGCTCGGTGCCGATGTAGTTGTGGCCCAGCCGGCGCGCCTCGTCGATGGCGAGCTCGATCACCCGCTTGGCCCGCGGCGTGAGGCCCACCTCGCCGACCACCGGTCGATCCCCGCGCCCGATGATGAACTCGACCGCCGTGCGGACCTTGGAAAGCTCCACGTTCATGTTCTCGAGCACGCGCGCGGCGACGCCCTCGCCCTCGCGGACGAGCCCGAGCAGCAGGTGCTCGGTGCCGATGTAGTTGTGGTTAAAGCGCTGCGCCTCGTCCTGGGCAAGGGTCA
>JBBQGI010000088.1:0-7168 GCA_038322875.1 Candidatus Limnocylindria bacterium | reverse complement strand
ATCGGTGCAATGGCCGGGCAGGATCGTCTCGGCGAAGTCGCACGCCTTCTGCGTCACCGCCGCCTCGCCGAACCAGATCGTCGCCTCCGCGTTCGCCTCGGGCGAGAGGATGTGGTTCATCCACTTGTACATGCAGTTCGGGTGAGCCGCGTGCGCGGAGATCATCCAGGTGTCAGACCAGCCGGTCGAGCCCTCGTCGGGCAGGACCGCCTGGACCGGCTGGTTCTCACCCTTCAGCAGGTTGACCTGGTACGGCCAGGTGGTGCCGATCACCGTGTCGCCGGCGCCGAAGGACTGAACCTGCTCGGTCAGCAATCCCCAGTAGACCGGGTCGTTCGCGGCCTGCTGCTGCAGGAGCGCGATCGTCGCGTCGAACTGCTCGGCATTGAGCTGATAGGGGTTCGTGATCCCAAGGTCGGGATTCTTCTTCATCAGGTGCAGCGCCGCGTCGGCGATGTAGATCGAGGAGTCGTAGATGCTGATCTTGCCCTGGTAGGCCGCTCCGCCCTCGAAGATCGGGTCCCAGCTGGTCGGCGCGGTGGTCACCACATCGGTGTTCCACATCAGGAGATTCGCGCCGCGGCCGTGGGGCACGCCGTACGGAGTGCCGTCCTTGGAGTTGAACTCCTTGAGCTTCAGCCCCGGGACGACGTCCTTGTAGTTGGGGATCAGGTCGACGTTGACCGGGGCCACGTCGCCGGCGGCCATGAGCCGGATCGTCGCGTCGCCGGAGAACGAACCACCGTCGTACTGGCCCGACTTGAGCAGCTGCACGCCGTTGGCCGAGTCGGTCATGGCGGTCGTGCTGACCTTGCAGCCGGTCTCGTCCTCGAAGCCGGTGACCCAGTCATATGCCGGGTCGACCACCCCCTTCTCCGCATATCCATCCCAGATGATCAGGTTCAGGGTCCCCTCTCCCTCTCCCAGGGAGGTGAGAGCTCCGTTCGGCACCGATGCGCCACACGACGCAAGCACCATGCCGAACGCCACGACGAACGCCGGAATCGTCAATCTCCGCATCAGGTCTCCGCTCCCTCTCCATCCCCCATCGTTGTCTCGCTGCCCTTCAGGGCCAGCACTTGCTGCCGTCTCCAGATGAGCCGAACTGTTCGGCCCTGGGCGGCGAGCGCCTCCATCGAGGATGCCTGCAGGTTCTGCTGGGTGACGACCAGTTCGCCGCCGGCATCCAGGGCGACGATGTAGCGCGTATCCGAGCCAAGGTACACCACTTCCCGGATGCGCCCGAGGGCCGAATGCTCGTCCGCGGCGACCGGGTCCTCGGGCTCGCCGACACGGATCTTCTCCGGTCGAATGGTGAACGTGCCGGCCGTTCCGAGGACCGCCTCGGCCGCCGCGCCGGTGACCAGGTTCGAGGTTCCCACGAAGCCCGCCACGAAGGTCGTGCGCGGGTGTTCGTAGACGTCGGCCGGGGTTCCGACCTGCTCAATCCGGCCCCGGTTGAACACGGCGATCCGGTCGCTCATGACGAGCGCCTCTTCCTGGTCGTGCGTGACGTAGATGAAGGTGATGCCGACCTGGACCTGGATCGCCTTGAGCTCGATCTGCATCTCCTCGCGCAGCTTCAGATCGAGGGCGCCGAGCGGCTCGTCGAGCAGCAGCACCCGTGGCCGGTTGACGAGGGCTCGTGCCAGCGCGACGCGCTGGCGCTGACCGCCCGACAGGTTCCCCGGGCGGCGCCGATCGAAACCCTCCAGGCGGACCATGCGCATCGCCTCGGCGACGCGAGACTCCTGGTCGCGACGCGGAACCTTCCGAATGGTGAGCGCATAGGCCACGTTCTCCCCGACCGACATGTGGGGGAATAGTGCGTAATCCTGGAAGACCGTGTTCAGGTCGCGATCGAACGGCGGCACGCCGGTGACGTCCCGGCCGTGGAGCAGGATGCGCCCCTCGCTCGGCGTCTCGAAGCCCGCGATCATGCGGAGAGTCGTCGTCTTGCCGGAGCCCGACGGGCCGAGCATCGAGAAGAACTCGCCGTCGGCGATCTCGAGGTCGATCCCAGCCACCGCGTCGGTGTCGCCGTAGCGCTTCACGACGTGCTGCAGGGTGACGGCCGCGGTGGGGCCGGAGCCAGGCCCGACGAAGTCGGCGGGACCGGGGATCGGGGTGGCCGGAGTTGCAGTCATCGGTTCGCGGGCCACGAGCTCCCTTCGGTGTGCGCCGGAATTGGCGCACTCTGCGGTCCTGCCGGCCACGATGTCAAGCAGATCGGCGCCGGCTGTTACATTCCCGGGACGGCGCCGGCGAGGGCGTGCGCGGCAGCGTGGAGTGGCGAGTGATAGCACCCGGAATGATTCTCGGCGTCGCGTCGGCGGCCGCGTGGGGGACCGGCGATTTCGCCGGTGGTGTGGCCGCACGGCGCGCTGGCGGCATGCTGGTGACCGCCGGAGCGGAGGTGGTCGGCCTGGTGCTCCTGCTTGGCGCGGTGGCGGTGCTGCGGCCGGACGCGCCGGCAGCGACGACGATTCTCCTGGGCGTGCTGGGCGGCATCACCGGCGGTGTCGGGCTGGCCGCGCTCTACCGCGCCCTGGCGATGGGGGCGATGGGTATCGTCTCGGCAGTGTCGGGGGTCGGCGGCGTGCTTATCCCCCTTGGGGTGGGGGTGCTCCTCTTCGGCAACACGGTCCAGCCACTCCAGCTGCTCGGCGTCGGCTGTGCCCTGGCTGCAATCGCCGCCGCAAGCGGCGCCACCACGCGCGGCGTCAGCCGTGACGCCGTCCTGCTGGCGGCCGTGGCGGCGATCGGCTTCGGCCTCTGGTTCGTCTTCATGGACCAGGCACCCGAGGGCGGGAAGCTTTGGGCGCTCGTCGTCAGTCGAGGGACGGCGACGCTCCTCATCGGCGGCGCCGTTGTGCTCCGCTCGGAGCGGACAGGGCTCCGCACGGTCCTGCCCCTGATAGGCATCGCCGGCCTGGCGGATGTGGCGGCGAACGGGATGGTCGTGCTCGCGTTCGCGACCGTCCCGGTGGGAATCGTGGCCGCGCTCTCCGGCACCTACCCCCTCGCCACCATGCTCCTGGCCAGGACGATCCTGCGCGAGGCACTGCCGCGCCTCGGCCTGCTGGCCGTGGTGCTCGGCGTCGCCGGGATCATGCTCATCTCCCTGGGAGCCTGAGCGAGCCTCACCTCAGACCGGCCAGCCGCCGCCCGTGTGGGCGCACAGCGCCCAGAGATCGCGTGTCATCGCCATCGCTCCCTGCATGCCTCCCGCGCCGGCTTGGGCGGGCGCTGAAGAAGGCGTCGTCAGGGGACAACGGAGAGCCTTACTGCCGGCTTATCAGACGCTTACGCGACGCGTATGATTGACGACCCCACAGCCGCCGATCACCTCCCGCCGATCACCTCCCGCCGATCACCATCGAGAGCCGCACCCGCATGACCTTCGATCGCGTCGCCATCGTCGAAGCCGCCCTCGACGCTTACCTGTCCCAGGCGGCCCCATCGACGAAGAGGCTGCCCGGCAGCGCCCCTCTTCACGAGGGAGGTGGCCTGAGCGCGCGCAAGGCGATCGAGCTGTTCGAGGATCAGCTCCTGTCACGCGAGCTGGACGTGGCGGCGCGGGAGCTGAAGAAGACGAACCGCAGCTTCTACACCATCAGCAGTGCCGGTCACGAGAACAACGCGGTGATCGGCGCCCAGCTGCGGATCAGCGATCCCGCCTTCCTGCACTACCGTTCCGGCGGGCTGATGATGGCGCGAGCCCGCCAGTTGCCGGGCAGCACCCCGGCCTTCGATGCCCTGCTCGGTATCGTGGCCAGCCGGGACGACCCGATCGCGCAGGGTCGGCACAAGGTGTGGGGCAGCCGCCCGCTGTGGGTCCCGCCCCAGACCTCGACCATCGCCAGCCACCTCCCCAAAGCGATGGGCCTTGCGTTCAGCCTCGCGCGTGCCCGCCGGCTGGGCGTCGCGACCGACCTCCCCGACGACGCGATCGTGCTCTGCTCGTTCGGCGATGCGAGCGCGAATCACGCCACCGCCCTCGCCGCCTTCAACACGGCCCGCTATGCGGTCCGGCTCGGCCTGCCGATGCCGATCCTCTTCGTCTGCGAGGACAACCAGACCGGCATCAGTGTGCCCACTCCCGACGGCTGGATCGCCTCGACCTTTGGGCACATGGAGCATCTCCGCTACGACCTGGCCGATGGCGAGATCGACGAGGTCTGGGACAGCGTCGCGGATGCTGTGCGCTTCGTGCGTGGCGCGCGCCGACCCGCCTTCCTGCACTTGCGCACGGTGAGGCTGTGGGGCCACGCCGGCAGCGACGCGGAGCAGTCGTATCGGTCCGCCGAGGAGATCGCCGAGACCGAGTCGCGGGACCCACTGCTGCGCAATGCCCGACGGCTGGTCGAGACCGGGGCGGCGACCCCGGACGATCTGCTTTCTCTACTCGCCGACACGCGGGAGCGGGTGATGGCCGCCGCCGAGGAGGCCACCCGCCGGCCTCGCCTCGAAACGACCGAGGAGGTGGTCGCCCCGATGGCGCCCTACCACCCCCGTCGAGTCCTCGCCCGCGCAGCGAGCTCGCTCCTCTCCCCCGCCTCGCGCCTCGAGCTGCATGGCGGATCTCTTCCCGAGGACGCCAAGCACCCCAATGGGCGAACACTGGCCGGAAACCTGAACGCCGCGCTGGTCGACGAGATGGCCCGGCGACCGGAGATCATCCTCTTCGGCGAGGACGTTGGCCGCAAGGGCGGCGTCTACAACGTCACCGCCGGACTGCAGAAGCGATTCGGAACCGGCCGCGTCTTCGACACGCTGCTCGACGAGACGTCGATCCTGGGGATCGCCCAGGGTGCCGCCCACATCGGCCTGCTCCCGATCCCGGAGATCCAGTACCTGGCGTACCTGCACAACGCGCTCGACCAGATCCGCGGCGAGGCGGCCTCTCTCGGCTTCTTCAGCTCGGGCCAGTTCCGGAATCCGATGGTCGTCCGCGTCCCCGGCCTCGCCTATCAGAAGGGCTTCGGTGGCCACTTCCACAACGACAACAGCATCGGCGCGCTGCGCGACATCCCCGGCCTGGTGCTCGCAGCACCCGCCCGCGGCGACGACGCGGCCCGCATGCTGCGCGGCGCGGTCGCCATGGCGATCGAGGACGGCCGGGTGGTGGTCTTCCTGGAGCCGATCGCGCTCTATCACGAGAAGGACCTCGAGACCGACGGCGATGGCGGCTGGCTGACCGACTACCAGGCGCCGCCGAGCGCCCTGCTCCCGGGCGAGGTGGGCATCTACGGCCCGCTCGACACCGGCACCGCTGACCTGCTGATCGTCAGCTATGCCAACGGGCTGCGCCTCTCCCTCCAGGCGGCGCGCCGCCTGCGCGAGCAGCACGAGATCGCGGCGCGGGTCCTGGATCTGCGCTGGCTGAACCCGCTGCCGTACCAGGCGATCCGCGAGCAGGCGCAGTCGATCGGCGCGGTGCTGGTGGTCGACGAATGCCGCCGCACGGGCGGCGGGGTCGCGGATGCGATCGTGGCCGATCTGGCGGAGGCCGGTATAGGGCGGCGGCTCTGGTCAGTCCGCGCAGTCGACAGCTTCGTGCCGCTCGGCACCGCCAGCAGCGCGGTGCTGGTCGGCGTCGACCAGATCGTGGCCGCCGCGCTCACCACGGTGAGTGGCCGGATGCTGGCATGACCCCCCGTGCCGTCCTGGCCTGCCCGGGGCGCGGCTCGTATGCGGCCGCCTCGCTCGGGTCGCTGCCCTTCGATCATCCCTGGGTTCAGCGTGCCGAGCAATTGCGAGCCAGCTACGGCCTCGAGCCGCTCCTCGACCTCGATCGCGCGGAGCGCTTCGATCCAGCGCGTCATCTGCAGCCGATTCACGCCTCGCCGCTCATCTTCCTGGTCTCGATGCTCGATGCCGAGGCCGCCGTGGCCGACTACCGGATCACCGCGGTGATGGGCAACTCGCTGGGCTGGTACAGCGCGCTGGCAGTGGCCGGCGCGCTCCCCTTCGACGATGCGTTTCGGCTGGTCCAGGAGATGGCGATCCTGCAGCAGGAGCCGATCCCCCGCGGAGGCCCCGGCGGCCAGGTGATCTATCCCCTCTCCGATGCGGCCTGGCGCCCCGATCCGCAGCTGCATGCCGCCGTGGCCGCGGCTCTGGCCGAGCCGAACCATAACGGAGACGGCAACGTCCACGAGAGCATCGACCTGGGCGCCTATGCCGTGCTGGCCGGCGACGAGGCCGGCGTCGCCCGGCTGCTGGGCAGACTGGCCCCGGTGCGCGTCGGCGAACGCATCTTTCCATTGCGCCTGTCGCAGCACGGTCCGTACCACACGCCGCTCGTCGCCCACGTCGCGGCGGCGGCCCGGGAGCGGCTGGGAGACCTGGATTGGCAGAAGCCGCTGGCGACCCTGATCGACGGACGCGGCGCGCGCTGGACGCCCTGGTCGACCGATCCCGAGGCGCTGCGCGACTACACCCTGACCGAGCAGGTGACAACCCCATTCCGGTTCGCCACGAGCGTGCGCGTGGCCCTGCGCGAGGAGGCGCCCGATGTGGTGGTGCTCCCCGGCCCGGGCAATTCGCTGGGCGGCATCTGCGGCCAGCTGGTAGTCGCCGAAGGCTATCGCAACATCCGCTCGCGCGACGATTTCGAGGCCGCCCAGCGATCAGGGAGGCCGGTCGTCCTGAGCATGCATCGCTGACCGATGCCCGGGTCCGACGCACACGGCTTCGTTTCGCTCACGATGCCCATCGACCTGGCGCTGACTCTGGGACCGATCGCGCACGGCCGAGGCGACCCGACGATTCGCTTCGCTCTCGACGGCATCTGGCGCGCCACTCGCACCCCTGCCGGCCCGGCCACGATCCACCTCCGGGCGGTCGAAGGGGGCGTTGCGGTCGCGGCCTGGGGACCCGGCGCCGCGGCCGCGGTCGATGGTGCCGCTGACCTCGTCGGCGCCAACGACGATCCGACCGCCCTCACGCCCCAGCACCGTCTCGTCGGGGAGCTCGTGCACCGGTTCCCCGGCCTGCGCCTCCCACGCACCAACCGTCCATTCGAAGCGCTGCTGCCGGCCATCTGCGAGCAGAAGGTCGCCGGCGTGGATGCGCGGGCCGCGTTCCGCGGGATCATCGCCAGCCACGGTGAGCCGGCCCCTGGGCCAGGCGGACTGCGCCTCGCGCCGGCGCCAGCGACCCT
>JBBQGI010000087.1:0-7187 GCA_038322875.1 Candidatus Limnocylindria bacterium | reverse complement strand
GTGGCAGGTCGCGCGTCGCGACGACCCCGCCGGGATCCTGGTCGGATCGCTCGTCCTGGCGGTTGCCTTCTTCGCGCTTCCGACTCGCGTGCACGAACGCTACCTGTTCCCGGCGCTGGCGCTCGCCGCCCCGCTGATCGCTCGTTCCTGGCGCTGGGCGGTCCTCTATGGCGTGCTGACGCTTTCGTTCTTCGCCAACGTTTACTGGGTCTACACCGCCGACTGGTCGTTTGCCGGTGGCAATGTCATGAATCCCGGGCTGCTGGGGCGGCCCATGCCGCGCGACCCCTTCCTCGCCTCGGTGCTCTTCAATGACACGGGAATCTACCTGCTCTCGATGTTGATCGTCGCGGCGCTGGGATGGCTGCTGATCCAGGCCGCGATGATGGCATTCGGCGCCCAGACGACTCCCGCGCTCACGTTCGCGACGACCGGCGGAGACGGAACGACGGAAGGGATCGATCTCCCCGAGCCGGCCGGCGAGCGGCCGGCGCCGGGATGGGCCGGCCCGGCGGACGATGGGCCTGTCCCCGAAGCCCTGCCCTTGTCCGCCGAGGCGTCCGAACCCGAGCCGGCCGGGCCCCGCTGGACGGATCGCCTGCCGGGGTGGCTGCGGCGCGATCCGCTCGACCGGTTGCGCAACGAGGGATCCCGGCGACTGGATCGGCTCGACCTCGTGCTCCTGACGGCGCTCGTGCTCGCCGCCTTCTTCTTCCGGCTGTGGCAGCTGGAGATCCCGCGCCATACCCACTTCGATGAGGTCTATCACGCCCGTTCGGCGACCGAGTGGCTCGCCGACTGGCAGGAGGGCTGGACGCGCGACACGTACGAGTGGACGCATCCGCCCCTGGCCAAGTACCTGATCGCGGCGGGCATCGTCGTCGCCGATCCGAACAAGGTGGTTGGTGGGACCGATCTCGACGCCCCGGCCACCGCGATCGCGGTTGCGTCACAGCGAACAGCCTTCGGCCGGGTGGAGTCGATCGTGTTCACCTCGGCGGGAGATGACCAGATCAGCGCGCGAGAGGTGACCAAGGGCGCCTTCGTGGCCAGCTGGACCACCACCGGCGACGTTGCGAGCCTCGCCTACGATGAAGATGGCAACCGTCTCCTGGTCGGCCTCGCCTCGAGCGGCTCGGTGGCGGTCTACGACCTGGTCGCATTCCTTGGTCAGCACGGCGAGCGGGCTCCGCCAGCCGGCACTGCCCAGATCGAATCGGGCCTGACCGCGGTGAGCCAGATCGTGGTGCCGCAGGGCCAGACCGTGATCCTGCTTCGCGGACCGGCTGGGATCGCCGAGGTCGAGCGGCAGAGCGGCCTACCGCTGGCCACCTCGCCGCTGGTGGCCACGGGGGTCGGCTACATTCCCGCCGGCTCGGGCGGTGATCAGGCACCAGCTCGCGTGGTGGCTGTCGACAAGGCCGCCGCCGCCCTCGTGGTGCTCGACGGCGTCACGCTGCTCCCGGTAATGGAAACGGTGAACAACGAGCAGGTCGCCGTTGTCCGCACGCTGCCTGCGCCGCCGGCGGGTCCGCTGCTCGTGCAGGGCAGTGGCAACAACCTCCAGGTCTGGATCCCGATCGGGCCGCTTCCGGCGGACAACGAGCACGGGCCGGTGGAGGGCGGGCTCAGCGTCTTCAACGAGAAGGCGAGCCTGATCGACACCGTTCCGCTCCCGGGCTCGGCAGTGGCGCTCGGCTGGCAGGAGGTCGCCAACGTCGTGTACGTGGCCGGCCACGAGCACAACAGCGGCGCACCGGTGGTGTGGACCGTCTCGCCACTCGGGAATGGAGGCCCCCAGAGCGCCGGCTTCGTCGCATACGACACCACAGCCCTGCCGGGGGAGCCACTGGCGCTCGACTTCGACTTCTCCGATCACTCGCAGGGCGACGACCATTCGCTGCTCATCGTCTCGACGGCCGAGGGAGACGCCGGCCGGCTGGTGACGATCGACGCCGGCAGCAATGCCTTTGCCTGGCGACTCGCGGGGATCATCTTCGGGGCGATCCTGGTCGGGATCATCTACCTCTTCGCGGCGACCCTCTTCTCGCGGCGCCGGATCGCGGTCCTGGCGGCCGCCTTCGTGGCCTTCGACGGAATGAGCTACACCATGAGCCGGATCGCCATGAACGACATCTACGTCGCGACCTTCATCGTCGCCGCCTACGCGGTCTTCTGGCAGATCTGGTCAGGCCGATGGGCCCGCAGCGCCTGGTGGGCCCTGCCCCTGGTCGGCCTCCTCATCGGCCTCGCCGCCGCAACCAAGTGGGTCGGCTGGTACGCGCTCATCGGCCCCTGGGTGCTCGTTCTCGGGCGATCGCATTTCGGCCGCTTCGTGCTGGTCGCGGGGATCGGGTTCCTCACCGTGGTTGCCGGCCTGGGAGCGCCGTGGCCGTTCCTGGCGGTCTGCATCCTGGCGCTGCTGCTCGCCCTGCTGCTGGTCTGGCTGAAGCCGATCCGCCTCTCGCCGTCGGACCTCCGCTCGCTGCCGCCGATCGGCCTGGTGGGGGGAGGCATCGGCCTGGCCTTTGCCATCGCCTATTCGACGGTCAAGGGGCGCGATCCTCGCAGCGCCATCGAGCTCCTCTTCGCGTTCCTGGCGCGGGGAGCCCAGGCTGCCTGGCCCGCCTGGATCATGCTTGGCGCGGCGGCACTGCTCCTGGCGGCACGCGCCTGGCGCTCCTGGCGCGACCCCGCCAGCGACCGCCGCTGGTTCCAGCCCGACGAGATGGCAGGCTTCGCGTGGCCCTGGATCGGCGCCTGCCTGCTGGTGCTGCCGCTGCTCGTCTACTTCCTCGCCTACATCCCGTATCTGCAGCTCGGCCACGCCATCGCGACCGTCAACCAGGGTCCCGGCTATGGCTGGTCGCTCGACGAGCTGCAATCGCAGATGTTCGGCTACCACTTTGGGCTGCAGGCGGGACACCCGGCCGCTTCACCGTGGTGGAGCTGGCCGCTCGATCTGAAGCCGGTCTGGTTCTACAGCCACTCCTACGACGACCGCCTGCTCGCCGTCATCTACAACGGCGGAAACCCGATCCTCTTCTGGGCGGGGATCCCCGCCATCGTGTGGTGTGCCCTGCAGGCCTGGCGGCGTCGCTCGCTGGCGCTCGCGCTCGTCGTGGCCGCCTTCGCCTTCCAGTTCCTGCCCTGGACGCGGATCGAGCGGGCGACCTTCCACTACCACTACTTCACCGCTGTCCTGTTTGCCATGATCGCGGTCGCGTACGTCGTCGACGAGGCGCTGCGGACGTGGGCGTATCGGTCCCTGGCGATCGCCTTCCTGTTGGCCGCGGTGATCGCCGGGATCCTGATCTTCCCGCTCGGCTCGGCGCTGGCCATGCCCGACTGGTACATCAACGCGGCCCGCGCGCTGGCGCCGTGGAACTACGCCTTCACCTTCCCCAACCCGCCGCAGGGCGATCGTGGCCAGCTGCTCAGCGCCGACGCCGTCAAGCTGGCTCTCGGCACCATGCTGTCGCTCGGCGCGGCCGCCTTCGCTCTCTTCGGCCGCGACCTGATCGGAGCCCGCGCGAAGCGGTCAGCCGGGTCGGCGCCGCATGGCAACCAGGATCAGCACGGCGCCCAGGGCGACCAGGACCAGCGGCCAGAGCCGGTCGACGTCGAACCAGGTCAGGTATTCCCGGGCGAGGAAGTAGAGCCCCAGCCCGACCAGGATCAGCCCGACGAGCCACGACCCGCCCCCTGAGCGATGAGGGGACCGGCGGACCGGCCGCGGATTCCAGGTCGAGGACGCCGCGGAGCCCGGTGCAGCTGGATCTTCGCCGTGGGCCATCGGGACGCCGGTCGCCATCGCGGATGCCTCCGGCGGGAATGGCACCACGATCCACATCACGATGTAGATGACCAGGAAGACCCCGCCCGTGATGATGCCCAGGAGGGCCCATATCACGCGCACGATCGAAGGGTCGGCATCGAGGTAGTCGGCAACGCCGCCGGCGACTCCGCTGATCACCCGCTCGGTCGGCGACCTGTAGAGGCGCCGTTTCATGAGCAACCGCCTGCCGGGTTGAGGTCGAAGCTCCCCGCGTTGCCCGTAAGCTCGATCTGGACCCGATCGGCCGCGTCCGCGTAGCCGTCGCTCGACCAGCTGTTGCCGTTCTGGGTCAGGTCCGTCTCATCCAGGTTGGTCGCGAAGGTGATGTTCGGGCTGGTCATGATCTGGAGCGCCACGTCGCCCACCGTGCAGACATCGATCGAGCCCGCGTTGACGCTCATCGACGCATTCATGTGCAGGCCTGAACCGATGACGAGCGAGGCCGAGCCGGCATTGAGCGACAGGTTGAGCTCATCCACCTGTGCATCGGTGAGGTCGATGAAGACCGATCCCGCATTCGGCTGAACCGAGACCGCTCCGAAGCTGCCACCACCCAGGTCGAGGAAGGTGTCCGCGGCGTTGGGGCTGACCTGCAGGTCGTAGGTGGTGCCCTTCGGCAGGTAGACCGCCCAGCGCTGCCGCCCGCGGTCGAACCAGTTGTGATCCGGCGAGCGGACCTCCAATCGGCCCGCAGCGGCGTCGAGCTGCGCCGGCGACCCCGCCGTCTGACCGCTCGCCACCGTCCAGTGGCCCTCGTCCGCCATGGAGAGATCGAGCGTGCCGCAGTTGAAGTCGAGCGTCACCTGGGCCTGGTCGCCGAAGGTGCCCTGTCGCGTTGCCAGGTCGGCCGGCTCGGGTCCGCCGCAGGTGAAAGCTCCCGGCCCCAGCGTGATGAGCGCACCGCCGGCCGTGCCCACCACCAGCGCCGCAACGATGGTGCCGACGATCGCCAGCCGGGTGCGGGCCAGCATGACCGACAATCCGATGGCGACCAGGATCAGCGGCCAGAGGCGCCATGCCCCCGCAACCGCGTTTTCGTCGATGTACTGCTGCTGAGCGGCCAGGGCGACCGCCCCACCGGTGACCAGCGCCAGGCCCCAGAAGAGCAGCCCTCGGTGATAATTCATGTCCCATCCCTCATGATCGCGGGCATCTCGACTCTACCATCGGGCCAGGAATTCGCTGTGCAGAGATCGGCTTGACACGGCGGGAAGCCGGGCCGTAGACTCCCGCGGCGGCCCCGAAATTGCCATATCGCCGTATGGTGCCGTCCGGCCAACCTCTCAACGAGGACGTGTGTTCTAGCCATGAGACTCCTGTGCAGCGCCCGATTCGAGCGCCTCGCGACGCCTATCAACGGCGCCGGCGGCGGGAGATCTGTGCCCCCCTCGAGCTGATGCCATGGCGGCAATGCCGCCCCAGCAACAAGCCACGAGCCGTGGGCCAGATCGGGTCCACGGTTTTTTGATGCTCGCGACGTGCGAGGACCAGAGCCGCGGACCACGAAGGTCTCGCGGCTCGACGCATATGTGGAGAGGTAACGGACGACCAAGGCAATGCCAGATCACGACAGGAAAGACGACATGACCAGCCTGCTGGAACAACCGAAGACGGAGCCGATGCGTCCCGCGGCCACCGCCGCGGCGCCCTCGCGCACGCAGCGCGTCCTGTCCGACGACGGCGTGCCGGCCCTGCTGGTCGAGCACGTCACGAAGCGGTTCGTGGTCGGGCGCGGGCGCAAGCGCAAGTCGGTGATCGCCGTGAAGGACATCTCGATCCGCATCCGGCGGGGCGAGATCTACGGCGTGCTGGGTGCCAACGGCAGCGGCAAGTCGACCCTGATCCGGCTGGTGAGCACGCTGCTCACCCTGGACACCGGGCGGGTCGAGGTGTTCGGCCATGACATCGAACGGGACGAGATGGCGGTCAAGCGCGTCATCAACCGCGTGAGCGTGGACGCTGCCTTCTTCAAGAAGCTCAGCCCGCACGAGAACCTGGCCTACGCCGCTCGCCTGTACGGGATGGATCCCAGGTCGGCACGCGCCGAAGCGATCACCATCCTGGCCAGGCTCGGCATTGGTGAGAAGCGCCTCAGCCGGCCGCTGGAGCAGATGAGCCGGGGGATGCAGCAGAAGGTCGCCATCGCGCGAGCCCTGCTGACGAGCCCGACCCTGCTGCTCCTCGACGAACCGACGACCGGCCTGGATCCGAGATCCAAGCTTGACGTGCAGACCTTCATCGAGGAGCTGCGTGACACGCACGACGCGACGATCGTGCTTACCACGCACGACCTGGCCGAGGCCGATCGGCTCTGCGATCGGATCGCGATCATCAACGACGGGCGGATCGTGGTCGAGGACACGCCGGAGGCGCTGAGGGCAAAGGTCGCCGCGGAGCACGGGCAGGAGCCGACCATGGAGAGCGTCTTCATGACGTACACCGGCCGATCCCTGGACGACGACATCGGCGACAACGAGAACGAAGACGACGAGTAGCAATGGGAAAGGCGGTGATGAAGATGTTGACCCTGCACGACCAGACGGCCCTTCGATCGGTCCATGCCGATCGTGTCACCCGGATGCGACGCGAGCTGCATGCCGGCCGCGGACTGCCGTCGCGCCGCCCCGTGCGGCGCTGGGTTGGCCGTCAGCTGGTGCGCTTCGGCGCGCGCCTGGCAGCGGAGCCCAATCTGCGGCGACGAGTCCGGTCCGCCTGATGGGCCGGACCGTCGCTCATCCTGTGATCATCGGAGCGTAGAGCCATGGCACTCATGACCCGCGAGCTGAAGGCGTCGTTCGCCTTCGTCGAGCGAAATTTCAACCTGACCAAGCGTTACTGGGGCTGGGAAGTCGCCTTCCTGGTCTATGCCGTGGCGGGCGCCCTGGCCGTGTCGCTCATCGGTGCCGGACAGGGGGATGAGCGACTGCTGCTGACCCTCGTGATCGGCGCCGTCTTCTGGAACTACCTGTCCGTTGTCTTCAGCTTCATCGCCGAGACGGTGAGCTGGGAGCGCTGGGAGGGGACGCTCGAGTACACCTTCATGGCCCCGGTGCGCCGCTATGCCCAGATGCTCGGCTCGACCGTGTATGCCGTGGCATTCGGCTTCGTGCACACCGTGGTGGTCCTGATCGTGCTCGCCCTCTTCTTCGAGCTCGACCTGGCGCAGGCAAACTTTGCGACCGCGGCGATCTTCATGGTGCTCGGCTCGGTCTCCTTCATCGGGATCGGGATCATGACGGCCATCCTGCCGCTGATGTACGTGGAGCGCGGAGCGCAGATGACCTTCGTGCTGCAGTCGGTGCTGCTGCTGATCAGCGGCGTCTACTACAGCGTCGATATCCTTCCAGGC
>JBBQGI010000086.1:0-7212 GCA_038322875.1 Candidatus Limnocylindria bacterium | reverse complement strand
CCGCCGGCGCTGCCTTCCTGGGACCCAACTCGACCTCCGGCCCAGCGACGTCGACCCTCAACTTCCCGGTCGGCGACAACCGGGCCAACGGGGTGACCCTGGCTCTCGGGAGTGGCGGCACCCTCAGCGCCACCTACCTGGGACCCTAGGCCGGACGAAGATTGGCGCGCCGAACAGGATTCGAACCTGCGACCTTCGGCTCCGGAGGCCGACGCTCTATCCACTGAGCTACCGGCGCGTGAAGCGCCACGAGCGATGATACCCGGCCCGCGTGCGATGCCCCCGCGACAAAGAAGAAGGCCCCTCCGAAGAGGGGCCTTCCGTTGCTGCCGGATTCGCTAACCGCAAGGGCATCTTTCACGAGCGGTTTCCCGCTCTACCCTTACCCAAACCTACCCATGGCCTTGCGATCAGTGGTGAATCGCTGTGCGAACAGCCCCTAAAGGATACCCGCCAGGTCGGGTTTGGGTCAATGGGTGGGGGCTAAGAATCGTTTACATTCCGAAGCGCTTTCGAGGCCGACTGACCCCGTTCAGCCGTCTCCTTCGATCGTCACCGACTCGATGATCACCGGCTCAAGGGGCACTCCGTCCGCCGGATTGTTGACCTCGACCGCGCCGATCGCGTCGATGACATCGGTCCCGTCGGTGACCTTGCCGATGATGCTGTAGTACGGTCGCAATCGGCCCACCAGGCTCTCGAGATCGATGAAGAACTGGCTGCCGTTCGTATCGGTCCCGCCCTGGATCTCGCCCGTCACGCCGTCGTACTGCAGGGCATTGGCCATGGCGACCGTGTACTTGTCGTAGGCGAGCCCTGGATCGGGAAACTCGACCTCGAACTGGTAGCCCGGCCCACCGGCCCCCAGTCGGTCGAAGGCCCCATGGTTGGAACGCGTCTGCGGGTCACCGGCCTGGACCAGGAAGCCGGCGATGACCCGATGGAAGGTGAGCTGCGCGTAGTAGCCGCAGCGTGCCAGGGCCACGAAGTTCGCGGTCGCGATGGCCGCCGCGTCGGGCAGCAGCTCGATCGTGAACGATCCCTTGTTGGTGTCGAAGACCGCGCGTTGGGCATCGCTCAGGATCGCTGCCGCTTGGTCGGCGGTGGGAGCCGCGCCGGGGCAACCGGCCAGGTTGACGATCGGCGCGGGGCTCGCGCCACAAGCGGCGAGCAGGAGCGCCAGGAGCAGCGCAGCGCCGCGCCCAGGCCACCCGGTCACGGCGCGTGCGGCAGGAAGCGCTCCAGGAAGGCGAGGACCCAGCCCTGATATTCGGTCGGACATGTCGCGACGGACGCCCCATGCCGCGCCGCGGCGCAGGTCTCGAGCTCGACGGTGGCACCGTCGTCGCGCGCGGCAGCTGCCAGGTCATCCTCATCATTCGCGCCGACCGCATCGTCCTGCCCCGCCGCCACGATGAGCACGGGCCGTTCGCCGTACCGGCCGATCGCCTGCACCGGGTCGACGGCGCTCATGTCCTCCCCGGTGCGGAGTAGGCCGCCCAGCAGGATCGACCACGCTCCCGGCAGTGCCAGGGGGAACCCGTCCGCCTCGAGCCGCGCCTGGAGTGCGTTGGCGAGCGTGGCATGCATGGAGTCGAGGATCACAGCAACCACGCGGTCGTCCGCCTCAGCCTCGTTGATCGCGGCGGTCCCTCCCATCGAGACGCCCAGGACGGCGATCGAGCTCGGCTGCTTCGCCTCCTCAACCCAATCGATGATGGCTCGCAGGTCTTGCACCTCGCGCACGCCGAGCGTCGTGATCTCGCCGGAGCTCTGGCCATGATTCCGAAAGTCGAAGATGACGAGGTTGTAGGAGTCGTGCAGCAGCGCGGCCCAGGCCAGCATGTCGCTCTTGCTCTTTCCCTGGTCATGGGCGAGCACGACGGTCGGTGCGGCGGGATCGCGCTGGCCGGCGACGGGCACATACCAGCCTGCGATCCGGGTGCCGTCGCCGGTGATCAGATCGATTCCGGCAGCCTGCCCGGTCCCAGCGCAGTCGAGGCGGTTGGCATACGCATCCAGCTCGGCGTCCGAGGCGATCTCGTAGTTGATCGCCTCGTAGGACCAGCTAAAGGCCGATGCCGGCGTTCGACAGTCGCCCTCGCGAGAATTCGCGCCGAAGACGAGCGAGCCCTGATAGCCGACGTAGGCGAGGTATACGACCACCAGGATCAGCGCCGATGCGATCGCAAAGGAGACCCACCGCCAGACGGCGATGCGGCGTGCCTGGCGCGGGTCTGGCGGTGGCTCGAACGGCACGGGGCGGAGTATACGGTGGTGCCCCGCCGGGAGGTCCCCTACAATCCGGGGCCGTGGCTAGTCAAAAGGTCATCAAGCCCGCCGCCCGCAGCGTTGCGCCCCGGCACCGCGGCCACTCGCTGGCCCCGGAGCATCTGGGCGAGCGTGGAGCCGGCGCGACGCTGGTTGCCGCGATCGGCGGCGTGGCGATCTTCATCGCCGCGATCGGGATGGCGGTCGGAGGCTTCACCCTTCCGGCCACATACAACGGCACCCTGGCGCCGCCCAATATCGCGACGCTGGGGCTGGGCCAGGTCGTCGGCGGCATCGGCTTGCTGGCGCTCAGCCTGCTGGTGGTCGGCAGCGCTGGGGCGCTCCTCGCCAACCTGCGCGGAAGCCGGACGGCACTGACCGCCGTTTCGGCGATGACGGCGCTGCTTGCCGCGGCAGGCTTCGTGGTGCTCATGGGCTCTGCTCGACGGGACGCGGTCCTGCTCGCAGCCCTCGGCGTGGCACTCCTCGCGTTCGCGGGCGCGGCATTCGTCCTGGCGCGCCTGAAGCCCTGACCTCCCACGCGGCGATGACGCGCGTGTCGAGGCTGCCGGTCGCCTTCCTTCTCGTTGCCGGGACAATCCTCTGCCTGGCCGCCGCCGCATCGGTCGCGGTCGGACTGTTCAATCCGAGCTTGATCAGCGACCAGCTGCCCCCCGAAGCGGTGGTCGATGCGCCGGCAGTCGGTGGGGCTGCCGTGGCACTCGGCGTGGCGGTCGGGTTGCTGGGGCTTGTCCATGTGGGGATCGTCGCGGCAGTGCGTCGCGGGTCCGGGGTGGCGAGCTCGGCCGGTGTGGTGCTGTGCGCCAGCATGGCCGTGCTATCCCTCGCATTCGCGGTCTCGGCCCTGGTCAGCGCGGCCTCAGGAGCCGCGCCGGTGATCATCATGCTGCCGGCCGCTATCGGCCTTGGCGGAGGCGTGATCGGCTACGCGGCTGCCACGCTGGCCATCATGCGAATGCAGAGGGCCGCAGTCTAGGCGGCCGGGCGCCCCTGCTATACTCCGCCACCGTCGCTCCCGCGGGCCCGTGGTGTAGCGGCCCAACATGCCAGCCTGTCACGCTGGAGATCGCCGGTTCGAATCCGGTCGGGCCCGCCACACGCCGCAACACCGCGACACCGCGACACCGCGACGCTCGGTCTGGCTCGTGTGTTCGGGGAATTAGGCGAAGAGCCGAGCGGCGTCGTTGACGTAGATGCCGCGAATGTGCCGATCGAGGAACGCTTCCAGGACGGCGGCCCGTTGAGGTGAGCCGGAAATACGTCCGGTCGGCCCCCGTCCGATCTCCGGCTCCTTTTGTGGCCTCGCTCAACTCGAGCCTGGTCAGCTTTAGCACGCCTCGATACAGGCTGCTGTCGTCGACGTTCATCGTGTCGTGCGCGTCGGTTTCGATGACGTTCATCGGGTCGTGCGCGTGGGTTTCGATGACGTTCATCGGGTCGTGCGCGTGGGTTTCGATGAAACCGGCGATCTCGGCCGCATTTCGTTCCTCATCCCGGACGGCCAGCATCAGCCACATCGTGAGGCCCGCGCTTGCAGATCTCCTCCCAGCCTTCGAGCACCCTCTGCTCGTAGCTGTCGAGCCCAGTGAAGAGGTCACCGGTATCCTCCCCATTTGATGGTGTTCCTGGTGAGGTAGCGGACGAGGAGGACGAAGGGCACCGCCTCGATGTCCAGGGGATCCGTCGAAGGTTCGCGAAGAACAGACCCACTTGACCTTCAACACGCCCTCGCGAGCCACGTCGACGGGCAGGCGCGCACCGATGCTGAGTCCGGCCCCCACGAGCGCTGGCGCTGTCGCCTCAGTCCTGCGGCGTGTCGCGCTTGGCCTCGGTTCGCGCCGCACCGATGCTGAGTCCGGTTCCCACGAGCGTCAGGGCCAGCGCCAGCCAGAAGCCGTTGCCAATGACCACGTAATCGCCGGCGGACTTCCCGTCGGGAAACGGCAACGCCGCCTGTGTCGCCACCCGATCAACGAGGGATGATCGGGCGAGAAGCTCCCCGATGATCAGGGATACGGCCGCCGCGGTCGCGATCCCGGCCACCGGCCACCATCGTCGCGCGGCGGCCAGCGCGAGCGCCGCGGCGACTCCCGCTGCGGCCAGGAGCACGAATAGCTGCACGCCGAGCTCGTCGGGCTGCTGCTCGTCAGCGGGCCGCAGGTGGCCCTCGTTAATCGACGGCGGCGTACCCAGCGCGAGACTCAGCCCCGAGTAGGTCGTGGTGCCACCGGGGGTCATGCGCCCATACCCGCCGGGGACGTCGCACGACACCGCCAGAAACGGCAGCAGGAAGACGAGCAACGCGATTCCCAGAAACGCCGGCGATCCGAATCTGGCGATACGGTGAAGCATCGGTGCCTCCTGTTACGGTAGTTGTCATCCCGCCGCTCCAGCATCCGGCCGCGGTCCCGTTCTCGACCCGGACGAAGGACCGGCGGCTCGCCGGACGGCCCCGGTCGCCTGGCGACCGTCCGCCTCCTCGCGCTGACGCGCCTTGCTCCGCTGCCGGAGGACCGCCGCGCACGCCTCCTCGACGCTAGCGGTGATCGTGACGAGATCGAGATCCTCGGGGCTGAACTTCTTCTCGCACAGCGGCTTGTCGCGGATCCATTGCAGCATACCCTCCCAGTACTCCCGGCGGCAGAGTACCAACCGGGAAGTGCTGAACGTTGCCGGTCTGGATCAGGAGATCGAAGGTTCGAATCTCAGCCATCACGTCCTGCTGTCGCGCGATCTCACTTGGCCACGCGAGAGCGAACCGGTGAGTCCCTCGGACAGCAGGGCGACTGGCGAGACGAGTTCTCGCTTCCCACAATCGGGATGCGGATGTCGTGAGCTATCTCGCCGGTTCGAATCGTCGGGCCCCGCCGGCAAGCGCTTGCTCGGTTATCGAGCAACACTGCTTGCCATAGTTGACGTTGGCCTGCCGTCCACGGTCTTTGCGGGCCGGGATACATGGTGAGCTATCCGGACCATCGGCGGCTGAGCTCTTCTGGGGCGGGTGCCGGCCGGGGAAGTGCGAGCGCCGATCGGTCACAACCCTCAGGCACCATTCGCTGCTGACCCCGGCCGTTCAGGCGCCGCAGCAGCCGACCCAGGTGGGCTCGAGTGAAGTGATTGGTGGGGACCAACCGGTCCGGAGGACACGACCCCGGTGGGAACGAACCACCTCGTGTACCCGACGCACCACGATCAGGCGTCAGCTCGTCCGCGGCGGCCAGAAGAGCGGCTGATCCTTCTCGTAGATCGTGATCCGGTACCCGTCTGGATCGGCCATCGCAAACGTTCTGCCGAAAGGTCCGTCAAACGGCTCGAGCAGGATCGGGACGCCGCGCGCCAGCGCCGTCTCATAGAGCGCTTGCGCGTCGCTGGCCCTCCACCACAGCTGGATGGACGTCGTCTCAGGTGACGGACCGGACGAGCCCGGCCGCTGCACGGAACTCAGGGCGAATGTCGGCCAGCCGACGAACGCCACCGCGTCCGGGCCGAAGTCGAAGGTGTCGCGGACGGCTCCCAGGTACTCCTCATAGAAGGCTGCCGACCTGTGGACATCGCTGACGGTGATCGAGACGAAGCCCGGGCTCGGGGTCACGGCGGTCGTCGGCATGGCAGGCTATCTCCTTGGCTGGCGGGCGACAAAGTCGCGGGCTTCTTCGACGTAGGCGCCGCAGGCACCATCGTCAATCGGGGTGACACGAACCCACTCCCGCATTGGCGATCCCTTGCGGATCTCGCACGGCCGTCCCGCTCCCGAGTCGAGGGGCTCGTTCACGCGCGCGACAGGCAGCTTGACGACGAGGTCGTCCTTGGTAGCGAAGGCGAAGAACTTGCCGCAGATCTTGAGGCCGGGTGCGCGTAGCATGCGCCCCCGCTCGACGGCTGGGTCCTGGGCGACGAGATTCGCAGACACGGTCGTGAATCGCCGATCCAGGGTCATGGCGTCTCCTCGATCCACGGGTCGACGTCGGGATCTGCGCCCCCGGCGGTAGCCGCGAGGCGTGCGAGGTAATGCTCCCAGCCGCGCGTGTGTGATGCCGCCGACGCAGCGTCGGGCAGGCTGCTGTGTGTCAGCCGCAGCAGCGTCCCCTGCCCGTTGGGGATCAGCTCGAACGCGACCGTCGTTGAGCCTGGTGGTACGGGGCTGCCGCTACCGGGCTCCCAGCCCCAGGTATGGACCAGACGGTGCGGGGGCTCGACCTCCACGAACTCGCCTGTTGCGACCCGACCGGGATTGACCTCGACGCGGTAGTGGCCGCCGGGGCGCGGATCGAAGCTCGCCGAGAGCCCCATCCAGTGGACCGCCTTGTCGGGATCGACGAGGAACGTCCAGACCGTCTCCGGGCTGGCCGCGATCGCGATCTCGCGCTCCACGGCGATGCTTTCACCGATGACGTCCATGGTGTCCCTCCTGCTCGCGCTCAGCGGCGCGCTTGAGTGCCGTCAGGCGCTCGACCCAGAAGCTCTCGAGGAACGACTGCAGTTCTACAAGACCCTCTGGCCTCGCCCGGTACAGCCGTCGGGTGCCGTCACGGCGCTCGCTGACGAGGCCCGCCTGCTTCAGCACAGTCAGGTGCTGCGATACCGCCGGCCGCGTCACCGCGAAATGGGCAGCGATCTGGCCAGCGGACAGCTCGCCATCACGAACGAGCGACAGGATGTGCCGCCGCCGCGGTTCGGCGATCGCCTTCAGTGCTACTTCCACGCCGGCCAGTATAAGTGGGGCCTTACGTAAGTTGCAACTACCGCTCGTCGGTGGCGGCACGCGCCGGGCTTCGGGGGCTGACGGGCTCGAATCACCACGTACCCGAGTCTCCGACTAGGCCCCGACCCGGCCTTCGATGACGACGCAGCAGTGGTCCGGCTGGGGATCGAGGCGAGCGACGAGGTAGGGCTCCCCGAGCGCGTCGATCAGCCCCTCCG
>JBBQGI010000085.1:0-7228 GCA_038322875.1 Candidatus Limnocylindria bacterium | reverse complement strand
GGCATCAGCGCGCAGTCTAGGTGCGCCCGACGACCCGCTGGCTGGCTTCCCGGTCCTGTTATCTTCGGATGAGGCTGTACGGGCGCCGATATGCAAGAAGTTCTGACGACGGGAAGAGCGGCGGATCGCGGACTCCCACTCATGCCGTGGGGCCTCTTCGGGCTCCTCACCGTTCCGCTGGCCGCGTTGGCGGTCGTGGCCGGCCGCACGTACGGCCTTCTCCTCTTCGGCGACGCCGAATGGTACGCGGCTGCGCTGCCGGCGCTGACCTCGAACCAGCCGCTCTACGATCCATCCAAGCTCGTCACCCACCCGCTGTCATTTCCGGTCTACTGGAATCAGCCGCCCTCCACGGCGCTGGTGAGCCTCGTCCAGCTGCTACCCGGGGATCGCTGGCTATGGGGCCTGCTGATGGTTGCCTGCCTCGTTGCCGGGCTGGTGCTCATCTGGCCGCGCGTCGGGCTCGGTGGCACGATGCTGCTGGCACCGGTCATCGTTGCCTGGCCCCCATTCACGAGCGCCCTCTTCTGGGCGAATGTGAATTCGGCGGTCTTCCTTCTGCTGGCGGTCGCGTTGCGGTTTCCGCGCGCGGCGGGGACAGCCGTGGGCATAGCCGCCGCCATCAAGCTCGTTCCGGTGTTGGGCGTTGCGTGGCTCATTGGCAAGCGGGATTGGCGAGGAGTGGCCGCGGCGCTGAGCATTCTGCTGGCCGCGACCATCGTGGTGATGATCTGGAAAGGCCCCGCCGTCGTGACCGACTTCGTGCAGCTGCGACTCCATGAGTTCGACCCCACGGTCGCGGACTATCCGCGGTCGAACCCGGTGGCGTGGCTCGGCCTACCTGACTGGGTCGCCTATGGAAGCGGGGCCGCCATTGCGGTACTCGCCGTTGTGCGGCGCAGCTTCTCCCTCTCGATCTTCGCCATGCTCGCGGCGGTCCCGTCGCTGCACGAGCACTACCTCACCTGGCTGCTGATCCCGGCGCTCTGCATCTGGATCCCGTGGGCGATTCGCAGAGGCAGGCGGCGATCCTTGGCGCGCGAGACTGTCGGGGAAGGACCGGCTGCATGAATTCGGCGCAACTGCCGCCTCATAGGCGAGGTGGGATCCTGTGGTCGCCCGGTGGCGGGCGCCCATGAGCCGCGTCCTCATAGTGCTGCCAACCTACAACGAGGCCCTCAACCTGCCGCTGCTGATCCCGAGGATCCTGGCGGCGCTGGCCGACGCGGACGTGCTGGTGGTGGACGACGGATCCCCCGACGGCACCGCCGCCGTGGCCGATGGAATTGCGGAGCGTTCGGCCGGCCGCGTCTCGGTCATGCGCCGGGCACGGAAAGGCGGAAGGGGAGGCGCCGTGCTGGCCGGATTCAAGGGTGGCTCGGAGGACGCGAGCTACACCCATTTCAGCGAGATGGATGCCGACCTGTCGCATCAGCCCGAGGAGCTGCCCCAGATGCTCGCCCGGGCCACCGCCGGCGCGGATCTGGTCGTTGGGTCGCGCTACGTGTCAGGTGCCCCACCAGTCGAGGGCTGGTCCGCGGCGCGCAGGATATGGAGTCGCTCGTCCAATCGGCTGATCAGGGCAGTCCTGCGTCTGCCGATGACGGACTTCACCAACGGGTTCCGCCTCTATAGCCGCCGCGCCGTCCAACGCCTTGCGGAGCAGGACCTGCGCGAGACTGGATTCGTCGCCCTGTCGGAATGGGCGTTCGTCCTGCACCACGCCGGGTTGCCCATCGCTGAGGTTCCCAGCCGCTTCATCAATCGGCGCCTGGGCAGGTCCAACATGTCGCCCTCGGAGGCGCTTGGCGCAGCCCGGGCCCTGGTTCGCCTGAGCCGCAATCCGGCAGGACGCAGGAAGCGATGAGCCCGCGAGCGCTTTGACGAACAGAGCGGCCACGCTTAGCATCGTGAGCGTGACCCCCAATCGCTCGGCGGCCCCCGACCACGAGGGCGCCATTGCCTCGGCGCCGTATCGGCGCAACCGGCGCCACCACAAGTCCCGCAGTCACCCGCGACCGAGGGTGCTGCAGCTCCTCGCCACCGGGGGCAACGGCGGCGCGCAGGAGAGCTACTCGGGCCTGCTGCTGCGCCTCGACCGCTCGCGCTACGAGGTGCGCGCCCTCTCCCTGTCACGCGGATCGGCCGTGCAACGCCTGCAGCGCCTGGGCCTGGAGGTCGAAGTCATCGACGAGGCCGATGACGAGGCCGCAGTCCGCCAGCTGGCGGCCTATCTCCGCCGCGAGGAGATCGACCTGCTTCACGCCCACATGTACCGCGCCGAGGTGATCGGTGTCCGGGCGGCCGTCGCAGCGGGAACGCCGGTCGTCATGGCAACCGTCCATTCATCACGGGTGCGCTCCGCGGAGGACATCGCGACGCTGGCCGCTCTCACCCCGGTCATGGACCGGCTGATCGTTCCATCCGCCTCGATCGTCAGCAAGGTGCGCGGCGAGGGACGCGGCGCCGCCCCCTTCACCGTCATCCCCAACGGCGTCGACCTGGCCCGGTTCGACCTGCCGGTGACGGCCTGCTCCATACGCCGCGAGTTCGCGATTCCCGGTGGTGCACCCCTGCTCGGCGTAGTCGCCCGACTGGAGCCGGAGAAGGGGCACCGATACCTGATCGAGGCGTTGCCGGCGATCCTGCGGGGTGCGCCGGAGGCGTGGCTGGTGATCGTCGGCGAGGGCTCGCTCGATGCGGAGCTGCGCGCCCAGGCTGCGGCCCTGCCCGCGCCGGGGCGGGATCGGATCGTCTTCACCGGCCGCCGCGAGGACGTGGCGGCCATCATCGGCGAGATCGACATTGCCGTCGTCCCGTCCCTGCGCGAGGCGCAGGGCATCTCGATCCTGGAGGCGATGGCACGTCGACGCCCGGTCGTGGCCTCCGCGGTCGGTGGCATTCCCGAGGTCCTGACCGATGGCCTCGATGGCCTGCTCGTTCCGCCCGCCGATCCGGCCGCGCTGGCCGAGGCCTGCATTCGCCTGGTCTGCTCGCCCGAGCTGCGCCGTCAGCTGGGCGAGGCCGGCCGTGTCACGGTCGAGGCGCGATTCAGCCTGGACGCGATGGTCGACCGAATCGAGGGCGTGTACGACGAGGAGCTGCTGCGCGCCGGAGCCGGTTTCTCCAGGAAGGCGGCCGAAGGTCCATCGGGACGCTTCCAGCCCTCCGGCCGCGCGACCCTCGAGGTCCCGCCGCTCTAGGGAGCGCCTACTCCTCGAATCCAAACTCACCGATCAGCGGAACAAACACGACGGGGTCTCGCCGTGTGGTGACCTCCTCGGAGCCGTTGCGCTCGACCACGGTCAGCTCCTGGTGCTGACGCGTGCCGACCGGCATGACCAGCTTCCCGCCCGACCGGGACAGTTGGTCCAGCAGGGGCTGGGGCACGGACGGTCCGGCGGCGGTGACCAGCACGGCGTCGTAGGGCGCTCCGGCCGGCCAGCCCCGGGTCCCGTCGCCGACCACGAGCCGAACCGCGTCGTAGCCCGCGTCGGCGAGCCGGCGGCCAGCGTCCTCGGAGAGATTGGCATGGCGTTCGACGCTGATGACCTCCGCCCCGAGCGCTGCCAGGATCGCGGCCTGGTAGCCGCTGCCGGTGCCGATCTCGAGAACGCGGGCACCCGGCCATCCGCGCGCCGGCCGCGCGGCATCGGTCATGAGCGCAACGATGTACGGCTGCGAGATGGTCTGGCCGGCGGGGAGCGGCAGGGCACCATCCGCATAGGGGCTGGCCGAATCCACGAAGGCATGCCGCGGCACGGTCGCAAAGACCTGCAGGAGCTCGGCATCCGTGAGGCCGCGGGACGCGATCTGCTCGCGGACCATCCTGGCCCGGGCGGCGTCAAGCTCGTCGCGGGAGTCGCGTGGCGACGGTTTGGGTGGCCCAAAACGGGGACGGAGGCGGAGCCATTTCATCGGGTCCGGGCCGTTGAAAACAGGTCGGCCGCGTCTGGTAGACGCGGCCGTGAGGAGTCGCTCGCTCCGAAGCGCGCTATGACTTGGCGGCGGTCGCAGCCTTCTGGCGAGTCCGGCCATTGCCGGTCTTCGCGGCGGCTTCGCCATCCTCATCCTCCGGGGCTGCCCCGGAGTCGAAGGCGCCCAGGGTCGCGGCGTCGAGCAGGTCATTCAGCAGCCGATCGGCCCGCTCTCGCACCAGGCGGCGCGTCTCACGACCGGATCGGGGTGCGAGCAGGACGCCGACCGCGAGCCCCATGAAGAAGAAGCGGATCGCGATTCGTACGCGACTGAACATGGACACAAGTCCTCGTGAATTGGCCGGAATGGAGGCGCCAAGGATATCACCGATGGCTTTCAGGCCCCTCCCAGCGCCCCTGGCGACCCTTACGCCACCATCCCTGCGCGGGTCCGCCGAAGTCCTGATTCCCACCCCGATCTCATCCTGGGACGACCTGGACTCAACCCCGGGCGCGTCGCCCTAGGGTGTCGGCGAAGGGCTCGGCCCAGCCGATGTTGACGCCGATGAAGCCTCGGACGTCGATTCCGAGGCAGTTGCGGAGGCCGATGCTCCGGGCGAGCCTGAGGCGATTCCCGAGCCGCTCGGCGCGGTCGAGACGGTCGGCAGCGGGTTGGCGCTCGGCGAGGGAAACATGCTGCTGGGGATATTCGCGAACGACAGGGCAAAGACCAGGACGAAGATCACGAAGACAATGATCACCCAGGGCTGCGCCAGGACATCGGCGCGCGGTGGGAGGGTCCCGCGGTAGCCGGGCGCCTGTGGCTCCCCACCACGATCACTGCCGCCTCGCCTCTCGGTCATGCCTCTCCCATCAGGAAAGCCGCCGGGTCGGCGGCCGCGCGAAGGGTAGCAACTTCTATCGGGCTCCGCGCATGGCGGGCACGAACAGGCCGCCCAGCCCGGCCACGGCGATCAGCCCGCCGCCCAGCATCAGCACCGCGGCGGCTCCCAGCACGCCGGCCAGGTAGCCCGCGGCTCCCATCGAGATCGCCATCGCCCCGAAGGTGAGCGCCTGCCGGCTCGAGACGACCCGCCCGAAGAGCCGTTGCGGGGTGAGCTCCTGGAAGAGCGTGATGGTCGGCACCAGGTAGAGCATGTTCGCCACGCCGATGCCGAAGAAGATGGCGATCGCCACTGCCGGGTTGGTCGTCAGGCCGGCCCCCACCATCGCCGCGCCCAGGCCTATGAAGCCGATGATCGTCATCGGTCCCTTGGGTGCGTTGGGCGCCAGCCATCCAATCGCGACGCCGCCGACGACGCTGCCGAGCCCCAGCGAGGCCATCAGCCAGCCGTAGTTCTCCGGGAAGGGGAGCATGCTTGGGTCGAGCACGCGCTGCGCGTAGATGAGGCTGCAGACGATCTCGGCACCGAACGCCAGCTGCGCGACGGTGCTGACGATGGTGTTGGCCAGCAGCTCGGCCCTGTGCGTAAGGAAATGCCAGCCCTCGCCCATCTCGCGCCAGATCGCGCGCGCGCTGAATGGCTCGTTGTTCAGCTCCTCGCGCGGCACGACCATGCCCCAGATGAGCACCGCGCTCACCACGTAGGTGGCCGAGTCGAGCACGAACGCGGCGCCGATCACCGCAGCCAGCCCCGCCACGATGGCCGCCGCGACCGGATAGCCGAGCAGGTCGGCGAGCGTCTCATTCACGCTCGAGGCCGAGTTGGCGGTGACGAGCGACTGCTCCTCGACGATGAGCGGGACGATCGCCGTCTTGGCGGGCCGGAAGAGCAGCCCCACGGTGGCCACCGCCAGGGCAATCGCATAGACGAGCCCGATGTGCACCTCGATCGCCAGGGGCACCAGCAGGACGAGGCCCGCCCGCACGAGGTCGCACACGATCATCGTCCGACGCCGATCCCATCGGTCGACCAGGGCTCCCGCCAACGGGCCAAGGAAGACGTTCGGGATGGCGGTGGCCGCGAATACGATCCCCACGTCGAGGGGCGTGGCGCGCTGTAGGACGAGCACGCCGATTGCAACCTGGTTCACCCGGTCGCCGAAGAAGCTGACCAGCTGCCCCACCCAGAGCAGGCTGAAGTTGCGGTTGCGGACGAGCGCCAGGTACGGCGACTGCGCCCGTTCCTCCGTAACGGCGATCTCGGTCGCCCCACTCCCAACCGCCGTCGCACCCACCGCGGCAAGAGCCGGCGTGCTGCCCACCGCCTGCGCCTGCCCGCCAGGGAACGCAGAGGCGTTGGCGAACGGATCGCCGGGGCGCAGGCCCAGGGTCAGCGCCGCGCGGGTGGGCATGTTCGGGCGGGTCATGGAGTAGACGATCGCCCAGAAGATCCCAATCGACAGGAGCGCGTCGCCAATGCTCACCACGTCCCGGATCACCGGGATCGGAATCGGAATCACGTCCCCGAAGATGCCGCCGCGGAGGACGAAATCGGAGACGCTGCTGGCCTGCAGCAGGAAGTGGAACGGGTCGTGGGCCAGGGCGGCAGGCGTGAAGCCGGCTGCACTGAAGGCAGCCGACCAGATCGGCATCTGGCCCCCGTTGACCACCAGGGCGAGGGCATTGAGCCCGATCCCGACCGCGGCGATCTGGAGCCCGGGCACTTGCCAGTTGTTCCAGAGCCAGACGAAGATCAGGGCATAGGCGGCAATGAAGAGGGTGCCCAGCGGCACGTCGACGCCGATGTCTCCCTCGCGCAGCAGCCCCGCGGCGAACCGCAGCGCCAGCGCGATGCCCAGGATCCAGACCGCCCGCAGGCGCAGGTCGGCCAGGCGGGGGAGCCCTCCGCCGGCGAGCCCGCCGACGACCAGGGCAAGTGCGATGACGCTAAGAAACATCGTCGGAGGCGAGGATGGGCCTCGCCGTTGGCGTTCCTCCGTCCGTGGGATCCTGTGACTGCGGCGTGCCCGCATGCAGCATGGTCGGCAGCTCGTCGGGGCCCTCCGGCCGGCGGTCCAGGATCTCCCGGTCGAGGCCGATCAGGATCGGCACGACCTCGGGGTCAAACTGGATGCCGGAGTACTTCCGCAACTCGCTGATGGCGACCTCATGGCTCAGTGGCGTCTTACGGTATGGCCGCGGCGACGTCATCGCCTCATAGGCATCGGCAATGCCCAGGACGCGCGCGCCGAGCGGGATGTCGAGCGCCTCGACGCCATCGGGGTAGCCGGAGCCGTTGAACCATTCATGGTGGGTCTTGATGAGAGGCGCCTCGTTGACCAGCTGGCGCGCCGGCGCCACGATCTCGGCCCCAATGGTCGGATGCTGATTCATCAGGATCCGCTCC
>JBBQGI010000084.1:0-7306 GCA_038322875.1 Candidatus Limnocylindria bacterium | reverse complement strand
GCCGCCCGCACCGAGCGGGGTGGTGACTCCGTTCGCTCGATCATCACTGACGGGGAAGTTGATGGTCGAGGTCGACGGGCTCGGCTGGCTCGCCGTCGTCAGCGAGACGTAGCCGAGTTTGGTCTGGGCGGTGACCGTGACATTGCCAGTGATGGCGGTGGCCCCGGCGGGGATGCCGTTGGCGCCGGTCACCTGGAAGCTCTGGGGGGTGCCGTTGACGAGCTTCGCGGGTAGGCCCAGGCCGTTCCGGCTGTCAACGATGCGCACCGGCCCCGGCAGCGGATGGTAGGTCGAGCCGGTGATAGTGGTGGTATCCAGCGTGCTGCCGTCGGCGGCACTGATCTCGTTGATCACTAGCGCACCGGGGCTGACACTGATCTTCAGGTAGCCATAGCGCATGTCGTCGCGGACGGCGCTCCAGCTGGGCTGGGGGATGGTGAACGGAGTGAACGCATTGCCCCCGTTGCCCGACACCATGTAGGTGATGCCGCCGATGGCCGGCACGCCGTCGATCAGCGGCTTGGAGCGCTCATAGTTGTGGCTGTTGCCGGACAGGACCAGCTGCACCCCCTGGGCCTGGAAGAGCGGTACCAGGTTGGTCGCCACTGCCCCCGAGCTCGAGTTGGCGCTCGTGGAGCTGTATGGCGGGTCCTGGATGACCGCGATCCGCCATACGCTGCCCTGGCTTGCCTGGAGGTCAGCCTGGGCCCACAGGTATTGGGCGGAGCCGATGGCGAATGGCTGGGAGCTGTCAAGGACGACGATATGGGCGTCGCCCCAGTCGTAGCTGTACCACTTCTCGTTGTTCGGCGCGTAAATGACTTTGAACCACGCCCCGTGGCCGTAGTACTCCTTGTTTCCATTCGAGGTCCACAGTGCCTTCGCCGTGAAGGCGGGCTGCATCTGCTTGAACCAGTGGCCGTCGACCTCCGAGTACTTGGTCGAGAAGTCCGGGTCGCTTGCCTCGGAGTAGACATTGTCACCGAGGGTCTGGAGGAACGACGAGGTGTCGGAGGCGATCCGGCCTGCGTTCTGCGTCTCACCAACGCTGCCGGCACCGTAGTCGCCGATCGCGTCAAAGCTGAAGCTGGTTCCAGGAGGCGGGCTGGTCTTGAACTTGGCCGTCCCGCTGGTGACCGATCCATTGCCCACGTTGTACTCGTACGCCGCCCCGATCGCGAGTTGGGCAAGGAGCACCACGTGGTTCTGCACCGGGGTGCTGTCGGTGGCGGAAGTTCCGCCCGGCAACGTCGGCGTGTTGTAGTTCACCACGCTCGTGCTGTTGATGTTCGTCCACCAGGCCACCCGAGCCGAGGTGGGGCCGACCCATTGGACGGTCGGGCCGCGGACGATCTTGACGTTGCCCACAGCGAGCGTGCTGCCGGACTTGATGGGACTCAACGGTGCGTTGTTGCCGCCCGAGGAGAACGCCTCGATCCTGTAATCGTAGCTCGTGCTAGCCGTCAGACCGTTGTTGTCCGAGTACCATGGTGACGCAGGCTCGTCCACCTCGCCGACCACCACACCGCCGCGGTAGATTCGATACCCGACCGCGTTGGCCACCGTGCCCCAGGTGACGTCGATGCGCGCGCCGGAGAACGCGGTGACCCTCATGCTCCCGCTTGTCACGGCCGATGGGGCTGCATCGGTCGTGGCCGGCGTGTGGAAGCTGGCGCTGAGCGCAACCGAGGCGTTGTCAGCCGCGTCGATCGCCTGGACCTGGAACGTATAGTCCGTGTCGGCCTTCAGGTTGGTCGCGTTGTAGGTCAGAGCGACGTCGATGGTGGCGATGTCCACCGGCGTGGGCAGCGTGGCGAGGTCTTCGCCGCGGAGTACCCGGAAGCCGACGACGCCCACGTTGTCGCCTGCATGGGGCCACGTCAGCACCGCAGAGTTGCTGGTAAGGACGCCTACCGAGAGCGTGCCGGCGGTGAATGTCGGTGCGGTCGTGTCGGCCGGTCCTTGGGTGGTGGCGATCGACGCTGCCGATTGAGCCGATTCGACCGCGGCGACGATTGCCGTGACCGTGTAGGTATACGCAGTGTTCGGCGTGCGCCCCGTGTCGTCATAGATCGTGCTCGTGATCGGCGTCGGCGCCGCCGGGATGACAACGCCATTCCGATAGACCTTGTACCCGGTAGCGCTCGGGACCGGCGTCCAGAGGATCTCGGCCACGGTGCCGCTGAGGCCCTGCGCCTGGACGAGCACTGGCGCCGTCGCGGCGGCGACCGGCGCGGCGGTCGTCACCAACATCATCGCGGTGAGCGATGCGGAGGTGATCAGGGCGGGGAGCCGCCGCAGGATGGAATTCGTCGCGGGGCGTCCCCCTGCACGGTTGCGGAGTGACGTCGTGGCGGCGAAATTCATGAGATGTCCTTTCGGTAGTCCCGGCGCACAAGAGGCGACGAGGAGCAAAGCCAGCCGCGGGTCCCCTTGCTCCCGAATGGCCGCGCTCTGCGCGGAAGGAGCATCGCTCGCGGGCGGATGAATGTGATCAGGCAAGTATGGGTACGACGGCAGCACTTGTCCACACCGCCTCGGCGCGAGCGGTGCGATTCAGCACCGGGGCGCTCCCAGCCAGCAGCGTCCAGCGCCCCCTGCTCGCAGATCGGTTATCGCCTTGTCACCCTGCTTCGGGACAGCCCATCGGCCGCTCCGTCGATCAGGCGCTCCAGCTCCGATCCGTCAGGTTTGACCAGGGCACGGATGACCGTCGGCTCAACATCGGCCACGATGATGTCGCCCACCTCGTCGTTGACCGAGCGGAAAATCCCGAGCTCGAGCATGCGCTGGCCCTGGCGCCGATTGTCCTCGGTCGGGGTCAGGAAGTGCACCGCGGACGCCCGGTAGCGGTGGATCAGGAACAGGTGCAACAGCGTCATCAGGCGCTTGCGTCGCAGCTCCACATCGAACGTGTTCTGGTCGCGCACCGACAGCATCGCGCGGCCGCGGCGGTCGGCGATGGTTGCGAACACGATGTTGGCGACCTTCTCCCCCGCAGCGTCCAGGACGCTCAGCTCCAGCACCTCGGATCCTGCCGTGTGGGGGCGCAGCGAGACGCCGAGCGTGCCGGGGAGACCATGGTGCTCGGCCCAGGTGGCGAGCCAGCCGGCCAGCAGCCGTGGCGGGACCTCGGTCTGGACGAGGTGCTGGACCTGGGTCGAGCCGGGTCCCATGGCCTTGGTGGTCGCCGTCTGTCCCGAGGCGGCCAGCAGCGCGGCGTCGGCCCGCGGGCCGCCAACCAGGGTCTGCGGCGTTCGGTACGGCGACTCCAGCAGCCGCAGCCTGCGCTGCAGTCGCGCGAGCGCGACCATCCCGTCCTCGCGCAGCGCGGTCGCGAATTCCTCGGCTGCCAGGCCATCGATCTGGTGGCCGCCGTAGGTGATGAAGTTGAAGACGTAGCCCAACTTCCCCAGCTCGACGGGGAAGGCGCGCATCTCGTCATCGGTCATGCCGGTGGTGTCCCAGTTGAACGAAGGCGAGAGGTTGTAAGCCAGCATCTGATCCGGATGAACGGCGTGAATGGCCTCCGCGAAGCGGCGTGCATCGGCCAGGTCCGCCGTCTTGGTCTCCATCCACAGCAGGTCCGCGAACGGTGCCACCGCCAGCGACTTGGCGATGGCATAGCCGATGCCTCCCTCGACCTCGTAGTAGCCTTCCGGCGTCCTGGCTGCCTCTGCGTCCCAGGTGACGTGCAGCCCAAGCTCGACGGCCCGGGCTCGGGTGGCGCTCCACGACGCGCCACCGGCGAACGCGAGCCAGTCCTCCACGCTCATGCCGAGCTCGATGCCCTCATCGGCCCGGAAGGTCATCAGATCCGCGACCGCCTGGCCGAGCGTCTTCAGGCCAGCCCGCGCCTGCCAAGCCTCCAGGAAGCGATCCGCCACGGTGTCGAGTGTCTCGTCCGCCTTGGAGCTCGCATCGGCGAGGTGGGCTCGCGCCGCCTGACTGATGGCATCGCTCAGCCCGACCTCGTCGAGCCATGCATCCGCCGCCTCGTACTCGGCGTCGGGAATGGCATACAGCAGGTGCCCGTTGATGTCCTCCAGGCCCGCCCGCTGGAGCTGCCGCATCACCGCCAGGTAGCCCACTCGGTAGGGCGGCACGTCGGCATTGGTCACGCCCAGAATGAATGGCTGGTCTCGCTCGTCTGCGCACCCGTCGAGCAGGTTCGCGGCCTCGGCATCGGTCCGGGCCACGACGATGCCCGCCACGCCCATCAGGTCGAGCTGGAAGCGGGCGGCGTTGAGGCGTTTGATCTGCTCGTCGCTGGGCACCAGCACCTTGCCGCCCTGGTGGCCGCACTTTTTGGCGCCGGGTTTCTGGTCCTCGATGTGATAGCCGGGGACGCCGGCCTCCACGAATCGTCGGATGAGGTTACGGACATGCGCATCGCCGCCGTGGCCCGTGTCGGCATCGGCGATGATCCAAGGCTCGAAATCGATCTCGGGCGTCTCGTCGCGCTGCGCACCGGTCATGCGCGAGCGGTCGAAGCGCTGGTTGCGGTCGGCCGTCAACAGCGCACGCACCAGGCCGGCGGCCTCGTTCGGCACCTGGCTCAGCGGATAACTCGCCAGGTCGGGGCCAGGATCCTCGTCCATCGAGCCGCGGGCCGACGTGGCCCAGCCGCCGAGGTAGATCGCCTCGATCCCGGCTCGCTTCATGGCGACCGCCTGCCCCGGCGAGTAGGGACCGTAGGTCGTGATCGAGCGCCGCTGCACGAACAGCTCCCGCAGCCTGGTGTAAAAGCGATCCGCGGCGTTGCGCGCCACGGGATAGGCGGTCTCGATCGTGCCCCGCTGCTCGACCACCTGGCGCGCCGAGAAGAGGCGGGTGGTCCCGGCGAAGCGCTCGCCCTCCATCCAGTGACGGGTTGTCTCGACCTCCGTCTGCAGCGCGTCGACAGTAGGCATCGGCGTCGGCGGCGCGGAGGTCACCATGGAGGTGGCCCTACTCGTTGTCGTGGTCGCGGTTGCAAATGTCCGGGCAGAGGCACTCGGCCAGCTCCGCTACGCTGAGCTGCGCCGGCTCCTCCGGGCGCTCGACCCTCCACAGCATCCATGCGTCGGCACGGACGGGCGTGCGGGGCGGGGCGAGGATCGGGGTCAGCATCGTTGTCATTGCCCCACCCTGGGGGATGAGATACTATCGGTCAAGGCGATTCTTTCGATGAGTTGCATCAGCATGACCGATACAAACCTCCCACAGCTCGCGCAGCTCCAGGCCCTCGTCGAGGTGGCCCGGCGCGGCACGATCAGCCGCGCGGCGGAGGCGCTGTTCGTGAGTCAGCCGGCGCTCACGGCGCGCATCCAAGGGCTCGAGCGGACGTTGGGCAGCCCGCTCTTCACCCGTGGCCGCCACGGCAGCCGCCTGACCGAGGCCGGTCGTGCGTTCCTGCCGTACGCCGAGCGAGGGCTGGCGGCCATGCAGCGCGGACGCGAGGCAGTGGCCGGGGTCGCCAGCGGCAGCGGCGGGCGATTGACCATCGGTGCGGCGCCGGCGGTGAGCACCTACGTGCTGCCGACCATGCTGCATCGGTTTCAGGCGGACCATCCGGGCGTGCACCTCTCGGTGCGCAGCGGACACTCGGAGGACGTGCTCGAGATGGTGCTGCGCGAGGAGGTCGAGATCGGCCTCATGCGGCCCATCCAGCACGCCGAGGTCATCTCGGAGCTCCTTTACGGGGACGAACTGCTGCTGGTCGTGCATGGGGGACATCCGTTCGCAAGCAGCGGGCAGATCCGCATGGAGCGGCTGGCAACTGAGCACCTCATCCTGTTCGACCGCACCAGCTCGTACCACGAGCTGACGAGCGCCGTCTTCCGGCAGGCCGGGATCGCGCCTCGCGGCTACCTGGAGGTGGACAACATCGACGCCGCCAAGCGGATGGTGGAGCAGCGGCTCGGCGTTGCGCTCCTGCCCCGCACCTCGGTCCAGTCGGAGATCGGCAGCGGCCGTCTCTTTCCCGTCGAGATCACCGATATGGCGCCAGTGAAACGGCAGATCGTGGTTGCGCGGAGACGCGACGCCGGCGAGCTGAGCCCGGCGGCAGCTGCTTTTCTGCGCACCCTCGACCAGCTGCGACCAAACGCGGAGGGCTCGCGCATTCCGCTTGGGCAGGGGCCGAGCTCGTAATCCAGCTGCGCCCCGCCCCCGCAGCGAAACACGTTCCGGTCGTCAATCCTCGCGGATGATCTCGAGCCGGAGCGTGTCGCGGTAGAAGGTCCGGCTGGCGTCCATGTCCGTGGACAGGCCACCGGGTCGGAGAGCGTCAACATGAATACGTGAAGAAATGGCGGCGCGGTGCGCTCCTGCAACGCTAGCATCAGCACCGATCCGCGCGGATAGCTGCCGGACGCTGTCAGGAGGAGCCCGTGAGCCACCACGTCAAGCCAGCGGCGAAGCCCGCCAAGAAAGCCGCTCCGGCCAAGAAGGCCGCCGCTCCGGCCAAGAAGGCCGCCGCACCGGCCAAACGAGCGGTAACCGCCAAGAAGGCCGCCGCACCGGCCAAACGAGCGGTAACCGCCAAGAAGGCCGCCGCACCGGCCAAACGAGCGGCAACCGCCAAGAAGGCGGCACCGGCCAAGAAGGCGGCACCGGCCAAGAAGGTGGTAGCGGCCAAGAAGGCCGCCCCCGCCAAGAAGAAGGCGCCGGCAAAGAAGAAGTAGCGGGCCGGTCGGACCAGGTCCGATCGCTCATCGCAGGGAAGGGGCCGCGAAGGCCCCTTCTCCATGTCGGTTCGCTGCGAGCCCTAGACCTGCTGCATCTGCTCGATCGGTTCCGCGAACTTCACGCCGGTGGCGTGAACCGGGCAGTAGCCGGCCGGGTTCTTGGCCAGGTACTGCTGGTGGTAGTCCTCGGCGAAGTAGAACTCCGGCGCGTCGGCGATCTCGGTGGTGATCGCTCCGTAGCCGGCTTTCGTCAGCTCCGCCTGGTACATCGCCCGCGAGGCTTCCGCCGCCGTGCGCTGGGCATCGCGGTGGGTATAGATTGCAGACCGATACTGGGTCCCCGCGTCGTTTCCCTGGCGATAGCCCTGGGTCGGGTCGTGGTCCTCCCAGAAGACCTTCAGCAGCTGCTCGATGCTGACCCGATTGGGGTCGTACACCACCCGCACCGATTCGGCATGGCCGGTGCGTCCTGAGCAGACCTCGTTGTAGGAGGCGTTGGGGGTGAAGCCACCCTGGTAGCCGACCGCGGTGACGATCACGCCCGGCACCTGCCAGAAGTCCTTCTCGGCGCCCCAGAAGCAGCCGAAGGCGAAGTCGATGATCTGCGAGCCGTCGGGATACGGGCCTTTCAGTGG
>JBBQGI010000083.1:0-7364 GCA_038322875.1 Candidatus Limnocylindria bacterium | reverse complement strand
CCACTCGATCGTGTCATACGGATCGACGCCGGCGCGCGTGTAGCGCCGCTCGATGCTGAGGCCCTTCCAGGCCTTCTTCGCCCCTGCTGGGAGTTGCCGGTAGCCCGGCTCCGTCGCCCCGTTTCCGTTCCCATTGCCGTTGGTGCTGTGACCATTGCCTTCGGCGTGCTTGACGGTCGGCTGCGGGGAGGTGGCGGAGCGTGGCATCGGGGCGGTTCCTTCTCGCTGGGAGGGGTGGGAGTGGGGGTCGCGGAGTTGCTCGCGACCGCATTTTCAGGACGATCAGTGTACGTCTGGCCGAATGGCCCGTCAAGCCAAAAACCACAACATGTGGTGGGTTCGCGACGTGGGGGGCGCTACCTATTGTGGAGTGGCGAGTTGGGGCGAGAGGCGATTTTGGGTCGATTCATGGTCGTTGGAGGGCGCCGCGCTGGGATTCCGGGAGGGATCGGCGCATTTCTGGTCGCGTCTAGCTCTCGGCCGGTCGCGCTGGGCGGCCCGGGCTCTGCCTGGCCCGGGCGCCGGCATGCGATCGGGGGTGGGAGGCATCGGTCTCTTGTCATACGCGGGTCAGAGCAGCACGATCCCGTTGTCGCGGGGATCCTCGCCAGCAGCGAGGGCTGCCAAGGTGGCCTTGGTGGCCAGCGGGAAGGTCGTTGTCAGCACATCGGCCGCCGCGGCGATGGCGGCTCGGTTGGTGTGGCTCGCCTTGACGACAAGGACCATCCGCGCAATTCTGCCGTCGCGCTGCTTCAGCGTCACCGCGCGGAGCTGCGCCTGTGCGTCGTGCAGGCGCGTGATGGCCTCGATCGCAATCGTCGTGGCGCCGCGCGTGAGAAGTGCGTCGAATGCGCGCAGGTCGCCGGGGATGGAGAGGGGCGCCTCGAGCTGCCAGTGCCATCGGTCCCCGATCCGTGCGCGGAAGCGGCGGAGGAGGTCGAGCTGGGCGGCGTCGCGCAGGCCGCGGCCGGCGGGATAGAAGCGCGCGCTCAGGCGAAGCCCGAGGGCCGCGCCGTGGCGAGCGAGATCGGCGAGGCCGACGCCATGGATCTCGCCCCGCTCCAGGCGGCTCACGTGAGAGTCAGAGGAGTGCGCGGCGCGGGCGACATCGGTCTGGCGAAGGCCACGCCCCAGGCGAGCGCTGCGCAGCTCGGCTCCCAGCGTTCGACCGAGGTGGCTGCTCATCGCCTGCGCATCGTGGAGGCGGCTCGTTCGGCTGGCCATCGGCCGATGATGCTGATTGGGGCCTTACCGGGGCGTTACGCGGTGATTCCCGCTCAGCGGGTGTAACGCCCAGGTTGAGCGCAGGGTGGCCGCCAGGTTGGCGCTGGCGTGCGCCCAGCGGGAGCAGTCGCCAGATAGGGACCGTTTCGACGCCGAAACGGTCGTGAAGTTGGGCGTTAGGCCCGCTGGGCGGGAATGAATGCGCGGCGCGCAGCCCTCAGCGCGCATTGAGGGGTCCCGCAAGCACTCTGGATCGTCGCTCAGCTGGAGGGGATCTCGCTTCGCAGGGTTGCCGGGCTCGCCGAACGGGCAGCCTCGGCCGAAGCACTCGCCTTCAGCGGCACGAAGGCGGAGCGGAAGGTGGTGACCATGGCGCCCGCCCCTCGTTCCGAGAAGAATGCCTCGCCGGCGGCGCCGGCGGCGGCGGCCCCCGGGTCGGCATCGGCCGCCAATGCGCCCCATGTCAGGCCCGTGAGCGCCTCCTCGAGGGGGTCGTTCGCTTGACGGCGGAGCTCGAGCGCCCGCCGGAACCCTGCCCGCGCCTCCTCCCAGCGCCCTTCGCGAGCCGCGAGGCCAGCCTCGGCGTTTGCGATGGCAGCGATGATCCTCCGTGCTCGGTGAGGGCGTGCGTGCAGCTTTTCCAGGACCTGCAGCAGATCCTCCGGGAGATCCCCCGCGATGGCCGCATGCACGGCGATCGACGCTCCGTCGGTCGCGAAGCTGGTGTCGGCCGTCGCGATGAGTCCACTCCGGGCCGCGGCGGCCCACTCGCCTCGCCAGAACGCGCGATAGCCTTCAGCCAGGGCCCGTGCCATGCTCACGGTGCCGCTGTCCAGAGCAGAAAGGTGTGCCCGCGCCTTCGCCCGTTCCGCGTCGGCCAGCTCCTCGTCGCCGCGAACCGCTGCCAGGCCGGATCGGATGCTCGCATACCAGCCAAGGAAGAACGGATTCGGCGTCTCGGCCTCTTCGATCGCGGCGATCTCGTCCAACCAGGCCCCCCAGTCGCCGGTGTAGAAGGACATATTGGCAAGCTCCGCGACGAATTGCTGGGCCAGGCGAGGGCTGCCGGAGCGTACTGACAGGGCATACCCCTCACGCAAGAGATCCATCGCCTCCCTCAGGTCGTCATCAGCAAAGACGGAGATCAGGTTGTTGCGGGCGCGGAGTGTGGAGGCGGTGAGCCCATGGCGATCCGCAACGGCGATCGCGCCGCGCAGCACGGCCTCGGCCTCGACGACGTTGCCAATCGCTTCGAGGGCTGTGCCCTTGTTGATGAGGGCCTCGACGATGGGCCGGACCAGGGCATGACGGCCGCCCAGCTCGAGCGCACGGTCGGCGGTGGCGATCGCATCTGCGCTCCGTCCGGTGAGCATGTAGACCCGCGACAGCTCGGCCAGGACGGCGGCGTACTCGGCTGAATCGGCGATCGAGGCCGCCTCCGCGAGGGCCTCCTCGAAGGTTGCGATCGCCACCGGCTCGGTGCGGCGGCTCGTCTGGTGGCGACCCAGCCAGGTCGCAGCTCGCAGTGTGCCGTGCTCGTCGCCGAGCGAGCGATACAGCTCACGGGCGGCCTCGGCATGTGGAATCGCAGCACTCAGGTCAAAGGCCTCGCCCGATTCCGTGGCGCGCAGGTGCAGGACGGCCTTCTCGGCCGGATCGGAGGTCACGGTCAATGCCTGCTCGAGGTAGCCGACCGCCTGCCGATGCGAGTGCAGCGTCGCCGCGCGCTCGGCGGCTGCCTGCAGCGTGATCCGTGCCTGCGCCGCCAGGGCATCGGCCTCCGCTCCCGGCCGCGAGGCCTGGTGCGCCAGCAGGTAGTGGCTGGCCAGCACCCCAGCCGCCTCATCGTCGCCCTTGCCCTCCAGGTAGCGAGCCGCGGCGATGTGCCGGGCGCGGCGATCGGCCTTTGCCAGCGAGGCGTAGGCGACCTCGCGAACGACCGCCTGCACGAATTGGAATTGGCCACGCTCCGGGGAGCGTGGATCGACCTCGACGATCAGCAGCTGGCGGAGGACCAGCCGCTCCAATTGTTCGGCCAGATTGGCGGGGTCCACCCCAGCGACTGCGGCAAGCGCCTCGACCGTGAAGCTCTGGCCCAGGACCGACGCGTCCTGCAGCAGCGCACGATCCTCCGGCTGGTTCGCGTCCAGGCGCGAGGCAACGAGGGCCTGCAGCGTCTCCGGCACGCCCAGCTGCGGCAGATCCCCGGCCAGCCGGTAGCGTCCCTCCTCGGCGACCAGCTGCGCGCGGTCGAGCAGCATCCGGACGGTCTCGACGGCATAGAGCGGGATGCCTTCGGCACGCTCCACGACCTGCTTCAGCAGTGGTTGCGGCAGGCCGGGGACGAGCCCCTCGAGCAGGGCTCGCATCTCGGGGTCTGTCAGCGGCTCGAGCGTGATGCGCGTAGCGCTACGCACGCTGCTGCCGAAGTCGGGGCGGCGCTCGACCAGTTCGGGACGCGCCTGCGCCACGACCAGGATCGGCGAGGTGCGGGCCCAGCGCAGCAGGTCCTCGACGAAGTCGAGCATCCCCTGGTCGGCCCACTGCAGATCGGTGAAGACCAGGACTGCGGGGGCGATCGCGGCGATCCGTTCGAAGAGGGTGCGCCAGGCCGAGAAGAGCTCCTCCCTTCCTTCGCTCGGGAGCTCCTCGAGTCCCAGCAGGCCCGCGATGCGCGGCTCGATCCAACGCCGTTCGGCGGCGTCGTTGATGAATTCGTCGAGCATGGCCATCAGCTTCGGGCGCGCGGCGGCTGCGTCATCGGCCTCCGCAATGCCGGCCCGTCGGCGCACCATCTCGACCAGTGCCCAGTAGCTGATCCCCTCCCCGTAGGCGGGCGAGCGGCCCTCGAGCCAGTACACCGTGTCGACGACCCCGTCGAGGTACTTCTCGAACTCCCAGGTGAGCCTTGACTTACCGATGCCGGCCTGGCCGATGACCGTCGCCAGCCGTGACTTTCCCTCGCGCTGGGTGACGTCGATCAGGTCCTTGAGGATGCGCAGCTCCTCGTCGCGACCCACGAACGGCGGCTCGAGCGTGGCGGCCCGACCTGAGCCGCCTCTTCGTGCCACGACCGCTGTCGCGCGCCAGGCGGGGACGGGTGCACCCTTGCCCTTGAGCGCCTGCTCGCCGGCCGGCTCGAAGGCAATGGCGGTGGATGCCGCCCGGTACGTGGCCTCGCCCACGAGGACAGTGCCCGGTGCCGCGACCGATTGCAGGCGGCTGGCGGTGTTGACCAGGTCGCCGGCCACCATCCCCTGGTTCGTGGCTCCCAGGGTGACCGCCGCCTCGCCGGTCAGGACCCCGGCACGCGCCTGGAGCTGCGCGGCTTTGTCGCCGCCTTCGCCTTCGCCGGTTGCCTCGCCGAGGGCCGGGACCGCGCCCACCAGCTCGAGCGCGGCTCGCACCGCGCGCTCGGCGTCATCCTCGTGGGCGGTCGGCGCTCCCCAGACCGCCATCACGGCGTCACCGATGAACTTCTCGACCGTCCCACCGTGCCGCTCGATGATCCCGCGCGCGACGTCGAAATAGCGGGTCAGGAGCTCCCTGGTCTCCTCGGCGTCGCGCTCCTCCGACGCGGATGTGAAGCCGACGAGGTCGGCGAAGAGAACCGAGACCAGGCGCCGCTCGGCGGTCGCCTCGGGCGTAGGGGTGGGTGTGATGGTGGTGCTGGCCGTGCCGTCGCCCGTCACGAGGCTGCCACATTCCCCGCAGAACTTGGTCCCTGGCGGGTTGGGCGTTCCACACTCGACGCAGATGATCTCCAGCCGATTCCCGCACTCCATGCAGAACTTGCGATTCGCCGCGTTGAGCGTCCCGCAATTCGCGCACGTGACCGACAAGGGATCCATGGGTGAAGACGATACCGATGTGGGCGGGCCCTGTGAAGGGCTAGGGGGTCGCGTCCGCGGTGCGCTCGTTCGACATCGGCCCGGCGCCGACGCCGTTGACTGCCTGGATGGCGAACCAGTACGGGGTCCCCCAGGATCAGGCCGGAGCCAGTGGCCACGGTCACGATCGAACCGGTCCCGGAGCATATGTACGGGCCGCCCGGCCTCTACGACTGGAAGACGGCGTAGTCGGTGATCGCATCCCCGCCTTCGTCGGGTGCGGCTGCCAAAGGAGCAACACCTCGCCCGACGACAGGCGTCAGTCCGCGGAGACCAGGAACGATGGGTCGGGGGTCGGCACGGGCGTCGGGGTCGGGGTCGGCACGGGCGTGGGGGTCGGGGTCGGCGCGGGCGTGGGGGTCGGGGTCGGCGCGGGGGTTGGGGTTGGCACCGCGGTGGGGATCGGGGTCGGCACCGGAGTCGGCTGTCCCGTGGGCGTTGGCGTGGGCGGCGAGCTTGGCGCCCCGCTCGGCCTGGGCGTCGGTGCGCCGCTCGGCCTGGGCGTCGGCTTCGGGGTCGGCCCAACTCCAGCCGGCGTCGTCCCCTCGGGGGTGGGCTCGCTGCTCGGCTCGCCGCTGGCCAGCGCGAAGCTGCCGAGCGTCGAGGGTGCGCCCGAGTCAGATGGTGCGGCGGTGAGGCTGGCGTCGGTGAGCGTTGACGCAGACCCGGGCGTGGCGAGCGAGCCGAGGGCGAGGTAGAGCTCGTGCGCCACCGCGATGCCACCGAGCAGGAGCACCGCGGCCATTGCGATCGGCAGCAGGCGGGGTAGGCGTGGCAGGTGGAGCAACCGTGGCAGGTGGAGCAACCGTGGCAGGTGGAGCAACGCGGGCAGGGTCCAGGCGACTCGCGGCCGACGCGGCTTGCGCGGCTCCCGCGCCTGCCGCGGCAGGGGCTCGCCGGCTTGGACGATCAGGCGCGTACGGAGCGTGTCGGCGAAGCCCCGGTCGGGTACGGCGGCGCCGTCGGCGCGGGCTCGCTCCCCAGCGGCGGACAGGTACAGCGCGAGGTTGTGCTCGTGCGGGTCAAGCAGCATCGGTCGCCCCTGGAGTCACGGCGCCGTGCAGGGCGGTGATGGCCCGATGCAGCCGGTCGGCGAATGCGGTACGCGATCCGCCGAGGATGGCCGCGGCCTCGTCGGCGTTCAGGTCGTCGTAGAAGCGGAGCGTGAGCACCTCGCGCTGCTGCCCGGAGAGGCGAGCGAGGGCGGCGCGCAGCTCGTCGCGGTCGAGGGAGGCGGCGAAGGCCTCACCGACGACGCCATCGGTCATGCCCAGGGAGACGATGCGTTGGCCGTGGCGCACGTGGTCGACCGTGGCAGCGGCGGCAGCCCAGTAAAGCCAGGCCCCCAAAGCACCGTCGTGCAGCTCGTGGCGACGAAGCACCTCCAGCCCGGTGCGGAAGGTGCTCGCCGTCAGCTCCTCGGCCACGGCGTGGTCCTGCACGCGTCGGTACACGAATCCATAGATGCGGGGCAGGTAGAAGTCGAAGAGCTCGCCGAAGGCGGCGGGTTGGGACCGGGCGCGTTCCACCAGGGAGCGCTCCCGGTCGCGGTCCATGTGGCTCGGGCCTGGGCCGGACGGTGATTGCATGAGCCTCTGAGGCTATGGAGCGAATCGGGGCAGGACAATCCGCCGGCAGTACCGGTTGTTGCCCGCCTGCAACGCGATTCGGCCCGAAACCGGCCCAAATGGTGGACTGCCCCGGGAAGTTGGGTACAGTGGCGGGCCTGGTCTTATCAACCTGCCCTTATCAATCTGCCCTTATCCCGAAGGAGCTCCCAGTGCCCGCCCTTGTCCTTGAAACCTCCGCCACAGGCCGTGGCGTGTGGATCGCCGTGCCCACCTACAACGAGCTCGACAACCTCCAGCCACTGCTCGAGGCCGTCTTCAACGAGCTGCCGGAGGCACAGGTGCTGGTGATCGACGACGGCTCGCCCGACGGAACGGGAGAGCTGGCCGACCGCCTGGCAAGCGCCAACCCCCGGATCGAGGTCATGCACCGGACCAGCAAGAACGGGCTCGGCGAGGCCTATCGCGCCGGCCTGAGCTGGCTCCTGACGAAGCCCGATTGCCAGGCGATCGTCCAGATGGACTGTGACTTCAGCCACGCGCCCGACGACATCGCGGTCCTGCTGGAGCGCCTCGATGCGGGAGCCGATCTCGTGATTGGGTCACGCTACGTGGCCGGCGGCAGCACGCCGGGCTGGAGCTCGCGTCGCCGTTTCGTGAGCCGGGGCGGGAGCCTCTTCGC
>JBBQGI010000082.1:0-7575 GCA_038322875.1 Candidatus Limnocylindria bacterium | reverse complement strand
CTCACCGTTCCGCTCGCCGAGCTGGCGGACGGCTACGTCGCCCACCTTGCCAGCAATCCGGTGGAGCCCGCCCAGCTGGCAGAGTTCGTCGCGATCGCGGCCCAGCTGATCCTCCTCAAGTCGCGCAGCCTGCTGCCGGGTGAGATACCGCCGCCCCCCGTCGACGCCGCCGACGAGCCTGACGAGGAGGAGCTGCGGCGACGGCTCCTCGAGTATCGAGCCCTGCGCGACGTCGCGCTCGCCCTCGGCCAGCGCGATCTGGCCGCCCCGATGCACCGGCGGGAGCCGCGCGAGTCGGACCTGCCGGCCGCCGCGGTGGCTCAGCTCCCCGCCGCCGTGCTGGCGGAGGCGCTGCGGGCGCTCTCCGCAATCCCCGAGCCGGAGCCGCCACCGCCCGAGATCGTGGCGCGCGAGATCACGATCGGGATGCAGATCGTCGTGCTGCGGACCGCGCTGGCGGCGGGCGACCGCGTGGTCCTGCAGCAGCTGCTGGCGACGTGCCGCTCCCGCACCGAGGCGACGGTCACGCTCCTCGCCGCCCTGGAGCTCATCCGGCGTCGCCAGGTCACGGTGCAGCAGCGCGAGCTGTTCGGCCCGATCGTGCTGGAGACGATGGCATGAGCACGGCGGACGATCTCGGCGCCTTCTACGAGGCGCTCCTCTTCGTGGCGGAGCGGCCACTGACCGGTGCCGAGCTGGCCGAGCTGGCAAGCGTCCCGAGGCTCCAGGCCGAGGCCGCGCTGAACGCGCTGGCCGAGGATCTCGCCGACGACCAGCGCGGCATCCGGCTGCAGCGCATGGACGACGCCTGGCAGCTGGCCACGGCGCCGGAGGTGGGGGAGCGCCTGGCGACGTATGCGGCGCGGGAGGAGTCGCGCCTCACTCCGGCAGCTCTCGAAGCGCTGGCGGTCGTGGCCTATCGTCAGCCGTGTACTCGCGGGGAGGTGGATCGCATGCGTGGCGTGGACTCGGACTACGTCCTCCGCTCGCTGCTGCATCGGCGCCTGGTGGTAGAGGTTGGGCGCCGTGACACCCCCGGCCGCCCCATCCTGTATGGGACCACGTTCACCTTCCTCGAGCGCTTCGGGCTCACCTCGCTCGAAGATCTGCCGCCGATCGAGGAGGTCGAGGCCACGGCACCGCCGGCTGTCGCCGAGCCGGAGCCGGTCGATGCCGGCTGAACGGATCCAGAAGCTGCTCGCCCGTGGCGGCGTCGCATCGCGCCGCGGTGCAGAGGTCCTCATCGCTGCCGGCCGGGTGACCGTCAACGGACGCATCGCGCGCGTCGGCGATACCGCCGACCTGGCCGCCGACGAGGTCGCGCTCGACGGCGTGCCGCTGCCAGAACCTGCAGGCAGCGTGTACTACGCGGTCCACAAGCCGATTGGGCTCCTCTCGTCCGCGCACGACGAGCGCGGACGGCGCTCCGTCGTCACCCTCGTCCCTGACGGTGGCGTGCGCCTGTGGCCGGCGGGCCGCCTGGACGTTGACTCCGAGGGCCTGATGCTGCTCACCAACGACGGCGATTGGGCAAATCGGGTCCTGCATCCGCGCTACGGCGTCGAGCGAGAGTACGCGGTGCTGGTCGATCCGATGCCGAGCGCCGACGACATGGAAATCCTGCTCGAGGGCGTCGAGCTGGACGATGGACCGGCACGTCTGCTCCTGATCCAGGCGGCGCTGCCACCGGCCGAAGTGACCCGCTCTGATGTGGAGCGTGGACATTGGCTGCGGCTCCGCGTGGGAGAGGGGCGCAAGCACGAGGTGCGACGGATCCTTGGCGCCGGCGGGTATCACGTTGAGCGACTTGTCCGTACCCGACTCGGGTCGGTGACGCTCGACGGCCTGCAGGCAGGTGCGTGGCGCGAGCTCAAGCCGGCCGAGGTCGAGGCCATGGCCGGGGCGCGCCCGCGGGTGAAGGCATCGGGCCTCCAGAAACGCGTGTGGGTGGCGATCGACGGCCCATCCGGCTCCGGCAAGAGCACGATCGGGGATGCCCTGGCGCAGCGCATCGGCGCGACCTTCGTGGATACCGGCCTGATGTATCGCGCCCTGACCCTTGCGGCGCAGGAACAGGAGGTGGATATCGAGGACGCCGAGGGGCTGGGTCGCCTGGCGCACGAGGTGCGGATCGAGGTGCGCCGCCCACGCCGCGAGCAGACCGACCGCCGCGAGACGGTGCTGCTGGATGGCCGCGACGTGACGAAGGAGGCGCGCACGCCGCGGATCGATCGGGCGGTCTCGTCGGTGAGCCGCCACGCCTCGGTGCGCGAGGCGATGCTGCATGTCCAACGCGCCGCTGCGAGCCGGCGCGACACCGTGATGGTCGGGCGCGACATCGGCACTGTCGTGCTGCCCGATGCCACGCTGAAGGTCTTCCTGACCGCCTCGGCCGCCGTGCGTGCGGGACGGCGAGCCGCCGAGATGGGGCGTCCGGATCGGATCGACCGCTACCTGGCGGAGATCGGAGAGCGTGACGCCGCGGACATCGGCCGAGCAGTGGCCCCGCTTCGCAAGGCGGCCGGCGCGCTCGTCTTGGACACCGGCGAGCTGGACGTGGAGCAATGCGTGGACGCCATCGTCGCGCACCTGCCATCGCAACCGACGCGACCGTCACGACCACCCGGCCCCCCGCGCTCATCACGATGAGCACCTGGTTCTACTTCCCCGGCGCGGTGATGACCGGCTGGCTGAAATGGCTCCTGGGCGGGGGACGGGTGACCGGCCTCGAGAACGTGCCATCGGGCGCCTACATCATGGTCAGCAACCACAATTCGAACCTCGACCCACCATTCATCGGTGGCGCCATCGGGCGGCATACCGGGCGCCCGATCCATTTCATGGCCAAGGAGGAGATCCGCGGCTGGCCGCTGGTTGGTTGGCTGGCACGCGGCTCGGGGGTCTTCTTCGTGCGGCGTGGCGAGGGCGATCGCCGCGCCCAGCGGGTCGCGCTCGAGCACCTGGCCGCGGGTCGCCCGATCGGCATCTTTCCTGAAGGCCATCGATCGCGCGACGGGGTGTTGCAGGCGCCAAAGGTGGGCGTCTCCCTGCTGGCAATGCGCAGCGGCGCTCCATTGCTGCCGGTCGCCATCAGCGGCAGCGGCAAGATCTTCCCCGGGCGCAGTCGCTGGCCACGTCGCACGCGCGTCGACATCCGCATCGGCCAGCCCTTCCACCTGCCGCACCAGCCCACCGGACGGCTCGATCGCCAGGCGCTGGCGGAGGGAACCGAGCTGATCATGGGCCAGATCGCCACGCTGCTGCCCGAGTGGCAGCAGGGCCCATATCGCACAGGACCGATAGAATCGGGGGGATGAGCACAGCAGTTCGACCGGAGGTCCGCATCGCCGAGCGCGCCGGCTTCTGCTATGGCGTCCGCCTGGCGATCGACAAGGCCAAGCACGCGCGTGACCAGGGCAAGGAGGTCACCACCCTCGGTCAGCTGGTGCACAACCCCGGGATCAAGGCGGATCTCTCCGACCGTGGCATCCGCACGGCAGACCTGGCCGACCAGGTCGAAGGCGGAACCCTCGTCATCCGCGCCCACGGCGTTCCGGCCGACGAGCTGGAGCAGGTGCGCGGCAAGGCCGACCTGGAGGTGATCGACGCCACCTGCACCTGGGTGCTCCAGTCGCAGAAGGCAGCGCGGGAGCTGGCGGAGGCGGGCTACACCGTGTGCATCATCGGCCACGAGGACCATCCGGAGGTAAAGGGCGTGCGCTCGTATGCCGGCGACAAGCACGTGGTGGTCGACGACATGGACCGGTCCACCTGGGAGCGGGTGCCGCACACCAAGAAGATCGGCGTGCTGAGCCAGTCGACGATCCTGCCCTTCAAGCTCGAGGAGTTCGCCGCCTTCTGCCTGCGGCGCTGCCACGACCTGCGGGTGGTCAACACCGTCTGCCCGGTCACCCTCACGCGCCAGGCCGATTCGGTCGTGCTGGCCGCCGAGGTCGACGCCATGATCGTGGTCGGCGGCAAGAACAGCAGCAATACCAAAGAGCTGGCGGTCAAGTGCGCGGAGGTCTGCGCCGACACGCTGCACGTCGCCGATGCCGACGAGCTCGCGTCCGACCACGCAGATTGGCTCCGCGACAAGGCACGCATCGGGATCACCGGGGGAACGTCCACTCCGGAGGTCGACCTCGAGGAGGTCAGGGAGCGCATCTACACGCTCCTCGGCGCCTGAGCCCGGTGGCTAGGTCGCGATCGGCTGGAGCGAAGCGATCACCGACGCCAGGCGTTCCTGGAGCATGCCGAAGCCCAGGTGCCGCAGCCCAATCGCGAAGTTGTGGACCGCATCGTCCCCACGACGCTCAGGGTCGTGGATCAATTCGCGGACATCGTTCACGGTTGCGTCCGTGACGGCGCCGTCGATCTCCACGAACCGAAAGCCGAGCGGCTGGATGTCGGCGACGTAGACCGAGTAGCGATTCACGACCAGGGGCTTGCCGAAGTAGACCGTCTCGACCAGCGCGTTGCCAAACCCCTCGTACGTGCTCGGGAAGGTGACCAGGTCGGCTTCGAGGTAGGCATCCGCGAGCGCAAAGATCTGCCGGTCCCCGTGATGCCAGCGCTCGTGAGCAAACCGATTGGCGGCATAGCGGAGGTCGACGCCGACCTGGTCGGCCTTTACGTGCAGGCCAGACAGGTAGTCCAGTCCTTCGTCGCCGGCGGGGCTGGTGATCATGAGATGCGCGTGCGGATCACCCAGCCGATGGACCAGGTCGATCGCCAGCTCGATGCCCTTGCGGGGCACGACGCGGGTCGGCTGGATCACGAGCAGGTTGTGCGTGCCCATGCCCAGCTCGCCGCGCATCGAGCGCGAGTACTCGTCGCGTGCAGAAGGAGGTACCTCGAACTCGTACGCGTTCGGGATCACGCTTGAGTCGAGGCCGCGACGCCGCTTGAGCTCGGCGGCGGCCAGGCTGTTGATGCTGACGTGGCGGACCGTCGGCAGGTCCGGCGGAAAGGCCATCTCCAGCACGTCGGGCACGATGCAGGTCGCGAATCGCTCGCGCTCCCAGGCATAGTCGTGATGATGGCCAATCGTGGGGAGGCGCAGCTCCGCCACCAGCCGCGCCAGCGCCACGCCCAGCGGCAGCTGCATGGGAATGGCCCAGGCGTTCTCCACTATCAGCAGCTCGATCGCCTCGGACTCGACCCAGGTCGAGAGCAGCGGCACCAGCTCATCCGCCAGGCGGCCGATCTCGCGGCGGACGGCAGCGGGGTCAGCTGCTCGGTCGAATGCCGCCACCGAAACGGCAAGGGCCGGCGGATGCGTGAAATGCATCTGCGGAATGGGCGTCCCGTGATCACGGCCGGGCGGTAGCTCGGCCGCGCACAGCCGCGTCTGGTGGCCGAGGCGCTGCAGGATCTGCTCCCATTTCAGCGTCTCAAACGAGACCCCATCCACGCCCGCCAGGCGAGTGCCGACCAGACCGATGCGCATCCGGGCGACCGTACCACGGACCGGGACGCAGATCACGCTGCCCCGTGGCGGCGGGTAGACTCGCGGCATGCCCCTGCCAGTTGTCGCCATCGTCGGCCGTCCCAACGTGGGCAAGTCGACCCTCTTCAACCGCCTGATCGGCGAGCGGGTGGCGATCGTCGAGGATCTCCCCGGCACGACGCGCGACCGCGTCTACGGCGTCGGCGAGTGGAACGGCCGGCGCTTCACGCTGGTCGACACCGGTGGACTTGAGATCGAGCCGGGCACCCACATCGAGGAGCGGGTGCAGGACCAGGCGCGCGTCGCGATCGAGGAGTCGGACCTGGTGCTCTTCGTGGTGGACGCGGCGATCGGCATCGCGCCGCTGGACCACGAGGTGGCTGATCGGCTCAGGCGGGCGAGCAAGCCGACCATCCTGGTCGTCAACAAGGCCGACAACCCCCGCCGCGAGCTGGAGGGCGCCGAGTTCTACGCCCTCGGCTTCGAGCCGACCATTGCCATCAGCGCCCAGCACGGACGCAGCAGCGGCGACCTCGCCGACCTGCTGGTACAGATGCTGCCCCCGCCGGACCCGGACGAGGCGATCCCGGAGGCATCGGTCTATGACGAGCACGATCTGGCCGACGGAGACCTCGTCGAGCTGGCCGAGACCGAGATGGGGCCGCCGCGGGTGGCGATCGTGGGGCGGCCAAACACCGGCAAGTCGACCTTCGTCAACCAGGTGCTGGGGAAGGAGCGGATGATCGTCAGCGACAGGCCCGGCACCACCCGCGATCCGGTCGACTCGACGGTGATGGTGGACGGGGAGCCGATGATCCTGGTCGACACCGCCGGGATTCGCCGACGCGGCTCGGTCGACCGGGGGATAGAGCGCTACTCGGTCCTGCGGGCCATGAAGGCGATCGAACGGGCCGACGTGGCGGTGGTGATGACCGACGCGATCGAGGGCTACACCGCCCAGGACGCGCACGTGGTCGGGCACGTGCTCGAGGCGGGCAAGGGGATCGTGCTGGTGATCAACAAGTGGGATGCACTGGAGAAGGACGGCCACACTGCCGACGACTGGCTGAAGACCCTGCGCCGCGAGGCGCCCTACCTCGCCTGGGCCGACATCGTCTTCGCATCGGCGCAGACCGGTCAGCGCGTCGATCGCATCCTGCGCGAGGCGCGCCGCGTGACCGAGGAGCGCTTCCGCCGGATCCCGACCGCCGAGCTGAACCGCCTGGTGACCGATGCAGTGCGGGCGCATCCACCGGCGCACGTCCGGAACCGTCAGCCGAAGATCCTGTACGCCACCCAGGTGGCGGTGGGGCCGCCCACCTTCGTCATCTTCGTCAACGACCCGGAATTGATCCACTTCAGTTATCGGCGCTACCTCGAGAATCGGATCCGCGCGGAATACGGCTTCCTGGGCACGCCGATCAAGCTCATCTTCCGGCAGCGCGTCTCGGAGGAGGCTGCGCGGCGCACCTCGAGGCCCCGCCGCAAGGTCGCCGCGCGAGGGAGGCGCAGCTGACGTGACGAGCCAGCAGGCGACCGGCAGGCCGACGCGCATCCTCCTGTACACGGGCAAGGGCGGCGTCGGCAAGACGAGCGTGGCGGCGGCCACGGCGTTAACCTGCGCGGCCCGCGGCTATCGGACGATCGTGATGTCGACCGACATCGCCCACAGCCTCGGCGACGCGCTGGGGATTGAGCTCGGCCCCGAGCCGAAGGAGATCGTGCCGAACCTGTGGGGCCAGGAGTCCGACGCCTACTACAACGTGGCGCGCTACTGGGGACGGATCCAGCAGTACGCCGGCAGCGTGCTGAAGTGGCGAGGCCTCGACGATGTGCTGGCCGAGGAGATGACCGTCCTGCCGGGCATGGACGAGGTCGGCAGCCTGCTGTGGATCGCGGACCACCACGACTCGGGAAAGTACGACGTGGTGGTGGTCGACGCGGCGCCCACCGGCGAAACCCTCCGCCTGCTCTCTCTGCCCGAGGCGGGCAAATGGTGGATGGAGAAGATCGAGCCGATCGGGCGGCGCGTCGCCAAGCTCACCGGCCCGCTCATCCAGCGCGTCGTCGGCATGCCGATGCCCGGCGCGGATGTCTTCGACGCCGGAGAGGAGCTGTTCCGG
>JBBQGI010000081.1:0-7671 GCA_038322875.1 Candidatus Limnocylindria bacterium | reverse complement strand
TCCGCTCGTCGATCCCGGCGGCGCCATCGAGCACGTCGAACCGCGCATTCCGCGCGGCGAGGCCGACCAGGTCGAGCTCGAGGCATGGCTGGCGGCGCAGGGTGCCGACGTCGGGCTGGGCTGGGCGGCCGGGCCGGGGCGTCCGTTGGAACGGAAGCTGCAGGGCATTGCCCTCGCTGGCGCTGATGGCTCGGCGTGGTACGTTGCCCTTGCCGGGGACGGTGACGCGGCATGGCTTCCGCGCTGGTTCGCGCGCGACGACCGGCCACTGATCGGGCACGACCTGAAGCAGCTGATCGTGATGCTTGCGCATCGCGGGCGGCCGCTCGCCGGACCGACCTTCGACACGTCGATGGCCTCCTACATGCTCAACCCGGCGCTGCGGGCCCAGACCCTGGACGACCTGGCGGCCAACCGCTACTCCGCCGAGCTGCCGCGACGACCGGCCCCGGGGGAGCTCGGTGAGGAGGAGGCCGCGGCGCGGCGCGCGGCGGCCGAGGCGCTCATCGCGCTGCTCCTCAAGCCGGCGCTCGAAGCTGAGATGGCCGAGGCCGGCCTGTTGAACCTCTTCAGCGAGGTCGAGATGCCGCTACTGCCGGTGCTGGCCGGGATGGAGCTGGCCGGGGTCCAGATCGATGGCGCCGTACTGGGCGCCATGGCCACCGAGTTCGGGGGGCAGCTGGCATCGCTCGAGTCGCGCATCTTCGAGCTGGTGGGGCATCCGTTCAACATCGGCTCGCCCAAGCAGCTGGAGCAGATCCTCTTCACCGAGCTCGACCTGGTCGGAACAAAGCGCACCCGGACCGGCTTCTCGACCGATGCGTCGGTCCTGGAGGAACTGAAGGACAAGCACGAGGTGGTGGCGCTGATCCTGGAGCATCGGCAGGTCGCCAAGCTGAAGTCGACCTACGTGGATGCTCTGCCGCTGCTGCTCGATCGTGATGGCCGGGTGCATACCACCTACGCGCAGGCGGTGGCGGCCACGGGGCGACTGTCGAGCACCGATCCGAACCTGCAGAACATCCCCATCCGGACCGCGCTGGGGCGGCGCATCCGGCGTGCCTTCGTTGCTCCAGCGGGGAAGCTGCTGCTGGCCGCCGACTACTCCCAGGTCGAGCTCCGCATCCTGGCGCACGTCTCGGGCGACCCCGGGCTGACGGCGGCGTTCGCGGCGCACGAGGACATCCACCGCTCCACTGCGGCGAGGGTCCTGAAGCTCGAGCCCGCCGACGTCACCTACGAGCAGCGCTCGGTGGCGAAGATGGTCAACTTCGGAGTTGCGTATGGCATGAGCGACTTCGGCCTGGCCGATCGACTGAAGATTCCACGCGAGGAGGCGCACCAGTTCATCGCCGACTACTTCGCCGCCTACGAGGGGATCCGCCGCTACATCGTCGAGATGAAGATCCTCGCGCGGGACCAGGGCTACGTCTCGACCCTGCTCGGCCGTCGCCGCTACATCCCCGAGCTCTCCGCCCGCAACCCCTCGCTCCGACAGGCGGGGGAGCGGATGGCGATCAACATGCCGATCCAGGGGACCGCGGCGGATGCCATCAAGATCGCCATGGTCCGGCTCGCAGCCACGATGCGCGAACGGGGCCTGCGGTCGCGGATGCTGCTCCAGGTGCACGACGAGCTGGTCTTCGAAACCGATGAGGCCGAGCTGCCGGTCCTGACGACGCTCGCCCGCGAGGTGATGGAGAGCGCGCTGCCGCTCGACGTGCCGCTCACCGTCGACCTCAAGGTCGGCGTCGACTGGGAGCGGATGGACCGGCTGGAGTCGCTTCCAGATGGTGGCTGGCGACGCGTAGCTCCGCCCGCCGACGAAGTCGAGCTGGACGACCCGGTACTGGCCGAGGTCGGCGGCTGACCCGATGCCCGAGCTCCCCGAGGTCGAGACGGTCGCGCGCGACCTGCAGCGCTGGGTGGCGGGCGCAGTGATCGCGGATGCCGAGGTGCGCTGGGAGCGAACGATCCGCCATCCGCAACCGGCGGAACGGTTCGTGGCCGAGCTGCGCGGCGCCTGCATCCAGCGCGTCGGACGTCGCGCCAAGAGCGTGCTGCTACACCTGGCCGACGGCCGCGTGATCACCGTGGCGCTGCGCATGACCGGGGCGCTCATCGTCGCCCCCGAAGGCACCCCCGAGGACCGCTACGCCCGCGTCGTCTTTCGCCTCGCCGATGGCCGTGAGCTGCGGTACCGGGATGTGCGCAAGTTCGGCCGGATCGGGCTCTGGGAGCGTGGCGGTCCGCCGCTTGCCGGGCGCAGGCGCAAGGGGCCAACCGGGCGCGGCGTGGCCGAGCGGAAGGAGCCGTACCGGGTCGGCGACGTCTTCTCACGTCATGGTCCGGAGCCGCTGGCGCGCTCGTTCAGCGCGGAGCGCCTCGCGACGCGTCTGAAGGGACGCTCGGCGCGGCTGAAGACGCTGCTCCTCGACCAGTCGTTCATCGCCGGCGTCGGCAACATCTATGCGGACGAGGCGTTATGGCGGGCGCGGCTGCACCCGTTGCGTGCCGCCGACACGCTCAACCCCGCCGAGGTACGGCGCCTGCACCGCTCCGTGCGGGCTGTGCTGCGTCAGGGGATCGCCAACCGGGGGACCAGCTTCGGTGACTATGTCGGGGCGGACGACAGACCGGGCGACAACGCCGAAAGGCTCTCCGTCTACCAGCGCACCGGGCAGCCCTGCCTGCGCTGCGGCCGGCCGATCTCGCGGATCGTGGTCGGGCAGCGCAGCACCCATTTCTGCCCGCACTGCCAGGCATTGCCGGCGGATGGCGCGGCATGAAGACGATCGGACTGACCGGCAACATCGGCTGCGGCAAGAGCACCGTGGCGGCGATGCTGCGCGACCTGGGAGTGGTGACCATCGACGCCGACGCGGTCGCGCGCCAGGTGCGCAACAACGATGGCGTGGCCCGGCAACGCATCGAGGAGCGCTTCGGCACGCTCGAAGCCGCCTCGCTGGCCGAGATCGTGTTCAGCGACCCGGTGGCGCTGCACGACCTGGAGGCGATCCTGCACCCGCCGGTGCGCGACGAGGTGCGCGCGCGGCTGGCCGAGCTCGCGGCGGCCGGCGCGGAGGCCGCCTGCATCGAGGCGATCAAGCTCTTCGAGTCGCCGCTGCGTGACCGCTGCGACGAGACCTGGGTGGTCCGCTGCGACGAGGCCGACGCCTTCGAGCGCCTCGCCGCACGCGGCATGGAGGCGGACGCGGTGCGAGCGCGCCTGGGGAACCAGACGCCACAGGCCGTCAAGGTCGCCGCCGCGGACCGGGTGATCGACGGATCGGCGCCGATCGAGGAGACACGACGCCAGGTCGAGTCCGCGTACGAGGCCCTGCTGACAGTTCGTTAGAATTCTCTCCCTCGCTCCTCTTCCCCCACGAGGCTCTCTCTCCTCATGCCCGAGCTCAAGGTCCACGCGCCGTTCGAGGCGACCGGCGATCAGCCGACCGCCATCGCGTCGCTGGTCGCCGGGGTGGAGGGCGGCCTCAAGCACCAGGTCCTGCTGGGCGCAACCGGGACCGGCAAGACGTTTACCGCGGCCAAGGTGATCGAGGCGGTCGGCAAACCGACCCTGGTGATGGCGCACAACAAGACGCTCGCCGCGCAGCTGTACCAGGAGTTCCGCGAGTTCTTCCCCGATAACGCGGTCGAGTACTTCGTCAGCTACTACGACTACTTCCAGCCAGAGGCATACCTGCCCCGGTCCGATACCTACATCGAGAAGGATTCGTCGCGCAACGACGAGATCGATCGGCTGCGCCACAACGCCACGCGTGCCCTGTTCGAACGACGCGACGTGATCATCGTCGCCTCGGTCTCGTGCATCTACGGGCTCGGAGCGCCGGTCGACTACGGCGCGACGGTGATCAACCTGAAGGTTGGCGGCCACTACCGGCGCGACGGGATCCTGCGCCACCTGGTCGACCTGCAGTACCAGCGCAACGATGCCGCCATGGCCCGCGCTCGCTTCCGGGTGCGCGGCGATGTGCTCGAGGTCCAGCCGCCGCACGGCGAATACGTGGTGCGGGTCGAGCTCTTCGGCGACGAGGTGGAGAAGATCGTCGAGGTCGACTCGCTGACCGGCGAGGTGCTCGCCGAGCGGCGTGAGGTGAATTTCTATCCCGCCACGCACTACGTGACGCCCCGCGACAAGCTGCTGCTGGCGATCGACAAGATCGAGGCCGAGATGGAGGAGCGGGTCGCCGGGCTGTCGGCCGAGGGACGGGAGCTCGAGGCGGCGCGCCTCAAGCAGCGCACCGACTTCGACCTGGAGATGATGCGCGAGGTCGGCTACTGCTCGGGGATCGAGAACTACAGTCGCCACCTGGCGGGCCGCGAGGCTGGGAGCCGGCCGTGGACCCTGATCGATTACTTCCCGACCGACTTCCTGCTGATCGTGGACGAGAGCCATATCAGCGTGCCGCAGGTGCACGGCATGTACAAGAACGACCGGACCCGCAAGGAGATCCTGGTCGACTTCGGATTCCGGTTGCCATCCGCGCTGGACAACCGGCCGCTCACCTTCGAAGAGTGGGAGGACCACCTGAACCAGGTGATCTACATGAGCGCCACGCCCGGCCCGTACGAGACCGAGCGCGCTGAGCGGGTCGCTGAACAGTTCATCCGCCCGACCGGCGTGGTCGACCCGCAGATCACCGTGCGCCCGACCGCCGGCCAGGTCGACGACCTGCTGGCCGAGATCCGTGACACGGTGGCCCGCGGCGAGCGCGTCCTCGTCACGACCCTCACCAAGAAGATGGCTGAAGATCTGGCCGACTACCTCGCCGAGCTGGGGATCAAGGTGCAGTGGCTGCACAGCGAGGTCGACACCATCGAACGCGTCGAGATCTTGCGCGACCTGCGGCTGGGCGTGTATGACGTGCTGGTCGGCATCAACCTGCTGCGTGAGGGGCTCGACCTGCCGGAGGTGACGCTGGTCGCCATTCTGGATGCCGACAAGGAGGGCTTCCTGCGCTCGGGCGGCTCGCTGATCCAGGTGATCGGACGGGCGGCCCGCAACATCGGCGGCCGCGTGATCATGTACGCCGATCGAGAGACAGATTCGATGCGCGCCGCGATCGAGGAGACGACCCGGCGACGCGAGCGCCAGACCGCCTACAACCTGGAGCACGGGATCATTCCGGAGACGATCATCAAGGAGATTCGCGACATCAACAGCGGACTCCGCCGCGTCGCCGAGGAGCGGACCACGATCGACGTGGAGGGCAAGGAACCGGCCGAGCTGGCCTCGATGATGACCCGGCTCGAGGCGCAGATGAAGCAGGCCGCGAAGAACCTGGAGTTCGAGCGGGCGGCGGCGCTGCGCGACGAGATCCTGCAGCTGCGCCGCCTCCGCGAGGAGCTGGCCGCCGCGCCGGGGAGTATCCCCGCCGAGGTCTACGCTGCCGCCGCCGAGGCCGGGGACTTCGGCGGGGAGCCGGCTCGCCGAGCCCCGCGCGAAGTCTTCAGCACCGCGGCACGGCCGAACATCATCGCCGCGGGCTCTCGCCGTCGCCCGCCGCGCGGTCGTCGGCCCTAGGCGCACGCGATGGCCGGCACCATGCCCCACGCCATCTTCGTCGAGACGGGCCTCGACGAGGGAAAGGCGGTCGCCGCGTATGCGGCCGAGCTGCCCGGCTGTGCCGTCTTCGCGGAGACCGATACGGAGGCAACTGGGGAGATGCCGCGCCGCGTCGAGTGGTTCGTTCACTGGCTCCGTGCTGCCGGCGAGGAGGCGCCGGTCTTCGTGGGCGACAACTGGTACGAGGTCGAGCGAGCGGCTCTCCGCGCCGGTTCCGAGGGCTCCCGCCGCGCCGCCTTCAGTCTCGACGACCTGCCGCCGAGCGCCGTGGAATTTGCCCGCTACCTCCGCTGGCTTGAGCTCGCCCGTGAGCTGCTCGCAGATGCCCTGGACGGGGCCACCGCACCGCCGGCTGGTGCGCTCGAGGCGATCGCCGAGCAGGACCGCGCCCTGGCGGCGGCGCTCGGCATGGAGCCAGCCACGGAGAGTGGCGACCCGCTCGACGAGTTGTACCAGGCGCGCGATGCGCTGACCGCGGCGCTCGACGAGGTCGGCGCCTCGGCCGATGGAGTGCGCCGCGCGCTCCGGCTGGCGATCTCCGACGACCTCCGCCTCGCCGACCGCCTGCGGGGAGCGAGCCGCTGATCTCCGCCGAGCTGGAGCGCGCCACGGCTGCGCCGAAGCGCATCCGGCATGCGGGATCGTGGCCGATCCCTGAGCCTCGACGTGCGCCCCTGGGAACGCGGCTGCGTGATCTCCAGGACGGGATGCCGCGCTGCGAGGAGGATGCCGCGCCGGTACTCTCCGGAGACGGGACCGAACAGGCCATGCTGATCGGGCAGGCGCCCGGTTGGCGGGAGATCGAGATGGGGCTGCCGTTCGCCCATGACGCCGGACGGCGACTCGTTGGTTGGCTCGAGTTGGCCGGATGCTCCGTCGATGATTTCCGTGCGCGGTGGTATGTCACCTCGGTCGGCAAGTGCTACCCGGGTCGCCGGCCGGGGGCATCGGTCGATTCGCCGCCGTCGCGCTCCGAGGTGCTGCGCTGGACTCCGTACCTGGCGGCCGAGGTCGAGCTGCTCGCTCCGCGGCTGGTCGTGCTGGTCGGTGGCCTGGCACATCGGTTCGCCTTCGGGCCGGGAGCGCGCCTCGACGACCTTGTCGGCCGGGAGCTGAGCTGGGAGCCTCTGCCGGGCGCATCGATCCTGGCTCTGCCGCACCCGTCGGGAGCCTCCACCTGGCTGAACGACCCGGTTCGGGTCGAGCTCTGGCGGCGGGGGATCGAGCTGTTGACGGCCCGCTGGACGGAGATCGCGGCGTGAATCGCGAGACCCGCATCGGCCTTGCCCTGCTGGTCGCATTGGGGCTCTTCGTCTTCTTCATGCTCACGGTCGGCTCGCTCGGTGACGTCCGTCCGGACCTGACCGAGTACCCGGTCGGCGAGATCCTGGCCGAGCAGAATCCAGCCGTGGCGCACGGCGGCGCCGACCTGCGCATCGTCGGCTGGTACGCCGAGCTGGCCGGCGACTGCGTGGGCGACGATGGGGGAGTCGACTCATCGGTCGCATGGCTGCAGCGCGATTGCCCCCTCCGGGTGCTGCTCCGCGCCCAACCGAGCGACGATGTGACGCAGGCAGAGCTCGAGCGAGACGGCCTGCGGCTGGCAGCACCTGACGGCCGTCCCTTCCCCTCGCGAGCGGAGCCGGGCGGCCCCAACCTGCGGCTGCAGCAGCTCATCTTCAGCGGCCACTTCGCAGACGCTGCGGCGGAGCGCTGCGTGCCGGACCGGAAGCTCCACTGCCAGACGACCTTCGTGGTGAGCAGCTACGACGGCCTGCTGCGGTAGGGGCCATCAAACAGAACGGGCGTTCACATCGGTCTGATATCATCGACCCGATGCCCAGCGACCGGATCGTCGTGCGCGGCGCGCGCGAACACAACCTCAAGAACGTCGACGTGGAGATGCCGCGCGACCGGCTGATCGTGATCACCGGGCTCTCCGGCAGTGGCAAGAGCAGCCTCGCGTTCGACACCATCTACGCCGAGGGACAGCGGCGCTACGTCGAGTCGCTGAGCGCCTATGCGCGCCAGTTCCTGGGCCAGATGGAGAAGCCGGACGTCGATCAGATCGACGGCCTCTC
>JBBQGI010000080.1:0-7683 GCA_038322875.1 Candidatus Limnocylindria bacterium | reverse complement strand
AAGCCGCCGGGCAGCTCCTTGGCCTGGCCATCGGCGTCGGTCACCATCTCGGACTGCCCAAAGACGCTCTCCAGCTCGGGGTAGTCGTCGTTGCCCAGCATCATGAAGGCGGGAGTGGCGGTGGCTCGCAAGCGCTCGTCGGCCAGGTGCAGCCACTCCACGGCAGTACGGCGAGCGGCCGCCAGGAAGGCCTCGTGCTGTTTCTGCGGGGAAGCGTCCAGGGCGGCCTTCTCATCGGGCGTGACCACGATGTCGTAGCGGCCGGCGTTGCGGATCCGGGACTGGAGCTCCGCCAGCTCGGTTGCGGTGGTGGCCGTCTCGATCTTGCCGTACAGGTCCGTGGACCAGGCGCTGCCGGCCTCGACGATCGGCTGCAGGATCTTGCCGGTCAGGTCGCCGCCGAAGATCAGCGCATCGGGCTTCACCACCTTCACGGCGTTCAGCCACTTCCGAAAGCAGCGCTCGGAGCCGTGGATGTCGGCGCTGTAGAAGAGCTTGATGCGGGACGCCATGCGCGGTCAGTACGCGACGGGATCGGGCGCGGCCAGCGAGAAGTGCGCGTGGCGAATCCTCCAGCTGCCATCCGGTCCGTTGCGGGCCACGATGCTGGTGCGCATCGGCAAGTCGACCCAGCCGTCCGCGGTCTTGAACGAAGCCCGGAGCACCCCGGCCGCCCAGGCCGCGCCTTGTAGCATTTCGACCGTCGGGCCAGGCTCGCTCCATTGGTAGCTGGCCTCGGAGAACGCGTCGGTCATGGCGCGAAACGGCTCGACCAGGGCTGCGTGGCCGGACCAGTACTCCGGGGCATCGGTACCGATCACCACGATCTGGGTATCGTCGGCGAAACAGGCGAGTGCAGCCTTGGCATCCATCGTCTCCCAAGCGTGCCGAAGCCGCTCGAGCAGACCGCGCATGGGCGCCTCGTCGGTCACCACCATCGCTTCTGGACCAGGCTGAGGACGTCGAAGCCGGTCTCCGAGACGATCCCGTTCTCCTCGAAGAAGGTGCCGCCGAGCCCCTCGGCGCCAAAGAGCGTTTCAACCGCGATCGCCATCCCCGGCTCCAGGATCGTCTCATCGGTGGCGGTGATCCAGGGTCCTTCCCAGCCAAGGCCGATGCCATGGCCCAGCGCCGGGAAGCCCTCCGTCTCGCGCGGTCCTTCGGCCAGGCGCTGCACGATCGGGATCTGGGCGGCGACGTCGGCTCCGGCGCTGTGGGCGTCTCGAGCGCGAATGCCGGGCCGGATGGCGTTGCAGACCGCCTCGACGATGGCGATGTTGGCCTCGATCAGCTCGACCTGCGCCGCGGACGGCTGGTCGCCCACGACTCGACAGCGCCCGAAGTCCCAGAAATAGCCGCCGACGCCGCCATAGGTGTCCATGTGGAAGATGTCGCCGACCTCGAGCTTCCGCCGGGCATCCCACGACGGCATGCGCGCCCAGGTGAAGTGATTCGAGCGGCTGCCCGATCCGCATGGCGCGTCGTACAGGGCGCCGCCGGCTCGCGCGACCACCGCAGCCACCTCTGCCGCGACGTCGCCCTCGGTGTTGCCCGGCACAACCAGCTCGAAGGAGCGCCGGACGGCTTCGGTTCCGAGCGCGATTGCCGCGCGCAGCAGGACCACCTCGGCGGGGCTCTTGTGGATGCGCAGCTCCTCGACCAGCGTGTCGGCACGCTGCAGGTCCGCGTTCGGCAGGGCGGCTGCAAAGCCGAGATAGGCGGCTGCGGTCATGTGGCTGGCGCCCACGACGCCGACGCGCTTGGTGTCGAGCCCCGCGCCGCGCATGGCATCCGCGGCGAGCGCCGTGACGTCGTTGCCGGGGCGGATGTCATCGGCCACCACCAGGTCCTTGCGCCACCAGGGGACGTCGACCACCAGGATGCTCGGGCCCGTGACCGGGAGGACGAGGACGCCGTGCGATCGGCCGCTGCCGATGCCGACGTGATCGGGCATGTACGGCTGCTGCGAGTAGTGGTTGGCCAGGTACACGACGTCCGCCGACATGTCGATCGGCCCGCCGCCGCGCGACCAGACCACGATGCCGTCCAGGCCGCGCGCAGCGGCCGCGCGGCGCGCCGCCTCCTGCCGCGCCCGGAACTCTTCAGGCGCGATGGCGTGCTCGATATCCAGCGTCATCATCTGGCTCAGCTCAGCTCTTCCCGTAGCGGTCGTACAGGAAGTCCAGTGCCGCGCGATCGATCACCTCGGCAGAGACCCATCGTTCCTCCAGGTTCTCGGTGGCCATCAGCCCCCACAGGCGGTCGGCGAAGGAGCCATCGGGCACCGCGCCCCCGGCCGCGTCGAGCAGCCGCTTGAGCTTGGCGCGAATGCCGCCCGACACTGGCACGAGATCCTCCGGTCGCGGGCGGTCGAAGTAGAGGTGATGGAGCGCCAGCAACCGGCCCAGCTCGGTGATCGGGGCGGGATTGTCGTCCACCCGCAGGTCGAGGTAGCGGTCGTGGTTCCCGCCGTAGCCGCCGCCCGTCTTCACGACGAGCAGTGCCGCGGATTGCTGTCCTCGCCGATCGCCGCCGGCGGCCTGTCCCGCCTCGAGCGCGGTCACCAATCGATGGGCGAACGACCCTTCGGTGCGGATGAAGGTGGAGGCGAGCTCGTCGACGACCTCGGCCGAGGCCAGGATGTTGCCCTGCGCCGCGTACCCGGCCCCCGTGCGCGAGCTGGCATGCACCATGCAGGTCGTGCCGGTGAACGAGGCAGCCTGGCCATTCGCGCCGACGATGCCCACCTGTCGGTCGTCGCGCTGGGGATCGCCGGCGAGCAGCTGCTCGAGGACCTGGGCAGGGGCGATGCCGTCGGCCAGGAGCACCAGCGCGCGCGGCCCGATGGTGACGTCCGCGAACGCCTGGGTCGCGACTGCGCCGGCCTCGGCACGGGCCCACGGCACGATTGCGCCGACCGCGAGGAACTTTGAGGCGACGGCCACGCCCACCGCGCCGGTGGCGGGGTCGCGGGCCACGATCGAGAAGGTCATTGGCCGATCTCCTCGGGCATCTGGTACCACTTGATCCGGCCGCCGATGCGGGCTCGTGTGCGCCAGCCCAGCGTCTTGGGGGAGGCATGGAGCGCATCGGTGATCTCGGTCAGGCGGCCCTTGACCAGGGGTGAGGCGCCGGCAGCCACCTTGTCGGCGGTAAGCGTCACGGTGCGCCACAGCCCCCAATCGCCCGATGTGGCCTCGATCAGCCGGGTCAGATCGATGTGGTCGCCCGGCCCCGTGCGGACCTCGTGGTGGCCGACGAGGAGTGCCACGTCGGCTGCGTCCTTGGCGTTGAGCTCGAAGATCTGCAGTTTCGTCAGCAGCAGGTCGGCGACCGGCAGGGTGGGAGAGTCGAGATCGACCCGGTCGCGCAGGTCGATCCGGTGGCACATCTCGAACTCGCCGACGAGAACGTCCACGTCGTACTGCGGCCCGTGAAAGAGCATGCGGCGATGGCCGTTCAGCGCGTTGAAACGTGGCTCAGGCGTGAATCCCGCCGCGGTCAGCACCGGCCCGAAGCGCCGTTGCTCACCACTCGGGACGTAGAAGTCGACATCCCGGATGATCCGGTGCGAGAACGCGGACGGGTCGTCGAGGTGCGCAGCGATGGCCAGACCGCCGAGGAGGCGGGCCTGGACCCCGGTCCGACCCGCCTCCGCGATGACTGCGAGCGCGGTCTGGAGCATGTCTCGGTTCCGCGCAACGATTGACTCCTCTGGCGAATCCGCCATTCCTACTCCGGCGGCAGCGAGGTGAACACCATGTTCAGATCGACGCCGCGTCGCTTGTTCCAGGCATAGCTGATCGCGTACAGGACGAACGGGACGGCCGCCAGCACGATGGTGGCCACGAGGCCCGGCGTCGAGTTCGCCCCCAGGGTCGGGTTCGTCCAGAGCGAGTACTCGAAGATCCCATACACCCCGATCGACAGGACTCCAACGATGGAGATGACCGGCAGGCCCGCGATCGTGCGGTTCGCCGGCGAGTTCTCCCACAGGTCGCGCCGCCGGAACGGGAAGATCGTCGCTGCCACTGCCAGGACGATGAAGGTGAGGATCTCGGCCGCGCCACCGGTGTAGAGCAGCGTGTAGAACTCGGCTGGTCCATAGACGATCACCGTGAGGAAGATCAGGGCGATCGCCAGCACGGTCAGGTTGGCCCAGACCGGCGAGTGGGTGCGGTCGCTGACCTCCGACACCTTGTCGGGGATGATCCGGTCGAACGACCACGCGAAGAGGGCGCGCGTTGCGATCAGGAAGGTCGGGATCATCGGCACCATGGTGGCGATCACGAAGCTGACGCCCAGCAACACGATCAACGGGACGCTCGTGGTGAGCATCGCCACGAAGAAGAAGTAGAACGGCGAGGACGCAAACGGATACTTGTCCGGCGCGTTGAGGCCAAGGTAGTTGGCGGCTCCCAGCCACTCTTCGCCAAAGGTCTTGGCCGCCAGGCCCAGGACGATCGCGACGACAACGCCGGCCAGCAGGATCGCCAACAAGAGCGATCGAGTCATGACGCTGCGGGCTCCGCGCACTTCGCCGGCAGCGTAGGGGGTGGCGATGCCGTAGCCGAGCGCCGCGAAGGCCAGCGGCGTGGCGCCCAGGGTGGCAACCCAGTCGATCCCCGACCCGTAGCCCGCGTAGCCGGCCGCCTTGGCGTCCGCGATGATCTGGTTGTAGTCGCCGCCATTGGCTGCCACGGCGGCCATGAAGGCCTCGCGGCCGTTGATCAGGGTCAGGAAGAAGGCGATCACCACCCCGATCATCGAGAGCCCGAAGGCGATCGCGAAGAGGCGCATCGCGGTCCGCAGGCTCAGCGTCATCCAGGCGGCCACCACGATCAGGGTGAGTGCGCCGACGCCGAACTGCCACTCCTTGCCGGTCACCGTGGTGGCCATCTGGATCAGGGAGTCATTGCCGGTCGCGGCGCCGATGGTGGAAAGCGCCGCCGAGATGCCGAACGACGGAATCAACGATCCGAGCAGCGCGATGATGAGGACGTACCACATCGTCACGCTGAAGTTCGCGGCGAAGCCGATCACCGGATGCAGGATCCGCGAGTTGAAGACGTAGTCGCCTCCGGATCGCGGCATCGCCTGCGACAGAAGGCCCCACATGATGGCCGGGGGAACCACCAGGATCGCGGTGATGATCACCACCCCGATCAGGTTCGCTCCGGGAAAGGACGACGGTCCCGCCGTCGCCACGAGCAGGGCATATGGGACCGACATGAACGAGAGATTCAGCCACAGCGTGTCGCTGAGGCTGATGTCCCGTACCAGTCCTGTCGCCTGCCTCGTGTAGTAGCTGGCTGCCTCAACGACTCCGCCCACGTCCACGCCTCCCAACCGTATTGCCCCCGATGTTGACCCCTCAGCGGGGCGTTGCCGCCACCGGCTTGGCGCTGACAACGACCCCATTCCGCCCGACCAGGGCAAGGGTGGCCCCGGAGCGGTCTTCGAGATGGAACCGCCACCGAACATCCGCCGCCTCCGAGGCGTTGGCGTCGTCATGGCGCCGGTAGAAACCCGACCGGCTGAGCCGATAGGCCCCCTTCCGGTGCAGCGCCCCCAGTCCCTCCGCCGCCAGCAGGGCGAGCGTCGAGGGGTTCATGAACGGCACTTCGGCGAAGGCCGGATCGCGGGCGACCGCCTCCTCCAGGCATGCTGCGATGGTGGTGCAGCCGACCAGGATCACCTCGGAGCCATCCTGATCGAGGACTTCACGGAATGTCTCCAGGGTAAGGCGCGCAACGCCCATCGGGTCGGCCAGCATGTCGGGCACCTCCCAGTCGATGGCGTGGATGCCGCGGCAGTGCGTATTGCCATAGACCCGGGTCAGGTCATCCAGCCAGGGAACCGTCTTCCGGCTGTCCGTCACGATCGAGTAGTCGTGGCCGAAGTACGAGGCATGGTTGATCGCCGCCTCCAACGGCCCGATCACCGGAATGTCGACCAGCTCCCGCACGACGCGCACGCCGGGGTCGTAGCAACAGCCGACGATGATCGCGTCGTACCCGGCGGCCTCCAGCCCCGGCGCCAGCTGAAGCAGCGCCATCTCGATGATGTGCTTCGGGAGGTAGAAGCCGATGTCCTCGGGAACGCCCTCGAAGTGGAGCACCTCGAGCTGCGTATCCGGTCGGGCGAACGGGAGGAGCGTGCGCTCCATCTGGGCGTCGTAATCCGCGGTGCCGACCGGATTGATGAACGCAATGCGCGTGGCCAAGGCGATGGACAACCTCGTAGAATCCGGGGCAAGAATCGCCCTATTCGATAGTATGCGTCTGTGTCAATATCGGTAACCGATAACGACGGTGACGCATGCGCCGAACGGCGATAAGGAGTGTTCATGCCGCGCGAGGCTCGCCCCCAGATCGACCCGATCGAGCAACGGCTCATCGAGATCCTCCAGCGCGATGGCCGCACCTCCGCGAAGGACCTCGCCGCGGAGTCCGGCGTCAGCGAGCTGACCGCCCGCAAGAAGCTGCATCGGCTCATCGACGACGACATCATCCGCATTGTGGCCACCGTGGATCCGTTCGACGTCGGCTACGAGACGCCGGCGGTGATAGGCCTGCGGGTCGATCCCGCCGTCCTCGAACGCGTCGCCGAGCAGATCAGCAAGCTGCCGAACGTCGTCTACGTCGCCGCGACCACTGGCAGCATCGACCTGATCGTGGAGGTCATGGCGCGCACAAACCAGGACCTCGCAGACTTCCTGCTGCAGCATCTGTCGCGTATCGAGGGGATCCGGGCCTCCGAGACGAATCTGATCATCCGCATCTATAAGCAGTCGTGGGCATGGGGCATTCGAGCGAGCTCGGAGCCGCGCGCACCCCGGGTCCGCGCGTGACCGGCATCACGACCCCGGTCGATCTCGAGGATTTCCTGCGCGGGACCAACTTCCTGTCGGCCAGTGGCGGCGGGGAGCCCACGGTCCAGAGGGAACTGCTCGCCGACGACATGGCCCGCGGCTTGGATCTCTCGTGGATGCCGCTCGACGACCTGCCGGAGGATGCCCTGATCTGCACTGCCTGCTTCTCCGGATCGATCGCGCCGGAGGTCTTCGAGGCGAGCCCGGAGGCGGACCTGATCGCCGGTCCGGATCGGATTCGGCGGCCGCTGGTCGCGTCGGTGCGGGCGTTGGAGGCTGAGCTGGGCCGCCCGATCGATGCGATCTGCTCCATCGAGATCGGGGGCATCAACACCTCCGCCGTGCTCGACGCGACAGCCAACCTGGGGATCGTCATGGTCGACGGCGACTACGCAGGCCGCGCCATCCCCGAGCTGAGCGCCACCACGCCGCATCTCTTCGGCGTCCCGGTCCTGCCGTGGGCATCGGTCGACGAATACGGGAACACGATCATCATCCGTGCGAGCCCGTCGAACGAATTCGCCGAGCGGATCGGGAAGTTCCTGGCGCAGGCCTCGTTCGGGCTGATCGGCTGTGCCCTCGTCGCGCTGCCGGCGAGCGAGGTGCGGCGAATCTACGTGCCCGGCACCATCACGGAAAGCCTGGCCGTGGGTCGCGCGATCCGGGAGGCGCGGGAGGCGGGCGCGGACCCGGTGGCTGCCGCGGCAGTGGCGCTGGATGGATGGGTGCTCTTCCGAGGCACGATCGCGCAGCGCGAGTGGCGCAACACGGGCTATCTGGAGGGCACGCACGAGATTGAGGGCGAGGGC
>JBBQGI010000079.1:0-7724 GCA_038322875.1 Candidatus Limnocylindria bacterium | reverse complement strand
CCCGTCGCGACTCCGGTCGCCACGGTATCAACCAACGAAGTCGTGGCCAGCGGATCGGTGGTGTCTGAGACAGTCCGCCGCACGCCGAGCGGAGGCGAGGTCGCCCGCCGGTCGCTCGTTTTCCTGTTCGGGATCGTGCAGGCCCTGATCGGCGTTCGGATCGTGCTCCTGTTGGTGGATGCCAGCCGGGACAACGGTCTCGTCAAGTTCATCTACGACGCCAGCGGCATCTTCGTGGGGCCGTTCGAGGGGGTCCTGCACACGAACGCGGTCCAGGCCGGAAATTCCATCCTGGACGTGGCCGCGCTGGTCGCGATCGTGGGGTGGACGATCCTCGAGGTGCTGGTGATCGCCGGCATCGGGATCATGCGGAGGGAGCCATAGGTCGCAGCGCGGACCAGGGGATGTCCGATGCTGGCCATGAGCGCCGGCGGGGGCGCGAGATCCCCGGTCAGGAAGGATGATGACGGCCGTCTGCCAGCGCATCATCGATTCGCTCGGGGCAGGTTTCTGGGCACGGCCGCGCGAGGGTGGCGGCACGGAGGCGGGATTCGCGCTGCCGCAGGCCGAGGTCGCGCCGGACTAGGTCGTCGCCGAGCCGGCCGGATCGGCGAGAATGCCTCCGATCTCCGCGCCGTGGAGACGTGAGATGGAGGCAGGGTGATGCGCGAGCGCGCTGCGCCGGCATTGATCGCCGAGGCGATCGGGACGTTCCTCTTCTTCTTCGTGGGTGCCGGTGCGGTGGTGCTGGGCGAATACCTAGCCGCCCACGGCGGAAGCGGCCCCGGATTGCTCGGCGTCGCCTTCGCCCATGGACTGGCCCTGGCGGTGCTGGTCTCGGCACTGGGTCCGATCTCGGGCGGGCACTTCAATCCGGCCGTCACGCTCGCCATCTGGATCATCGGCAGGATCAAGCCGATGGTCGCCGCCACCTACGTCCTGGCACAGCTGATCGGGGCCGTGGCGGCCGGCTTCGCCCTCAAGGTCGTCTTCGCCGATTCGTGGCAGGCATCGAACATCGGTACGCCGGCGCTCGGCCCCGGCATCACGCCCGCGCTGGGCATCGGGATCGAGGCGATCCTCACCGCGCTGTTGGTGCTAACCGTGATCGGGACCGCGGTGGATCCTCGCGCCCCGAAGATCGGCGGCCTGGCGATCGGCCTGGCGGTTGCCGCCGACGTCCTGGTGGGCGGACCCCTCACCGGCGCAGCGATGAACCCTGCCCGCTGGTTCGGACCGGCGATCGCCGCCGGCGCATACGCCGATTGGTACGTGTGGTGGATTGGCCCCGTGATCGGCGCGGCCGTGGCCGCCCTGGTCTACCGCTACTCGCTGGCGGAGGCCACCTAGGCACGACGAAGGGCCGGCCCGACCGGGTCCGGCCTTCCACGTGCGCAGGCTGCCGCTAGCGGATCTCGACCGCGGCACCGGCCTCGACGAGCTTCTCCTTGACCGCGTCGGCCTCTTCCTTGGTGACCCCCTCCTTGACCGCCTTGGGAGCGGCATCGACGAGGTCCTTCGCCTCCTTGAGACCCAGCCCGGTCAGCTCGCGGACCGCCTTGATCACCAGGATCTTGTTGGGCCCGACCTCGGTCAGGACTGCCTCGAACTCGGTCTGCTCCTCGGCCGCTGCCGGGGCCTCGCCTCCACCACCGGCGGCGGGCGCGGCTGCAGCTGCCGCGGGGGCCGCCGCGGTCACGCCGTAGCGCTCCTCGAATGCCTTGACCAGCTCGGAGAGCTCCAGCACGGTCATGGTGTCGATCGCCTCGAGGATCTGGTCCTTGCTCATCGTCTTGGTCGCCATTGGATTCCTCTTTCCTTCGTCTCGTCAGGCGGCTGCGCCGCCCTCGCTTGCTCGCTTCTGGTCGGCCAATGCGCTGAGCACGCCGACGAGGTTTCGCAGATTCCCGGCCAGGACTCCGGCCATCCCCGCGATGGGTGATGCCATCGCGCCCGCCAGGCGGCTGAGCAGCACGTCGCGGCTCGGCAGGTTTGCGAGCTGCTGGAAGATCGACGCGTCAACCGCGACGCCGCCCAGCAGACCGCCCCGCAGGGCGACCACCTTGGAGTACGGGCGGAGGGCGTCCTGCAGCGCCTTCGCCAGTGCCGTCTCGTCGCCGTTGCTGGAGGCCACGGCGGTCGGTCCGGAGAGCAGCGACGTGAGCTCCTCGAGCCCCGCCTCGGCGGCGGCGATCTTCAAAAGCCGGTTCTTGGCGACGTGCAGCTGCACGCCGCTGGCGCGCAGCGATCGCCGAACCAGCTGCATCTCGGAGACCTTCAGGCCCCGATAGTCGGCCACGGCGAGCGCAGAGCTGGAGCGGAGCAGCTCCGCCAGCTCGGCGACCTCCTGTCGTTTGGCATCGGTCGGCATGGTGTGGTCCTCTCGTCCCTCCGGGCACAAAAAAGCGGTCCTCACGCACGCGTCGGCACGAGGACCGTCTCCGGTCGCTGCTTGCCTCGGCGTGCCGCCGGCTCTCGTTGGCCGACGATTGGCCCGGGGCTCTCACCCGGCGCACAACGCTGTCTGTGGCTTCTCTTCGGCTGTCCTGATAAGTCTGGGGCTGACCTCCTAGGCGCTGGCGGCCGCCAGCGCGGACGGGATGTCGACCCTGACTCCGGGGCCCATGGTAGGGGCAACCGTCAGGGTTCGCATGTACGTCCCCTTGGCGCCCGATGGTTTCGCCCGCTGCACCGCGTCCACCAGGGTGGCGATGTTCGCCGACAGCTGATCAGGGGTGAAGCTGGCGCGCCCGACCGCCACGTGGACGATCCCCGCCCGATCGACCTTGAACTCGATGCGGCCGGACTTGATCTCGCTCACCGCCCGCTCGATGTCGAAGGTCACGGTGCCGGCCTTGGGGTTCGGCATCAGGCCGCGCGGTCCGAGCTTCTTTCCGAGCCGACCGACGGTGCCCATCATGTCCGGCGTGGCGATCGCCACGTCGAATTCGAACCAGCCGTCGTCGATCTTCTTGACCAGGTCGTCGCCGCCCACTTCGTCGGCGCCTGCGCGCAGTGCGTCCTGGGCTTTCTCGCCCTGCGCGAAGACGATCACGCGGGTCGCGCGACCGGTGCCGTGGGGCAGCACCACCGTGCCACGCACCAGCTGGTCGGCGTGGCGGGGGTCGATCCCCAGCCGCAGGTGGAGCTCCACGGTGGCATCGAACTTCGAGGTCGAGATGCGTGGCAGCAGCTCGGATGCCTCGCCGATCGTGTACTTGCGGTCAGGCTCGACCAGCTTCGCCGCCTCGAGGTACTTCTTCCCGTGCGGCATCAGTCGGCCACCTCGATGCCCATGCTGCGAGCCGTGCCGGCGATGATCCGCATGGCGTGCTCGATATCGTTGGCGTTGAGGTCCGCCATCTTGGTCTCGGCGATCTCGCGCAGCTGCGACTGGGAGACCTTGCCCACTTTGTCGCGGTTGGGCTGAGCCGATCCGCTCTCCACGCCGGCCGCGCGCTTCAACAGCGCCGCCGCCAGTGGAGCCTTGGTGACGAAGGTGAAGGAGCGGTCCTCGAAGACCGTGATCTCAGCCGGGACGACGTAGCCCGCCTGGTTGGCGGTCCGCTCGTTGAAGGCCTTGATGAACTCCATGATGTTGATGCCGTGCTGGCCGAGTGCCGGTCCCACCGGGGCAGCGGCGGTCGCCCGAGCGGCGGGAGCCTGGATCTTGAGGATGGCGCGAATCTTCTTGGCCATGGCTACAGCTTGTCGATCTGCAGGAAGTCGAGCTCGACAGGGGTCTCGCGGCCGAAGATGCTGACCAGCACCTTCACCTTGTTGCGCTCCGGGTTGACCTCGTCGACGGTGCCGATGAACTCCGCGAAGGGGCCATCCTTGACGCGGACGCTCTGGCCCTTCGTGAACTGCAGCTTGAACTTGGGCGCCTCGACCCCCATCTGCTTGAGGATCTTCTTGACCTCGCCCTCCATCAGAGGGGTCGGCCGGTTGCCGGATCCGACGAAGCTGGTGACGCCAGGGGTGTTGCGCACCACATACCAGGACTCATCGGTCATGACCATCTCGACCAGCACGTAGCCGGGGAAGACCTTCTTGTTGACGGTCTGTCGCTGCCCGTTCTTGATCTCGATCTCCTCCTCCATCGGCACCAGGACCTGGAAGATCTGGTCCTCCACGCCCATCGACTCGATGCGGTGCTCGAGGTTGGCCTTGACCTTGTTCTCGTAGCCGGAGTAGGTGTGGATCACGTACCACTGCTTGGTGGTGCGTTCCGCGGCATACGGATCGTCGGCCTGGGGCGCCTCGCGCGACAGCCGCGCGGCCTGGCGGGCCTCATTGCTGGACTCGACCTTGGTGACCTGCTCGTCGCTCATCACAGCACCTGCTCGACGAGGGCGTGCAGCGCGGTATCGAGCACGGCGATGTAGATCCCGACGGCGACCGAGACGGCGATCACGATCAGGGTCAGGTTGGTCACCGTCTGTCGAGTCGGCCACGAGACCTTCTTGAGCTCGGACCACGCTTCGGTGAGGTAGATACGAATGCCGTTGAACACGATGGCTTCAATTGCTCCTGGTGCTGATCCTACGTGACCGATGAAGCTGGCAGGGGCGACAGGACTCGAACCTGCAACCGCTGGTTTTGGAGACCAGTGCTCTACCAGTTGAGCTACACCCCTAGCGACGCCCTCTGCCTACTTGGTCTCCCTGTGCAGCGTGTGCTGCCGGCAGCGTGGGCAGAACTTGTTGAGCTCCATCCGGCCGGGGTCGTTCCGCTTGTTCTTGCGAGTGCTGTACGTGCGCTCCTTGCAGGTGGTGCACGCCAGCGAGATGACTGGACGATTCTCGGCCTTGGCCACGGTGCGATATCCCTCATCAGTCGCCCGCCGCCGCCCACGCCAAACAAGGGCTGGTCACCGGGGGAAAGCGCGCTGATTCTAGGCCGGCGCCGCTCCGACTGTCAACGCGGCCGAGATCGCCGAACCCGCGACGCGGCACTAGACTGACAGACGGAGGACGATCAAATCGATGACCACCCCGCCGCAGCCCGCAGAAGATCTCGCGCGCATCGTGCAGGCCGCACAGCGACTCGGCGTCGAGATGGACGAGGCCGAAGCGCTGCGCTGGCTGAGTGCCATGGCGGCGGACGACGGCAGCGGCGGCGAGATCGTGCTCGACGCCGGCAGCGGCGTCTTCGGGCACCGGGTCAGCATGCTCGACTTCTCCCCGACCCACCTGGCGCGCTTCCGGGCGATCGGTCGCATCGTCGGCTTCGAGGACCAGCCCGGCGTGGAGACCGCCCTGGCCCTCTCCGGCTCGGCGGCCCAATCCAAGATCCAGACCAACCCGGGCGACTGCGACTTCTTCGAACGGGTCAACGTCCACGCGCCGACCCGCGACGAGGCGTGCCGCCGCCTCGGCGACGTGATCCGCGAGAAGGTCCTCGCCACGGAGCGGGGCGAGACCTATCGGCTGATCGAGGTCAAATTCGGCAACGCGCCGCGAGACCTCCTGCGTGGCGGGGACCTGGTGCACCGCGGCGGGGCGCTGACCTGGACTCCTGCCGAGGTGCAGCGCGGCTCGATCGAGGCGACCACCACCGACGGCGATCCCGTCTCGCTGGCCTGGGACGCGGTGGCCATGGACCCGGGCTGGTGCAAGCTCGACTGGGTCGTGGCCGACCCGGCCCGGGGCACCCTGGCCAACGCGAGCAACATGCTCGACGCCACCTGGGAGGCCCCCGATGGCACGATCACGCCGCTCGATGGGCACCTCGACGGCTATTTCCAGGAGGTCTACCTGGAGGCCGATTCGATCCCGATCTTCTCGAAGCTGGTACGCAACGCGACTCCCGACGCGCTCGAGGAGTACGTCGCCCAGCTCGAGCATGAAGTCGCCAAGTACGTGACCCAGGATCTCAACTACGGCAAGGCCGCCAAGCGTATGTACAACGTCTTCCGCCTCACCGGGCGCTACATCGATGCGGCCTACCTGCGTGAGCTGTTTGACGAGCCGGCGGCCCTCCTCTACCAGGTCTGGTCGCTGGTGCGCACCATTGACGACGCGGTCGATCCCGACGAGGTGACGACCATGCGCGAGGCGGTGATGCAGGCCGATACGTTGATCACCGAGGTTGCCAGCGTCCTGGACGGCGCCGAGGAGACCGAGATCGTGAGGACACTCGTCCGCCTGCGCGAGCAGCTCGAGAGCAACGACCTGGGGGCCGGCTTGAGCAGCGATGCCGAGGCGGCGCGAGCCGAGCTCAAGAACCTGGTCAACAACTTCTTCCACGAGCGGCTGGTCGGGATCCCGACCATCAACGAATACATCGGGCGCCTGCAGAGCCAGTTTGCGCAGGACGCCGCCCACTCCTAGGCGACAGGCGCGCTCGGATCAGACGGTGGCGCCGTCTGCCGGCTCCGGCTCTGGCTCCTTGCGTCGAACCAGCACGATGTGGGTAAAGGGCAGCCGGATATCGCTGAAGACCTCGATGCTGACGAGGAAGCCGATAAAGATCAGCAGCACTCCCAGGAGCTCCCCCAGGTAGTAGCCCCACGTGACCCCGAAGCGGGTCAGGCCGCTCGTGACGCTCTGGATCAAGCCGCCGATGGCGATCAGCACGGTGGCCGGCACGCGCGAGTTCAGCGTGCCTGCTCGCAGCGCCGACACGGCAGCCGGGATCGAGGCCAGGAAGTTGGCCGCCACGGCAACGCCGCGCCCCAGCTGGGAGACGACAGGGATCTCGCTCGTCACCCGCAGCAGGCGCACCTTTGGCATGAAGATGTAGGCCGAGTAGATCGCGCCGAATACCAGCGCCAGTCCGCCGGTGATGTTGAACGGGATGACGACCATGCGCAGATGGGCCGGGAAGGCGTCTCCCACCGGCGCCAGGGTGGTGGCATTCACCGCGTAGCCGGGAGGAGCGACCGACGCCGTCAGGGTCATCACGACCGCGGCCGCAGAGCCGAGAACCAGGAGCGCCGCCACCAGCGGCGCCACGAGACCACGGTCCGAGCGCGTCAGGAGCGCCACCGCCACCGCGGTGACCAGACATCCGCCCACGACGGCGGCGATCCCCCAGGTCGGGATGGCGATCCCCTCCTTCACCCGGGCGGCCGCGAAGGCGAGCGAGATCAGGCCACTGCCGGCCAGCAGGAAGGCGACGAAATACCCGAAGCGGGTCTTGTTCAGCAGGAAGATGGTGCCGAGACCGAGGTAGGCAGCCCCGCCGAAGGCACCGGCGAGATACCAGGCCCGATACAGCTCCTCGTTCCAGCCCCCAGCGGCGGCAAGGAAGTCGACCCCGGCCGCAACGCCGTAGAAGAGGAGGCCGATGGTCCACACCAGCTGGTAGGCATGGCGTCGGCGCAGCCACTGGTCGCCGACCATGACGGCGAACACGATCGACAGGACCGATGCCAGAAGCGGCAGGACGACGTTCGGATTCACCGCTGATCGAGCCTCATGCGCGCTGTGGAGATGGAGCCCACGTCCGGGCTCGAACCGGAGACCTCGTCCTTACCAAGGACGTGCTCTGCCAACTGAGCTACGTGGGCGCGCGCAGATTGTGCCGGACGCCAAAGATCTCCGGCAACCATCGGTCTATCTGATCAAATCTATGTATCGGATATTGGTGGGCAGGGAGGGAATCGAACCCCCACAGTCGAAGACGGCTGATCTACAGTCAGCGGAGCTCACCACCTGCTCAACCTACCCACGATCGACCGACCGGGAGTATAGCGAACGGGTTCGCGCAGGGCACGC
>JBBQGI010000078.1:0-7779 GCA_038322875.1 Candidatus Limnocylindria bacterium | reverse complement strand
GATCTCGACCCAGCGCGGGGTCGAGCCGTCAGTCCACGCTTCCTCCAACGGGAGCACGAGGCCGAGCTCGATGGACCGCATGGGACCTCCTTGGCTGGCGGGCTGACCGAGTCTAGTTCACCAGTAGGGCACAGCCGACGCATGAGCGCCCGACCAACTCCGGACCGCCCTCGCCCGGCTACCATTGCCCTCCCGTGACGACTATCAGCCCGCAGAGTTTCTGTCATCTCCACGTCCACTCTGAGTTCAGCCTGCTCGACGGCCTTTCGCGAATCGGGCCGCTCACCCAGCGCGCCGCCGACGCCGGCATGAAGGCCCTGGCCATCACCGACCACGGCTCGATGTACGGGGCGATCGAGTTCTACCAGGCCTGCGGCCGGGCGGGGATCAAGCCGATCATCGGGGTCGAGACGTACGTCGCGCCGCGCAGCCACACCGACAAGGACGGCAAGCAGGACGCCAATCCCTTCCACATGATCCTGCTGGCCAAGGACCTGGTCGGCTATCGCAACCTGATGACGCTCGTCACCAAGGCCCACCTCGATGGCTACTACTACAAGCCCCGCATCGACAAGGAGCTGCTGGCGCAGCACGCCGAAGGCCTCATCGGCACCAGCGCATGCCTGGGCGGCGAGGTCCTCAAGCGCCTGGCCGATGGCGACGAGAAGGGCGCCCGCAAGGTCGCTGACGAATATCGGTCCATCCTCGGGAAGGACAACTTCTTCATCGAGGTCCAGGACCATGGCGTCGCAGAGCAGGCGCGCCTGCACCCGCAGCTGGTCGAGCTGGCTCGCGACCTCCAGATCCCGATGCTCGCCACCAACGACACCCACTACACCGTGCCGGAGCAGCACGAGGCACATGACCTGCTGCTCTGCATCGGGACCGGCAGCAATCTGGATACGCCGGGGCGGCTGCGGTTCGAGAGCAACGAGTTCTTCCTCAAGTCGCCCGAACAGATGCGCGCGCTCTTCCGCGGCGAGCTGCCCGATGCCATGGACAACACGTTGCTGGTGGCCGAGATGGTCGACCTGAAGCTTGAGTTCGACCAGCTGCGCTTGCCGCACTTCCCGGTGCCCGACGGCGAGACCGCCACCACCTGGATGCGCAAGGAGTGCGAGCGGGGCCTCCTGACCCGATACGGCTCGGATCCCGATGAGACGGTGCGCCAACGGCTCGAGTACGAGCTCGGCGTCATCGAGCGGATGGGCTACGCCGGCTATTTCCTGATCGTGGCCGATTTCACGCGCTTCGCCCGGGAGCAGGGGATCATGACGACGTGCCGGGGATCGGCGCCAGGGAGCATCGTCACGTATTCGCTCGGCATCACGCCGGTCGACCCGATCGCCTATCGGCTCCCGTTCGAGCGGTTCCTGAACCCCGACCGGGTGACGATGCCGGATATCGACATTGACTTCGCCGATTCCCGTCGCGACGAGGTGATCCAGTACGTCACGGAGAAGTACGGCGACGACCGGGTGGCCCAGATCATCACCTTCGGGACCCTGGGCGCCAAGGCGGCGATCCGCGACGTGGGACGGACCATGGGGCTGACCTACGCGGAGGCGGATCGGGTCGCCAAATCGGTCCCGAATGAGCTGAACATCAGCCTGGAGCGCGCCATCGATACCTCGCCGCAGCTCCGAGAGCTGATGGCGGGGGACGAGCGGGTCGAGAAGCTGATCGGCGTGGCCAGGCAGCTCGAGGGCGTTGCGCGCCACGCCAGCACCCATGCCGCCGGGATCGTGATCTCACGCGAGCCGCTGACCGAGATCATGCCGCTCCAGCGCGCAACCGACGGCCGCACCACCATGACCCAGTTCGAGATGCATGCCTGCGAGGCGCTGGGCCTGCTGAAGTTCGACTTCCTGGGCCTCATCAACCTGACCATCCTGGCCGATGCCGTCGACCTGATCCGCGTCCATCGCGGCGTGGAGGTGGACGTCGAGAAGCTGCCGCTCGACGACGCCAGGACGTTCGCGCTGCTCTCCACCGGCGAGACGACCGGCATCTTCCAGCTCGAGGGCTCGGGGATGCGCCGCTACGTCAAGGACCTGAAGCCGACGGAGGTCAAGGACCTGGCCGCCATGGTCGCCCTCTTCCGGCCGGGACCGATGGCCAACATCCCCGCCTACATCCGCCGCAAGCATGGTCTGGAGCCGGTGACCTACCTGCACCCCTCGCTCGAGCCGGCGCTGCGCGACACGTACGGGATCTTCGTCTACCAGGAAGACATCATGACCGCCGCCATCGCCATGGCCGATTACACCGGCCCCGAGGCGGACAACCTGTGCTACGCGATCCGCAAGAAGAAGGAATCGGTCCTGCGCGAGCACGAGGCCAAGTTCAAGGCGGGAGCCAAGAAGAAGGGGATCCCGGGCTCCGTGGTGGACCAGGTGTTCGCCGCCTTCGAGCCGTTCGCCCGCTACGGCTTCAACAAGGCGCACGCCACCTGCTATGGGCTGATCGCCTACCAGACCGCGTACCTGAAGGCCAACTATCCGGTCGAGTTCATGACCGCGGTGCTCAACGGCTTCCGCGAGCGCGCCGAGAAGGTGGCGGCGGTGGTGGCCGAGTGCCGGCGGCTGGGGATCCCGGTGCGCGCACCGGACGTGCAGGCCTCGCAGGCGCTGTTCACCGTCGAGACCGATGCTGCCGGCGAGTCGGCAATCCGCTTCGGGATGGCCGCCGTCAAGAACGTGGGCGAGGGTGCGATCGAGGTGATCGTGGCCGCGCGCGAGGGTCGGGGGGAGGCATCCGACGAAGTCGGGCCGTTCCCATCCCTGGACGATCTCTGCCGCCGCGTTGACCTGCGCACGGTCAACAAACGCGTCGTCGAGTCGCTCATCAAGGCCGGCGCGATGTCGTCGCTGGGGACGCCCGGCGTGCTCCTCGCACGACTGGACGGCGCCCTGGAGTCAGGTTCGCGGCACCAGCGCGACGTGGCAGCGGGGCAGGGGACCCTCTTCGACCTCTTCGCGGCGGCGCCCGAGGCACCCGTCGAGGCGGTCGTGGACGAGGACGAGATCCCGCGCAAGGAGCGGCTGCGCTGGGAAAAGGAGCTGCTGGGCCTGTACCTCTCCGAGCATCCGCTGGGCGATATCGCCGACGTCCTGCCCGAGTACGTGACCCACTATACCGGCGAGCTGGCCGAGGAGAGCGACCAGGCCAAGGTCACCCTGGGCGGCATCATCCAGTCGACGCGGCGGATCATCACGCGCGCCGGCGCGACCATGCTGGTGGCGACCCTCGAGGACCTGCAGGGGAGCGTCGAGGTTGTCGTTTTTCCGAAGGTCTTCACCGATACCGCCTCCGCCTGGGCCGATGACAACGTGGTGCTCGTCACCGGCCGCGTCGATCGTCGGGACGATGCCGCGCAGGTGCTGTGCGAGACGGTCCACGCCTGGGAGGACGCGGTCCGGATGGGTCCCGTGGCGTACGCGGCCGAGCGTGATCGCCTCTCGCGCGCCCGCGCGCGCCCGTCCTCGTCCTCCTCGTGGTCCGCGAATGGCAACCGTGGGGGAGCCCCGGCCTCCGCGCCGGCCTGGACGCCACCGGTCGCACTGCCGCGCGGCGCGGACCCGGTCGAGGCATCGGTCGCCGTGCCGATCGCGGTGGCCACCGAGGATGCCATCCCGATCCGGCCGGTGGAGCCGTCGGAGGAGCCGCCTGCCCCCGCCGACGCCGTGCCAGTGCGCGCCGCGGTCTCCCCCGAAGGCGACATTCCGCCGCGAGGGCACGGCACGATCTCCATCGGTTTCGCCAACGAGGTGGACCTGGAGCGGTTGCTGCCGGCGATCGAGTCGTTGACCGCGGCGATTCGCGGGCGGCCGGGCTCGCTGCCGGTGGTCATCAACATCCCCGTCGCCGGGGCTACCCGCCAGGTGCGCCTGCCCCTGCACGCCGAGTGGGACGACGGCCTGGGCGACCTGCTCACCCGCGCCGCCGGCCTGCAGCTCGACGTCTCGCTGCTCGCCGTCGCCTTTGAGCCGTAGGCCGGCTGCTATCCTGCCGGCCGTGACCCTCAAGAAGCCGCACGCCGCCCGCGGCAAGCCCGTGCCTAGCGCCGCCGCACGCAAAGCCGGCCCGCCCGCGGGGGCGGAGCTGGACGCCGCGATCCTCCGCTACGTGCGCGCCAAGCCGAACGAGGCGCGGGACCTTGGGCCGTTGGCGGCGGAGCTCGGCGTGGACCCGATCGCCATGCAGCTCGCGGTAGAGCGGCTGCACGCCCGGCGCATGGTGGTGTCGCCGTTCGTCGAGCCGGGGCGTGCCGGCGGTGCCGAGTTGACTGAGGTCGGGCTGCGCTGGCTGATCGAGCGGGAGGGCGGCAAGCCCAAGGACGTGCCGGTCGCCTTCAAGCCGGCCAAGGGCCGTGTGCGGGCCGAGGACGAGGCGGCCCGCCTGCCGCGCGCTCAGGTCTACGGGGTCGGCCGCCCGACCTAGCCGTGCAGGAAGCGGCGAAGGAAGCGCTTAGTCGCGTCCTCGCGCGGACTGTCGAGGATGGTCTCGGGGGGTCCCTGTTCGCAGATCACGCCGCCGTCCATGAAGACCACCCGATCGGCGGCCTCACGTGCGAAGTGCATCTCGTGGGTGACCACGATCATGGTCGTCCCCTCGTGGGCGAGCTCCTCCATGACCTTCAGAACCTCTCCGATGAGCTCCGGATCGAGCGCGCTGGTCGGCTCGTCGAAGAGGAGCACCTTCGGCTCCATGCAGAGGGCGCGCGCGATCGCGACGCGCTGCTTCTGACCGCCGGAGAGGCGCGATGGGTACTCGTCCTTCTTCTCGAGGAGTCCGACCTTCTCGAGTGTCTTGTGCGCCAGGTCAATGGCCGTCTCAGTCGAGACCCCTCGTACGCGAGTTGGAGCCTCGATGCAATTCTGAAGGACCGTCATGTGCGGAAACAGCCCGAACTCCTGGAAGAGCATCGAGGCACGTAGCCGGATCTGGCGGATCTGCTCCTGGTGCGCCCGCGAGCGGGCTCGCAGCGGCTCTGCTTCGACGCGAACCCCGTCGATCTCGACCGAGCCGACGGTCGGTTCCGTCAGGAAGTTCAAGCAGCGCAGAAGCGTGGTCTTTCCACTGCCGGATCGGCCGATGATCATCACCGCCTCGCGGCGATGAACGTCCAGGTCCACGCCACGGAGCACGTGATTCTCGCCGAAATACTTCTCGATCCCTTGCGCGCGCACGATCACGTCGCCGATGTGCGACGGTGCCTGCCCCTCGGCGTAGCCGGTCATCGGTCGCCCCGCGCCAAGCGGCGCTCGAGCCGCTCCTGGAAGTAGCTGAAGATGATGGTCAGGATCCAGTACACGGCCGCCGCGATGGCAAGCGACGCGATGACCTGGTGCTCCGACCGCCCGATGCGTTGGGCACGCCACAGTAGCTCCTGGACGGCGATGGTCGAGACGAGCGCGCTGTCCTTGATCATGGCCACGAAGTCGTTGCCGATCGCCGGGATGACGATCCTCACCGCCTGGGGCAGCACGATGCGACGGAATGCGAGGCGCTCGGGCATGCCAAGCGCCTGTGCCGCTTCCAGCTGGCTCCGGGGAACGGCCTGGATGCCCGCCCGGAAGATCTCGGTCATGTATGCGCCGTAGTTGAAGCCCAGCGCCAGGATGCCAGCGGGGATCGCGTCAAGGACGATGCCGGCAAACGGAAGTCCAAAGTAGACGAGGTAGATCTGCACCAGCAGCGGCGTGCCGCGGACCAGCGAGACATACAGCGACGCGAGGGAATTGAAGATCGCGTTCGTGCTGAGCCGCCCAATTGCCCCCAGCAGCGCTAGCCCGATCGCCAGAACGATCGAGACGAGTGAGACGAGGATCGTGATTCCCGCACCCTGCACGATGAACGGGCCACTCTGCAGAATGAAGTCCAGGCTGATCCCGCGGCCGGCGTTCGCGAGGAAGATGCCGATGCCGCCGACCAGGACGACCCAGACGAGGATGAACTGACCTCGGAACCATCGCCGCCGCCGCCGTTGCGCGGCGATGATGTCGTCCAGGACCTGGGCCCGCGCGGGCTGGAGTTCAGCAGCCGTCATGCGTGGTGAGCCTCGCGCTTGAGTGAGACTTCAATCCGGGCGTGGCGTGTCGAGTGCCGCGCGACGCCCGGACTTGGGGACGAGTGCTACCTGGTCGTCAGGTCGATCCCGTTGTACCACTTCTTGCTCATCGCGGTGAGTCTGCCGTCGGCGTGCATGTCCTTCACGATTTGGTTGACCGCGTCCACCAGGGATGCCCCGTCCGCTGCCGCCTTGTCGAAGCAGACCGCGAGTGGCTCGAAGAAGATCGGATCGCCGACCTTGCGAATCGCGTAGTTGTCGGCGATGGCGCCTTCCACCGTGGTGATCGAGCTGATCCAACCATCGAAGTCGGTCCGGCCCGATGCCCACGCGTCGGCGCAGTCGATGTCGGTCGGGAGGGTCGTCGACTTCAGGCCCGCCGGCGGTGTGGTGACGTCCCCGGCTTCAGCCGTCAGGGTCAGCGTGCCCTCGATCCAATCGAGGTAGGTCGTGGATTCGCCCACGCAGGCGGTCTTGCCCGCGAAGTCCGCGAGGCTCTGGATGTTCGAATCTGCGAAGGTCGCCATCTGGGCGGGGGTGAAGTAGTAGGGCACGGTGAAGTCAAGGATCTGCTTGCGATCCTCGGTGACAGTGACCGATCCAACGGCCATGTCCCACCGGCCGGCCCAGTCACCAGCGACAACGGCGTCGAAGGCCGGGGTCGTGAACTCCACCGTGACGCCCAGGCGGGAGGCGATCTCGTTCGTCACGTCGATGTCGAAGCCCTCGTACTCGCCGGTCGCATCGTTCAGCGACGACTGGGGCGGATACGCCGGATCGGTGAATGACACGATCTTGCCCGCTTCGCAGACGCGTGCAAGGTGGCCGCTGACCTCGCCATCACAGACTTTCGTGGCTGCGCTGCTTCCCTCCGCGCTGGGGCTTCCGGACCCCCCTGCCTGGCACGCCGCCAGCATCAGAAGGACGACAAAGACGGGTGCGCTGTAGCGCATGGCTCTCATGATGCGGGTGCCTCCGGTGCTCATCGGGGTGGCGTGACCTACGGTTCGCTAGGGAATCGACATTGTGTATCACGAACGCACCGCCATGTCGAGGATGGGCCGGTACACTCGCGCCATGACGACGCTGCCTCTCTCGCGCGCCGCGACGCTGCCGTCCCGTTTCTACCTGGATCCGGAGATCCTCGAGCGCGAGAAGGTGCGCGTCTTCGGCGCCACCTGGCAGCTGGTCGCGCGTGCCGAGGAGCTGGCGCGCATCGGCGACTTCGTGCCGGTCACGGTCCTGGACGAGCCGATCGTGATCACGCACGGCCTCGACGGCGAGCTGCGCGGGTTTTACAACGTGTGCCGACATCGGGCTGGCCAGGTTGCGCTGACGCGCGGCAACCGCAAGTCGATGCAATGTCAGTACCACGGCTGGACCTACGGCCTGGACGGTGCGCTGCGGGCGTGCCCGGAGATGGAGGCTACCGAGGACTTCCGCAAGGAGGACTTCGGGCTGGCGCCGGTTCGCGTGGACCGCTGGGGTCCCTTCGTCTTCGTCTGCCTGTCCGCAGATGCGCCGCCGCTGGCCGAGGTGATGGGCGCCATCCCCGGAGAGGTCGAGGCGGCCGGCTATGACGTCGATCGGATGCGCCTGGTCGAGCGGCGCGAGTACGTGATCGAGTGCAACTGGAAGGTCTACGTCGACAACTACCTGGAGGGCTATCACCTGCCCATTGCGCACCCGCAGCTCTACAAGGAGCT
>JBBQGI010000077.1:0-7855 GCA_038322875.1 Candidatus Limnocylindria bacterium | reverse complement strand
GTGTCGCCCTTCACGTACAGGTAGGTCGACTGGCCGGCATTCTCCGCCACCTCGACCGACTTGCCGCCGACCGTCGCGCTGCTCCACTGCAGGGGCGACTCCGTCTCAGAGTCGTTGGCGGTCTTGAAGGCTGCCACCAGGCGGTTCGAGTCCGCGCCCGCGGCACGGAAGACGAAGACGGCCATCCCCGAGCTCAGGTCGGTGGAGAAACCGATGCCGTAGGCCATCGACACGTCGCTCGGGGAGACGCCCAGATCCTGCAGGAACGCAATAGTCACGGGGTCGGTGTCGCTCGAGGTAAGGTAATCGCTGCCCCGCGTGCTGACCTTGTTCAGCGTCACGCCGCCCGCGGAGTCGGGGATCAGGTTCTCGAGCTCGGAGACGGCGCCCGCGGTGAAGGATGGCCCCGCGCCGCCGCCCGACGCCTGCGCGGCCTGGCTCTGCTCCTGGCTCGGCTGTGCGGACCCCGATGCGGCCGGGCCACAGGCCACGAGGGCGAGGCCAGCGACAGCAGTCAGGACCATGGTCCGGAATCGATTCACGATGGTGCTCCTCAGATTCTCGTCGTTCAGGGGTCGAGGATACCTGACCCGCTCTCTTACTTCAGGTAGGAGCTGGTCTGGCGCTTCAGGAAGCGGCCGTCGCCGCGTGCGCCGAGCCATTCCTCTCCGTCGACCACGATCTTGCCGCGCGACAGGACCACATCGGCTCCTCCGGTCACCTCGAGGCCCTCGTAGCACGAGTAGTCCACGTCCATGTGGTGGGTCGAGGCGGAGATGACGTGCTTCCTGTTCGGGTCGTACACGACCAGGTCGGCGTCGAGCCCCACCGCCACCGCGCCCTTCTGCGGCAGGCCGAACATGCGGGCCGGGGCGCCGGAGATGACCTCCACCCAACGATTCGGGGTGAGCCGCCCGCTCGCGACCCCTCCCGAATGCAGCAGGTCGACCCGATTTTCGACGCCGGGCAGCCCGTTCGGGATCTTGCGGAAGTCGTCCTGCCCCATCTCCTTCTGGCCGTGGAAGTCGAACGGGCAGTGGTCGGTCGAGACGACCTGCAGGTCGTCCTTCAGGAGCCCGAGCCAGAGGTCCTCCTGATGGTCGGCGGGGCGCAGCGGCGGCGAGCAGACGAACTTGGCGCCGTTGAAGCCATCGCCCATGTCGTCGAGCGACAGGAACAGGTACTGGGGGCAGGTCTCGGCGAAGGCGGGCAGACCCTCGTCACGGGCGCGGCGCACCTCGTTCAACGCCTCGCGCGCCGATAGATGGACGATATAGACCGGCGCCCCAGCCACCTCGGCCAGGCGGATGACGCGGTTGGTCGCCTCGCCCTCCAGCACCGGCGAGCGGCTCGTCCCGTGGTAGTAGGGATCGGTGTCGCCGGCGGCGAAGGTCTGCGCGGCGACCACGTCGATCGCCATCCCGTTCTCGGCGTGCATCATGATCAGGCCGCCGTTTTTCGCCGTCTGCTGCATCGCCCGGAGGATCGCGCCGTCATCCGAGTAGAAGACGCCGGGATAGGCGGTGAACAGCTTGAAGCTGGTGACACCCTCATCGACCAGGGTGTCCATCTCGGCGAGCACGTCGTCGCGGACGTCGCTGATGATCATGTGGAAGCCGTAGTCGATGCAGGCGTTGCCATCGGCCTTGGCGTGCCAGGCGTCGAGCCCGTCGCGGAGCGCCTTGCCTCGTGGCTGGACCGCAAAGTCCACGATGGTGGTCGTCCCGCCAAACGCCGCGGCACGCGTCCCGGTCTCGAAGGTGTCCTTGGCGAAGGTGCCGCCGAAGGGCAGCTCCATGTGGGTGTGCACATCGATCGCGCCGGGGATCACCCACTTGCCCGATGCGTCGATGGTGCGATCGGCGGTCGCGGCGAGGTCGGTGCCGATCATGGCGATCGTCTCTCCGTCGACCAGCACGTCGGCGCGAGAGGTCGAATCGGCATTCACGATCGTCCCGTTCTTGATCAGCGTGCGCATCGGTTCCTCACTTCGCCTCGTGCATCCAGGGGGTGTAGACGATGCCGACCAGGATCCCTTCCGGACTGAGCAGGCGGGCCACCGTCTGGCCCCACGGCTCGACCTTTGCCTCGACCAGGAGCCGATACCCGCGGGCCGCCATCTCGGCCGCGGCGGGAGCCACCGCCTCGGCGGACTCGACGTCGATCTCGAGCCCGGCGTGCGGCTCGGGGACATCAGCCGGCCAGGTATCGGTGCCGAAACATGATTCCGCGGCTTCCGAGAGCGGCCAGAGGCCGAAATGCCTAACGCCATCGAGGCCGTCGCTGGACCAATAGCCTGGCGACCCTTCGGCCAGCTCGATGCCCAGGCCCTCGCCCCAGAAGGCGCGACTGGCCTCGGCGTCCTTCACGATCGGCCCGAATCCGGCGACGAAGGCGGGCTTCATCGGGATGCCTCGGCGAACGCCGCCGCGAAGCCGGGGATCGAGCGTTCGACCATCTCATCGCTGGCGGTCAGGCTGATCCGGAACCAGCCGGGCAGCTCGACGATGGTGCCGGGCAGGACCAGCACGCGGTTGCGGCCCAGGATCGCGCCGAACGAGACGTCGTCGGCCATCGGCGCCTTGGCCATCACATAGAACGTGCCCTCGGGCATGGTCGTCTCGTAGCCGATCTCGCGCAGGGCGCCGACAAGGCGGTCCCGCCGCCGCTGCATGGCGGGCACGTCGATGGAGATCCCCTCCAGGTCCCCGATGGCGTGCTGCAGGAGCGCGTTCGGGAAGGCGAAGCCGGTAGCCATCTGGGCGACCAGCACCATCTCCCGGATCGCCTCGCGACCCGGCATGTTGGGCGGCCAGGCCAGGTAGCCGATGCGCTGGCCGGGCGCCAGCAGCGTCTTCCCGTACGAGTAGGCGATGATCGTGTACGGGTAGACCTCGGCGGGGGAGTGGAACTCACGGCCGTCGAAGATGATCCGGTTGTACGGCTCGTCGGAGATCAGGAAGATGGGGTGGCCGGTGCGGGAGAGCGCCTCCTCGAGAACCTTGGCAACGCCCCGCAGCGTCTCGAGCGGGTAGACCCGACCGCTGGGGTTGTGCGGCGTGTTGAAGATCACCGCCCGGGTCCGCGGCGTGATGGCAGCGGCGAGCGCGTCGAGATCCGGCTCGAAGGTCGGCGGGGCGAGGCGCAGCCGCACCGGCACGCCATCGGCCGCCAGGATCAGGAACTCGTAGAAGAACCACGGCGGCGACAGGAAGATCACCTCGTCGTCAGGTTCGACCACGGCCTTCAGCACGGCGGCCAGGGCGCCGAAGCCGGCGTTGGTCATCGCGACGTCGTCGGGGTCCCACTCCATGCCGGTTCGCGCAGACAGGCTGCGGGCGACGGTGAGCCGCGACTTCGGTTCGCTCATTTTGTAGGCGAACCAGTCGGTCCCATGCGGCTCCAGCTTGGCGCCGAGCGCGCTGACGTATTCGGTCAGCGGCATCTCGTGGGGGTTGCCGACCGCGAAGTTGGCGATCTCCGGGTTCGCATTCAGCTTTGCAAACGGGCCGTTGAAGAAGGACAGGAAGGGCGCGATCGAATCGCGCAGGACATCGATCCGCCGCGTGTGGGTGGTGGTCATCAGTTCTCCTCGGCGGCCAGGATGGCGCCGATCAGCACGGTCTTGGGAGGGAAGTCCTCGCAGTACTGGTAGCGGTGCGCCAGCACGATTCGCCCGTCGGCGCCGATGACGAATTCGCCCGGCAGCTGCCAGGGGGAGTCGACCACCGCGCGCTCGGTCCCCCGCCGCGGCTCGACGAACAGGGTCCGTCCGGTCTCCTCGTCGTTGGCCTTCCACGGGAACGCGTGCAGGATCTGCGCCGGCTGTCCCTCGAGCAGGCCAAAGGCCCGGTATGCCTTGAGCTCCGGGTCGCAGAGCACCGGGAACGCATAGCCACGGCGCGTGGCAACCGCCTTGGCGCGCTCCGGCTCGGCCTGGCAGACGGCGACCACCTGGGCACCCGCCCCGGCATAGTCATCCAGCTCGCCCTGCAGCGCCTCCCAGCGCTCGGTCAGGCACGAGCAGCCGAAGTGGCGCATGAAGATCAGGAGCATCGTCCGGTGCGCCCAGAAGTCGGAGAGCTGCCGCGCATGGCCCGACAGGTCGAGCAGCTCGAGCTTCGGCGCGTCATCACCGGGCTGCACCGGCAGCTCGTCGTGGCGGATATGGGTGGGACCGGTCAGCCACGCCGCGAGCCAGCGCCGCTCCGCCGCCTGCTCGAGCTGCTCCAGGTCAGCCATCTGCCCTCCGCTCCTGGTGGTCATGAGCTGGCACCGACCCCGGCGAGCGCCGGAATGATGTCGCGGCCGTAGGCCTCCAACTGCTCCTCCTCGTCGCCGTTCATGAGGTAGACGTTGAACTGATCCACCCCCGCGGCGGCCAGCTCCTGGAGCTTGGCGAGGTGCTCTGCCGCGTCGCCGAGCACGCAGAACCGATCGGTCACGTCGTCGCCGACGAAGGCGGCGTTGCCCGAGCCGACCTCCGCGTGGTGATGGTAGTCGTAGCCCTCGCGATTGCCGACGTAGCCGGTCAGCGCCTCGGGCAGCTGCTCGCGCGGATACTTGTTGACCAGGTCGACGACGTGATTGCTGACCAGCGCCGGAAACCAGCGGGTCCGGTCCCGTCCCAGCTCTCGGGAGCCGACATGGGCAGGTGCCGCCGCCTGTACGCGGACGCTGCCGGCGGGGCGACCGGCGGCCGCCTCCGCCTCCCGCAGCTGGGCCACGAACCAGGAGATCAGGTCGGGATCGGCCAGCTGCAGGATCAGCCCATCGGCGACGCGCCCCGTCATGGCCAGCGCCATCGGTCCATAGCCGGCGACCCAGACCGGGAGCTTCCACTTGCCGGTCCAGGGGAAGACCAGCTCGGTCCCTTCGAAGGTCACCGCTCGCCCCTCGACCAGGTCGCGGATGACGGCGATCGCCTCTTCCAGCGTCTTCATGGTGGTCGGCGGCTTGCCCAGCACGCGCCGCGCGCTGTCGCCGCGTCCGATCCCCAGGTCCATCCGTCCGCCGCTCAGCTCGTCGAGGACCGCCAGCGCAGAGGCCGTGACGCTCGGCTCGCGCGTCGCGGGGTTGGTGACGCAGGTGCCCAGTCGCAGCGTGGTGGTGGCCTGCGCCATGAGGGTCAGCAGGACATACGGCTCGCGCCACAGCACGTGGCTGTCAAAGAGCCAGCCGTAGGTGAAGCCGGCCGCCTCGGCGCGTCTCGTCAGGTCGATCGTGCGCTTGAGGTCGTTCTCAGGTTTGAGCGTGAACCCGAAGTCCATCGGTCCTCCTAGGATCCGTCCGTAGTCGCATGCGTACTACTACGGCACGCGAACGCCCGCGGATGTGCCGTGCCAGCACCATGGGGACTGACGGTGCGCACATCGCCCCCGGATCGGGCCCCTTTAGCCGTCATCCGTGCTGTAGTAGTCCTATGCGTGCTAACGCCCCCTGACCGGGCCCCTTTAGCCGTCATCGGTGCTGTAGTAGTCCTATGCGTGCTAACGCAGCAAGCACCACGCTATGGACGGACGAGGTCCGCGTAAGCATCCGGTCGCCGGTCGCGGTAGAACTGCCACAGCTGTCGGACCTCGGTGATCATGTCCATGTCCAGGTCCCGCACCAGCAGCTCCTCCTCATGGGCATCGCCGACGGCGCCGACGAACTGGCCCTTCGGATCGACGAAGTACGACTGCCCGTAGAAGTCGTCGTCGCCGAGCGGCTCGATCCCGACCCGGTTGATCGTCCCCACGTAGTAGCCGTTGGCGAGCGCGTGCGAAACCTGCTCCACGCGCCACAGGTACTCCGACAACCCCCGAGAGGTGGCCGACGGGATGAAGACCAGCTCCGCCCCGTTGAGCCCCAGCGCGCGCGCGCCCTCCGGGAAGTGGCGGTCGTAGCAGATGTAGACGCCCACCTTGCCGACCGCCGTGTCGAAGACCGGATAGCCCATGTTGCCGGGGCGGAAGTAGAACTTCTCCCAGAAGCCCTTGACGTGGGGGATGTGCGTCTTGCGATATTTGCCCAGGTAGGTGCCATCGGCGTCGATCACCGCGGCGGTGTTGTAGTAGATGCCGGTGGTCTCGGCGTCCTCCTCGTACATCGGCACGATCAGGACCATCCCGGTCTCCTTGGCCAGCGCCTGCATGCGCTCGGTGGTCGGTCCGCCGGGGATCTTCTCGGTGTAGGCGAAGTACTCCGGGTCCTGCACCTGGCAGAAGTAGGGGCCGTAGAAGAGCTCCTGGAAGCACATCACCTTGGCGCCCTGCTTGGCGGCCTCGCGCGCGTACTTCTCGTGCTTGGCGATCATCGATTCCTTGTCACCGGTCCAGTCGGCCTGCAACAGGGCCGCGCGGACGATTCGCGCCATGATTCCTCCTGCGTAATCCTCCGAGGAGCCGATACTCTACACCGCACCATGACCTGGACGAAGCCCGCCAAGATCGCCTTCATCGGCTCCCATTCGGTCCGCAAGACCAACGCGGTGCACGCGTTCGCCAGCACCATCGGGCGGGCGGGGCGGAGCGTCGAAGTGGGACGCGAAGTGATTCGCTTCAACCCCCTCGGCCTGAACGAGGGGGCGACGCCCCAAGCCCAGCTCTGGGTCCTGATGGCGCAGATCCAGCAGGAGCTCGAGCTGCGCAACCGGGCAGAGGTGCTCGTAACCGATCGGTCCGTGGTCGACAACTTCGCGTACTTCCTGCGGGTGACCGATGGCGCCGACCCGTTCGGGGTGGAGCCGCTCATCCGCCACTGGGCCACGACCTACGACCTGTTCGTGCGCCTCCTGCCCGACGTTGCGCTGCTGGCCGATGGGGTGCGCTCCACCAATGATGCGTTCCGCGACGAGATCGAGGCGATCCTCGATCGCATCATCCCGACCTACATCCCCGGGAAGCGGCTACTGATCGTCAATGCCTCCGACGTGACCGAGGCATTCGACTGGTGGGCCGTGGCCGAGCGCCTGGCCACCCTCGTTGGCGAGCCGTTGCGCGATCCTGACGTGCTCGTGGCATCGACCCTGTGGGAGGGCGAGCGTGGCTGACGACCGGGAGCGCGTCATGCGGCGCGCCTCCGATCTGGCACTCGAGTTCGATGCGCTGCTGCCCGCGGCCCTCGCGTAGTCGCTACTCCGCGACAGGCTCCTGCGTCGGCCTGAATCGGAACCAGGCCCAGAAGAGGACCGTCAGGGCGCCGAACACCGCGAACACGGCCATCGCCGCCAACCAGCCGGGCTTGCTCAGGTCGGTGACGTACCCGCTGGTCGGCCCGATCAGGATGTGGATGAAGGCGAACATGCTGAAGCCCAGGAGGATCGCCCAGACCAGGCGGCTCCATCGGTACACCGCAGCCCCGGGCATGAACCGGAAGGGCAAGAGCCCGATGGCGACCGCCTCCAGCCCCGACACCACGATGGCGGCCAGGGCGGTCTCTGCGATGTGCGAGCCGAATGTGAGCTGGGGGCCGTCCACGCCGCGCAGCCAGCCGAGGATGAGCCAGGCGCCGACAGCGATGGCCAGTGTGAAGACCGCTCCGGCGGCCTGCTCCCGGCCCTCGTCCCTCTCACCGGGAGGGCGCATGAAGACGACGCCCAGGACCACGCCCCACAGGTAGCCCGGCTGCAGGTCAGCAAGGCGCGAGATGACGACGAAGGCGGCCGCGAGGATCAGGGCCCAGGGCAGTACGCGCAGCCGGCCGACCTCTCCGTGGACCCGACGATGTTCAAGGATCGCCGGCACCTCGAAGCAGATCAGCACGACCGCCAGCGCCACGACGAAGCCCAGGAAGGTGGCGAGCGAGCTGGCGCTGAACCCGAGCGTCGGATCCAGGAACGAGCTGATCAGCGCCGCGACGACGACGGCCAGCA
>JBBQGI010000076.1:0-7940 GCA_038322875.1 Candidatus Limnocylindria bacterium | reverse complement strand
AACCTAGTTCGGGCCGATCTTCAGGACGCTGAAGGCGACCACCGCGGCGGCCAGCAGGACCGCCATCACCACGATCAGGACCCCGATGTTACGCAGGTCGCTGAGCACGTAGTGATATTCGGACGAGGCTCGCTCGGAGAGGCGCGACGGGCCGGTCACCGAGAAACGCGGGTCGGCGCGCGGGCCGCTGCGCTGCGTCGCGACCGGGGCGGCGGGTCGCGTGGCAGTCGCCTCGCTCCGGCTCTCGACGACCGCGTCGATGGCATCGGAGACGGCGCCGGTGATCGGGCGCGGGGGAGCCTGTGGGCGCGTCTGAGCTCGCGCCTTTGCACGCCGCTGACGGTCGCGGCGATTGGCAGCCTTGCCGCCTCGTCGGGCCATCGATCCTCCGTGCTGAACCAGGGGGCGAGCCGAATCGGGGCGGGTATGATACCAGCGCCCGTGCCCGACCTGAACCGCACCCTCGTGGACAACTTGGCGCTGGTCGTCGGCGTTCTGGGGCTCGCCATCATCGGCCTGGCGGCCGTGGCCTTCCAGCAATCCAGGCGCCTGCGCCGCGCCGCCGATGCCTACAGCTCGCTGCTCGGCGACAGCCGTGGCGGATCGCTGCAGCAGCTGCTCGACGCGCACATCGGCAAGGTCGTCGAGGTCGGCACCAAGCTCGAGGAGCTGGCCAAGCTGCATGAGTACCTCGAGGTGCGGTCGCGCGGCAGCCTGCAGCACGTCGGCATCGTGCGCTTCAATCCGTTCGAGGACACCGGCTCGGACCAGAGCTTCGCCATCGCCCTGCTCGACGACCGCCGCGACGGGATCGTGCTGAGCAGCCTCCACGGACGAGGGCAGACCCGCGTCTTCGCCAAGCCGGTCGAAGGCGGCGAATCGAGCCACACCCTCTCGGACGAGGAGGCGCAGGCAATCCGGATCGCGGTCGAGGGCGCGCGCCCGACACCGGCGCCCGCCTGAGACAACCGGCGCCGTGGGCGACGGACCGATCGATCCCGCCCAGCGGCGACTCGCCGAGCGCCGCCTGGTCACTGCCCTGCGCCGCCATCACCGCCGCGAGCCGCTGCGCGACGATGTGCGCGTCGACACCCTGATCGCCGACCTGCGCGCCGCCGAGCCGGCGCGACCCTCCGGGCACCGCGGTCGTCAATCGGTCGGGCTCAGCGATGCGGAGCTGCGCAGCGTGGTAGACGAGCTGGTCCGAGCGGGCACGATGCTGCGACAGGGTCACCGGGTCCGGCTGAGCGAGCCTGGTGCCGGCCTCGACGCAGCCATGCGCGATCGGGTGGAGGCGCTCATCACGACACTGCGCGAAGCGGGAGGGACACCGCCGCCGGCCGAGGTCGTGGCGACCCGGCTGGGGGTCCCCGCGGCGCTGCTCACCCAGCTGCGCGCGTCGGGCGAGCTCGTCTCCCTGGCGCCGCGCATCGACTATCCGCGCGACGCCTGGGGAGCGATCGGCGCTCGGCTCGACCGGCTTGCCGCGACCTCGCCCCTCTCGGTGCGGGTGGTTCGCGACGAGCTGGGCACGACTCGGCGCCACGCGGAGGCGATCCTGCGACACTGGAACCAATCGCGTACTACTCAGTAGCAAGGAGGTGGCGTGTGATCCGAGCGAACCTGTATCGGGCGTGGCCGCTGCTCGTCCTGTTGATGATGGTGGTCCTGGTCGCGTGCAACAACGGAGGCGCCGCTCCGGGGTACTGACCCAGAAACCACTGCGACACCCGAGGTGTCGAATAAGCGGGCGATAACCGTCCGGTGAATGGCACCTCGGCTACCATCGGCGAAATGCCTGCGGTGGTGCCGTCCCCGAACCAGATCCCGATCTTCGAGGAGCTGGTCGCACCACCACGCTCGGCGGCGCGTCCCCACCTGCGCATCCAGCCCCCGCTGCTGGCCGATCTCACCCCGCGCCAGCGCAAGGCGGTCACACACGGCGAAGGGCCGCTCCTGATCGTGGCCGGTGCCGGCACCGGCAAGACGACCGTGCTGACCCGGCGCATCGCCTGGCTGATCGCCGAGAAGCGCGCCAAGCCATCGGAGATCCTGGCGCTGACCTTCACGGATCGCGCCGCCCTCGAGATGACCGAGCGAGTCGACCATCTGGTGCCCTACGGCTACACCGACACCGTGATCAGCACCTTCCACGCATGGGGAGATCGGCTCCTGCGGGAGCACGCCCTGGAGGCCGGGCTGTCGGATCGATCGACCGTCCTCTCGCGCGCGGAGCAGATCATCTTCCTGCGCGAGCACCTCTTCGATCTCCCCCTGGACCGATACCGCCCGCTCGGCGATCCGACCCGCTTCCTGCACGCGCTGGTGACGCTCATCAGCCGGGCACGCGACGAGGACGTCGCACCGGCGGAGTACCGAGCCTACGGCGAGCGTCTGGTGGCTGCTTCGCTGGCGGCCCCTGATGATGCCGCACTGGCCGAGACCGCCGCCCAGCAGGCCGAGCTTGCCGCCTGCTACACGGCCTACGAGGAGCTGATGCGACGCAACGACCGCATCGACTTCGGAGACCAGGTCGCCCTGGCGCTCGGGCTCCTGCGAGAGCATCCGTCCGTCCTCGAGTCGGAGCGACAGCGCTACCGCTACATCCTGGTCGACGAGTTCCAGGACACGAACTACGCGCAGTTCGAGCTGGTCAACCTGCTGGCCGGCTCGCCAAAGGCGAACCTGACGGTGGTGGGCGACGACGACCAGAGCATCTATCGGTTCCGGGGAGCGGCCCTGTCGAACATCCTGGGCTTCCGATCTGCCTTCCCCCAGGCCGCCAGCGTCGTCCTCACCGACAACTTCCGCAGCGTGCAGCCGATCCTGGACACAGCGTACCGGTTGATCCGCCACAACGATCTCGATCGGCTGGAGGCGCGCGAGGGGCTCGACAAGCGTCTGGTCGCCCGCAGCGCCGGACGCCGAGCCTCCGCTCAGACGCCGATCGAGCTGCTCGCCTTCGACACCGGCTCGGACGAGGCCGACGCGATTGCCGAGCGGATCGCCGCGTCGCTGCGCTCCGGCCGTCGGGCCGGGGACCATGCCGTGCTGGTCCGCACCAACCGCGACGCGGAACCGATCCTGCGCTCGCTGAACATGGCCCAGTTGCCATGGCGCTTCGCTGGCACCGCCGACCTCTACCGCCAGCCCGAGGTGCGCCTGCTGGTCAGCTTCCTGCGCGCCGTGAACGATCCCGAGGACTCGGTCAGCTGCTACGACCTGGCCACCTCGGAGCTCTTCGGGCTCGACCCACGCGACGTGACCACTGCACTCAACACGGCGTCGCGGCGCCGTACCAGCCTGGAATCGGCGCTCCGCTCCTCGGCGGCCGAGCCGGAGAAGGCCCCGTTCGGCCGACGCCCGCTGGAGGTCGTGGCACGCCTCCTCGCGAGCCTCGACCAGCACCGCGCGATGAGCACCGAGCGCACCACCGGGGAGCTGCTGTACCACTTCATCAGCTCGTCGGGCTGGCTGGGACGGCTCGCCGCCGAGGCGCGGCAGGGTGGCGACGAGCGCATTGGCAACGTGGCGCGCTTCTTCGAGATCGTGCGGCGCCAATCGTCGCTGCTGCGCGACGATCGCCTGCCGTTCCTGGTGGCGCAGCTCGACACGCTCATCGACGCGGGCGACGATCCGTCGACCGCCGACGTCGCAGTCGACGATGGCGACGCGGTCCATGTCCTGACGTACCACAGGGCCAAGGGGCTGGAGTTCCCTATCGTGATCATGGTCGGGCTGGTCGACGACCGCTTCCCGACCCGGTCGCGCGGCGACCTGCTGCCGTTCCCGGCTGAGCTGATCCGAGAGGTGCTGCCGGAAGGCGATCACCACCTCTCGGAGGAGCGGCGACTCTTCTACGTGGGGATGACCCGCGCTCGCGAAGAGCTGGTACTGACCTGGGCGCGCGACTACGGCGGCCGCGTGGCGAGGCGAATGAGCCAGTTCGTGCTCGAGGCGCTCGACCTGCCCCCGGCGACCCCGGTGGAGTCCCTGCGCCCGAGCGTTGCGGAGCGCCTGGCCCGCAACCAGCATCCGGTCAGGCAGCCGGCTACGGCGCACCCGCTCACACTGGGCGATCGGCCGCTCAACCTGAGCTACGGCCAGGTGAGCGACTACCTCGAGTGCCCCGCCAAGTACCGATTCGGGCACCTGATCCGCATCCCGACCCCCGTCTCGCACCAAATGGTCTACGGGCGGGCGTTGCATGCCGCGGTGCAGGCCTTTCATCGGCGCCAGATGGCGGATCAGCCGATGTCGCCGGCCGAGCTGCACGGCGAGCTGGACGCCAGCTGGGAGTCGACCGGCTTCCTGACCCGCGAGCACGAAGAAGCACGTAAGGGCGCGGCGCGGGAGACGCTGGAGCGCTTCTGGGTGGCGCAGCAGACGGATCCGTCGAGCCCGACCGGCGTTGAGCTGGAGTTTTCCGTGCCCTTCGGCCGTGACCGCGTTCGCGGCCGGTATGACCGCGTCGACACCGACGCCGACGGCCGGGTGACGATCACCGACTACAAGTCGAGCGACGTGCGCGACCCCGCCACGGCCGGGCGGCGAGCCCGCGAGTCGCTCCAGCTCGCCATCTACGGCGTCGCATGGGAGGCGCAGCACGGCCGCCCGCCCGACGACCTGGCGCTGCACTTCCTCGAGTCGGGAATCGAGGGCCACAGCGCGGCGAGCCCCAAGCGGCTGGCCCGCGCCAGCGAGCAGGTGGCCACCGCGGCGGAGGGAATCCGGGCGGGGCAGTTCGCGGCCAATCCCTCGCCGACCCGTTGCGGCTACTGCCCGTTCCGCGAGATCTGTCCCGACGCCATGCGGTGAGCTGCATGCCGAATCGCCGGTGACCGGCCGAACGCGCATGGCGGTGGCCATGCTCGTCCTGCTGGCTGTCCTGGGAGGGGTGGTGCTGATCGCCTTTGCCGGCAACGCCTGCCCCGCCGATGCCCCCGGCCGGCCCTGCCCGACGGCGGGGGTCAATCGCGCGATCGTGGTCGTCCTCGCGGCGGCGACCGCCGGCCTGGCGGTGGCGCCTCTCGCCCTGCTCGCCGAATTCGCACGCCGCCGTCGCATCATCTTCCGGGGAGCGTGGGGGCGCGCGACACGTCGCGGCATGCTGGTGGCCGGCGTGGTCGCAGCGATCGGGGCGCTCCGATTGGGGGGCGCCATCTCCGTCCCGGTGGTCCTCTTCCTGATCAGCGTCGCGGCGGCGACCGAGTGGCTCGCGATCCGTCGCTTCGATTCGCCATGACCCCGCGGGGCGGCGCCGGCCCGGACATCTTCGGATCGCAACCGGGCCACGAGGACCTGCTCGCCGAGCTGTATGACCTGGAACACGACGAGGTCGTGGCCGACCTGCCCTTTCTCCGGGAGATGACCCGACGCTGCGGCGGTCGAATCCTCGACCTCGGCTGCGGCTCGGGGCGGGCATTCTCAGCGCTGCTCGAAGGCGGTGCATCGCGGGTGCTGGGGATCGACGCCTCACCGGCGCTCCTGCGTCGGGCAGAGGCACGCATCGCGGCCGATCCGCTCCTGGCCGCCGCGTCGCGTGAAGGGCGGATCGGCCTGCTCCTCGGAGACGTGCGCTCGCTCGGCACGCTCAACATCCGGGAGCGCTTTGACCTGGCGCTGGCGATCGGGGTTGTGCCGCATCTCGACGGCCCTGAGGAGGCGCTCCGACTGCTGGGCGGCGCCCGCTCACTGCTCGCGGCCGGGGGGCGATTGGTGATCGACGACCTTGGCCCGGCCGAGATGCCGCTGCGCGACATGCCGCTATCGGTCGATTGGCGACGGCAGCTGCATGGCCGGGAGGTGGTCCGCCGCAGTGAGCTGATCCGTCGGGAGACGCCGGAAGGGCTGCGCGTTGCCTTCTCCACGATCGCGGATGCGGTACAACCCGATGGTACGATAGCGCGGCTTCCGGCCAGCCACAGGCTCTGGTATCCATCTCCTACAGCGCTCGCTGAGATCGTCGAGCAGGCTGGGATGGTGGTCGAGCTGCGTTACGGCTCGCATGATCTCGAGCCGCTCGGACCGGAGAGTGGACGCCGCATCTACGTGGTGATGTATGAGCCCGCGAAGGCGGGCTCGTCGCAAGAGGTGAGGGTTGGCTGAGCAGATTCGGCTGCTGGTGATCGAGGACGTGCCGCAGGTTGCGATGCACATGCGATCGCTGCTACAGGCGCAGGCACAGATCAAGATGCTCGACGTCGTGACCTCGGGCGACTCTGCCGTGGCCGCGGTCGCCGAGCTCCGTCCCGATGTGCTCATCGTCGACGCCCTGTTGCAGGGCCGGGTGTCCGGGATGCAGGTCGCCGAGCAGGTGCGTCGCGCGGAACCGACCGTCTCGGTGATCGTGCTGACCGTGCCACAGAACCCGGTCGCCGAAGATCCCTCGGCAGGGATCGATGCGGTCCTCAAGATGCCGTTCTCCGGATTCGACCTCACCACCATGGTTCGCAAGGTCCATGAGCAGAGCAACGTCGACGGCTCCCGCACCGGCTCGCTGATGGTCAGCCTCTTCTCGCCCAAGGGGGGAGTTGGCCGTACCACGCTTGCCTACAACCTGGCGGTGGCGATCGGCGCCGGCCATCGCACCTGCCTCATCGACGGCTCGCTGCAGTTCAGCGACCTGCGCGGGCTGCTCCGTGTGCCCGGGTTGGCGCCATCGATCGTGAACCTGCCGACCGACAAGATCCGCGACACCGACCTGGCCGACGTGATGTGGAAGGACCCCTCGGGGATCGAGGTGCTCCTGGCGCCGCCCCGCATCGAGATGGCGGAGATGGTCACCGTGCGGGATATCGAGAAGGCCGTCTCGATGCTCCGGCAGGTCTACGAGGTGATCGTGGTCGACACGCGGGCAGGCTTCACCGACGACGTGCTCGCCTTCCTGGATGCGTCGGACCTGATCCTGGAGGTGCTCGCCTACGACAGCATGGCGATCCGCGCGCTGGCGATGGCCGACGAGGCGTTCGCCGCCATCGGCTATCCCGCCAGCAAGCTCGCCACCATCATCAATCGGTCCGACTCGACCGGCGGCTTCAGCAAGGCCGACGTCGAGGAGGCGCTCAACCGCAAGATCGACTACGAGATCCCATCGGAAGGGCGGCTTGTGATCGCCGCCAACAACGAGGGCGTCCCGTTCGTGCTCGGAAGCCCCGATGCGGAGATCTCGAAGGCCATCCGCCAGGTGGCGGAGGCGATCGGCGCCCGCCTGCCCTCGCGCGCCGCCGCCCTCGCACGCCACTGACGGGCGCGGTGGGCCCCGGCCCCGACGCTCGCCCGATCGGCGTCTTCGATTCCGGGGTCGGGGGTCTGACGGTCCTCGCCGAGCTGCGTCGGCGCCTCCCGGCCGAATCGACGATCTACCTCGGTGACAACGCGCGGGCACCCTACGGACCGCGCGATGCGGATGAGGTGCGCGCCTTCACGCTGGAGTCGGTGGCCTGGCTGCTCGCCCAGGACGTGAAGCTGCTTGTGCTGGCCTGCAACACCGCCACCGCCCAGGCACTGCCACTGGTCCGCGCGATCACGACGGTCCCGGTGCTCGGCGTGGTGCGCCCCGGTGCGCTCGCCGCGGCCGCATCGACCCGTGCCGGGCACGTGGGGGTGATCGCCACCGCCGGCACGGTGGCCTCGGGCGCCTATGCCGTGGCCATCGGCGAGGCCGATCCGGCACTCGCCGTCACGCAGCTCGCCTGCCCGGACCTCGTGCCGATGGTCGAAGCCGGCCAGCTCTCCGGGCCGGTTGCCGAGACCGCGGTCCGAGGGTATCTCGGCCAGCTCTTCGCCGGGGACGGCGAGATCGACACGCTCCTCCTGGGCTGCACCCACTACCCACTGCTCCGACCGCTGATCGAGGAGGTCGCCGGTCCGCAGGTGGCGGTCGTCGATTCGGCCTTCACCACCGCGCTGGCTGCTGAGGACCTGCTCGACGCCCTGGG
>JBBQGI010000075.1:0-8010 GCA_038322875.1 Candidatus Limnocylindria bacterium | reverse complement strand
GTCGTCACCCCTCTGGCCGGGACGCTGACCCGGCTGGCAGTGGGAGTGGGGCAGCAGGTCCAGCGCGGGGACCTCCTGGCGGAGGTATCGGCCTAAGATGACCGCCCGATGAGCCGCCCCGAGGTTCGCATCTACGAGGTCGGTCCGCGCGACGGCCTGCAGGCCGAGGCTGAGATCGTCCCGACCGAGGCCAAGCTGCGCTTCATCTCGCTGCTGGCCGATGCGGGGCTGCGCGAGATCGAGACGACCTCCTTCGTGCGCCCCGATGCCATCCCCCAGCTCGCCGATGCCGACGCCCTGATGGCCGGCCTCGACCGTCGTCCGGGGGTGCGCTACCCGGTGCTGGTGCCGAACCAGCGCGGCCTCGAGCGTGCGATCGCCGCCGGCGCCGATGCGATCTGCCTCTTCACCGCCGCGACGGACGCCTATGCCACGGCCAACATCCGGATGACCATCGATGAGTCGCTGGCTGCCTTCGCTCCGATGGTGGAGACAGCCCGTCAGCGGGGGACGTGGATCCGCGCCTATGTCAGCGCCGCGTTCGGCTGTCCGTACAGCGGCGAGGTCGAGGAGGGCGCCGTTGTCTCGGTGAGTGATCGACTGCTGCGCCTCGGGGTCGATGAGCTGTCGATCAGCGACACGGTGGGGGTCGCCACGCCGACCGACCTGCGACGCGTGCTGGGCGCGCTGTCCACGGCCGGGATCGCCGCGGGGGTGCTGGCGCTGCACCTGCACGACACGCGAGGGACGGCGCTCGCCAACGTGATGACCGGCCTGGAGCTCGGCATTCGCTGCTTCGACGCCTCGACCGGTGGCACCGGCGGCTCACCCTACGCACCCGGCTCGGCCGGCAACCTGGCGACCGAGGACCTGGTCTATCTCCTCGATCGCGAAGGGATCCGGAGCGGCGTCGACCTCGACGGCGTGCTGGCCGCGGCGCGCTTCATCGCGCCGGAGCTCGGCCGCGAGGTGGCGAGCAAGGTGGGGCGTGCCGGCGGCTGGCCACAGGCGGCGGGGGTAGCATGACGCCGATGCAGGAGCGCCCGCCCGACGCCGAGCCACGACCGGTCCTGCTGGACGTCGACACCGGCATCGACGACATGGTCGCGCTGCTCATCGCGGCAACCGCCCCGGAGTTGAACCTGCGCGGCGTGACCTGCGTCGCCGGCAACGTCGAGATCCACCACGTGGCGCGCAACACCGGCAAGCTCCTGAGGATGGCGGGGCGGGGCGACGTGCCGGTCAGCATCGGTGCAGCGCGGCCGCTGCATCGGCGCCTGCGCACCGCCCACGATACGCATGGGCCCACCGGGACCGGCTACGTGGAGCTGACCGGGGAGGACGCGGACCTCGGCTCGACCGACTACACCCCGGTCCCGGCTCCCCGCTACCTGGCGGCGCACCTTCAGCGCCACCCCGGCGCGCTGTCGGTGGTGGCGCTCGGGCCGCTCACCAACCTGGCCGCCACGGTGCAGAACCACGTCGACCTGGCCGCCGGCACCCGGGACGTCGTGTGGATGGGTGGGGCCCTGGAGGTGCGCGGCAACACGACCGAGACCGGGGAATGGAACGCCTGCGTTGACCCCGAGGCGGCCGAGGTGTGCCTGGCGGCCGGCGCGCTCTCGCGCATCTTTCCACTCGACGCCACCCAGCAGGTGGTCTTCTCGCTGGAGGACCTGGAGGACCTGCCCGACACGTACCTCGCCTCGGTCGTGCGAGATGCGATCCGCTTCTACGTCGCCTTCCATCGCGAGGCGGACGGGATCGACGGCTGCTACCTGCATGATCCGGTGACCCTGATCGGGTCGCTGCTGCGCCCGGACCTGGTGACCGAGTCGGTCAGCGAGCGGCTCGCCTGCGACACGAGCAACGATCCGCACCTGGCCGGCAGCCTCTTCCGGACCGATGACCTCGAACGGCGACCGGCGGAGATCGCGATGGCGATCGACGCCGCCGGAATGAAGGCCGAGTTGCTCGAGCGCCTTGCGCGAGCGGTGGCCGAGCCCATCGACATAGCCAAGGGAGGTTGAGGAGTGGACGCCGCACGCTGGACACGGATCGCGATCGGCCTGGCGGTCGGCGCGTTGGCCGGGATCGTGCTGTTTGCGACCGGGCAGGCCTGGCCGCTGGCTGCCGCGGTCGGCTTCATCGTCGCCGACCTGGTCTATGCGGGGCTCATCCTGACCCAGACCGGCGAATGGGGACCGATGCGCGTCGCCGCCGGACTGGTCGCCTTCGCGGTGGCGACCTACGTCGGGATCATTGCCTTCGGTGACTTCGGGGACGCCAACGCGGTCGACCCGACCACCTTCGCCAACACCAAGGCGGCGAACTCGTGGGCATTGATCCTGACCGTGGCGATGGTGATCGGCGCGATCGTCACCTTCGGCCTGGAGCTGATCCAGACCGGACGCCTGACCTCGCTGGCCGGGCAGTTCGGCACGCGCACCTATCTGCTCATGGCGGTCGGGATCGGCGTCAACGTGATCCTGGGCCAGACAGTAGCCTCGGCCCTGAAGATCCCGATCTACCTGGACTCGATCGGGACGATCCTGGTGGGCGTGCTCTGCGGCCCGATCGCCGGGGCGATCACGGGCGGGCTCGGCAACGTGCTCTGGTCGTACGTCATCCCGCCGCCGTTCCAATACCAGCCGGCGGCGGCCTTCGCCATCACCGCGGTGGCGATCGGCGTGATCGCCGGCCTGCTGGGGCGCGCCGGCTTCCTGCGGCCGCGGCCAAATCGCCCAACCGGCGAGCTGGTGGTCGGTGGGGTTGTCGCGGTGAGCCTGATCGCTGGGCTGGCATGGTTTGCAGCGCTTGCATACACCCAGATCTTCCAGACAGATATCACGCTCTTCCCCGATCCGGCGAAGGTCGACTTCATCTTCGTGGCGCTCGGCTACCTGGCGTTGGCGCTGGTTGCGCTGGCGGTGGTCGGGCTCTTCGCGCTGCTCCTCGTTCGGCGAGACCTGACCGCAGCCTATGTCGTGGTGGCGGGCGTCTTCACGGGGATCGTGGCGGCCCTGATCAGCGCACCCATTGCCGCCGGCGTCTTCGGCGGGGTGACCGCGTCGGGCACCGACTTCCTGGTCGCCGCCTTCCGGCAGGCGGGACTGGACGTCCAGGCCGCGACCACCGGGCAGGGGCTGATCAGCGACCCGATCGACAAGGTCACGACCTTCTTTACCGTGTACCTGATCCTCTCGGCGCTGGCGGATCGCTTCAAGGCCCGCTTCCCGCAGGGTGCGCAGGTCCTCGAGGAGCCCTCCGCCTGACCGATCGCCTGCCGTCGTTCCTGGGGGCGCCGGGGCCGAGCGCCGTCCATCGGCTCAATCCGCTGACCAAGGCAGCCCTCGCGGTGGTGACCACGGCCGTGGCGGTCATGCTCGGCGGCGTGGTGGGGCCGGCGATGCTCACCCTTGTCGCCGTACTGGTCCCCGCGCTGGCGGCAGGCATCATGGGGCGGCTGCTGCGCACCGCGCTGCTGCTGACCCTGCCGATTGCCGTCAGCGTGCTGGTCGTCAACCTGTTCTTCTATCCCGCCGGGCGCGAGATCCTGTTCCAGCTGGGGCCGATCCGCGCCACAGCGGAAGGTCTCGAATTCGCCTTCGAGACACTGGCCCGCATCGGTGCCATCAGCGGCGCCATCACCCTCTTCTACCTGACCACGCCGCCCGGGGAGCTGGTGCTCGACCTCGAGCGCCGCGGCGTGTCGCCGCGCGTCGCATTCGTGGCGCTCGCCTCGGTGCAGACGGTGCCTGCGCTGGTCGAGCGCGCGAGGACCATCACCGCCGCACAGCGCGCGCGCGGCCTGGACACGGAGGGGAGCGTCTGGCGGCGGCTGCGCGGCGTGATGCCCCTCGCCGGCCCTGTGCTCCTCGGCTCGATCACCGAGGTCGAGGAGCGCACGATGGCGCTGGAAGCGCGCGGCTTCACGCGCCCCGGCCACCGCACGTTGCTCTGGTCGCCGCCGGACAGCGCTCGCCAGGGGCTGGCCCGCTGGCTCCTGGTGCTCGCCGTTCCATTGCTGATCGTGGCTCGTGCGCTCGGCGGGCTGGAGTGGCTGCGCTGATGCTGACCCTCGAGTCGGTCGGCTACCGATATGCCGGGGCGCCGCGCCCATCACTGCACGAGGTGAGCCTGCAGCTGCACGATGGTGAGCTGCTCGGCCTGGTGGGTGCGGCCGAGGCGGGCAAGACGACGCTCTGCCTGGTCGCGTCCGGACTGGCGCCGCGGACGGTGGGCGGAACCCTGACCGGGCGCGTTCTCCTTGACGGCGAGGACGTTGCGCCGCGGGCAATGCATCAGCTGGCGTCGCGGATCGGGATCGCCTTCGCGAGCCCAGCGACGCAGCTTTCCGGGGTGACCGCCACGGTCTACGAGGAGGTCGCCTTCGGCCCGATGAACCTGGGCGTGCCACGTTCCGAGGTGATCGCCCGCACCGAGGAGGCCATCGCCTCCCTGCAGATCGAGGCCCTCGCCGAGCGTGACCCGAGGCAGCTCTCCGGCGGGCAGCAGCAGCTGGTGGCGATCGCCGGATTGCTGGCCATGCGGCCGGGCCACCTGATCCTCGACGAGCCGACCGCCCAGCTCGATCCAGCCGGGACGGCGATGGTCGCCGAGGCGCTGGCCCGCCTCGCGGGAGATGGCGCCTCGATCCTGGTGGCGGAGCAGAAGACCGATCTGCTGGCGCGGATCTGCACCCGGGTGATCGCCCTCGTTGAGGGACGGGTCGTCCTCGATGGGACCGCGGCCGAAGTCCTGGCCGATGCCCGACTCGCCGCCTGGGGCGTGGCTCCGCCGGCGGCGATCCGGCTGCGTCGCGCCGCAATGGAGGCGAGCCTGCCGACTGCGTCGATGGCGCGTCTCGATGAGGCCCTCTCAACGTGACCGCCATTGCGCTGGAGGTGGTCAGCTACCGCTTCCCCCACGGTGGCGTCCTCGCTCTTGACACGATCAGCCTGCGCATCGCGACCGGTGAGCGGGTAGCGCTGATCGGTCAGAACGGGAGCGGCAAGACGACGCTGGTGCGCCATCTCAATGGCCTGCTGCGGCCGAGCGACGGACGGGTCCTGCACGACGGCGCGGACGTGGCGCCGCGCAGCGTGGCGTCCCTCGCTCAATCGGTGGGCCTCGCCTTCCAGGACCCCGATCGCCAGATCTTCGCCGGCACCGTCCGCGCCGAGGTGGAGTTCGGGCCGCGCAACCTGGGGCTCCACGGCGCCGATCTGCGGGCGGCGGTGGACGGCGCGCTGGCCGCGGTCGGGCTGGAAGCGGAGGCGCGGACCAACCCTTACGATTTGGGCGCATCGCGGCGCAAGCTGCTGGCGCTCGCCTCGGTGCAGGCCATGGGGACGCCCGTGTTGGTGCTCGACGAACCCACCACCGGCCAGGACCTGCGCGGCGTGTCGATCGTGCAGCACGTCATCGACGAGGCGCATGCTGCGGGGCGCACGGTCATCGCGATCAGCCACGACATGGCATTCGTGGCCGCATCCTTTGATCGCGTGGTGGTCCTGCGCGCCGGCAAGGTGCTGCTCGATGGGCCACCGGCATCGGTGTTTTCCGAACCGTCGTGGGAGGCGCTGCGCTCGACCTACCTGGAGCCACCGCTTGCCGCCGAGCTGGGAGCGCGGATGGGACTCGGCGCCACGCCTACCGACGGATCGTTGCTGGCCGCGATCGCGCAGGGCCCCGGCTAGAAGCCCGGCGGGGGCGGGAGCGGGTGCCCTTCGGCGTCGACACGCTCCTCGGCGGGCAGCTCGTCGCGATGGCGTCGCCCGCCGATCGGCCCCGGGATCGGCACTGCCATGACCGAGTGGGTCACTTCGTCGAGCCGCTGCTCGATGCCGCGCAGGCCGAGGTTGCGCAGCGCTGCGCCGAAGCGATCGACGAAGCCGGGGTCGCGCAGCAGCCCGAAGACGAGCGATGGGCTGGCACGCATCAGCAGCTCGATCCCCCGCGCCGCCTCGGGGACGTTGATCTGGTTCAGGCCCAGCTGTGCGGCGAGCAGATCCAGCCCGCGATTTGCCTCCCGCCGGCTGCGCGTGGTGAAGTGCGGCGTGCGGTTGACCATGACCCGCGTTCGATACAGCGCGGCGCGGGCCAGCTCCGTGCGATCCCGGGGAATGAGGGCGGACATGGACCGAATCTTACGCGGCGACGAGGGCTGGCAGGAAGCGATCGCCAGCGCGCTGGCATCGGCCAGCCGGCCGATCGTTGCCGACCCGCGCTTCGCCCCCCGAGACGCGGCCGCCAGCCCAGCGCCGCGGCGCTATGACCGCTCGACCTTCCCGCCGGCCCGTCCCGCGGCTACGCTCCTCCTCCTCTATCCGGGCGACGATGGCGAGCTGACCCTGCCACTCACGGTCCGCCATGCCGACCTTCGCGAGCATGCCGGCGAGATCTCGCTCCCTGGTGGCGCGGTGGATGCAACCGATGCTTCCCACGAGGCGGCCGCGCTGCGCGAGGCAGGGGAGGAGGTGGGGGTCGATCCTGCCCTGATCACGATCGCTGGCGCGCTCGACGACATCTGGATCCCGGTCAGCAACTTCGAGCTGCGCCCATTCGTCGGCACGGCCGTCGTGCGGCCCGCCTTCGACCTGCAAACGGAGGAGGTCACCGAGATCGTGGAGCTGCCGCTCCATCACCTCCTCAGCGACTCCGTCGTCAGCGAGGAGAAGATCGAGGGACCCGGGTGGGTCCTACAGGCCGCCGTCTATCGCTATGCAGGGCACCGCATCTGGGGCGCCACCGCCCGTACGCTGGCGATGTTCGCCTCGGTGCTGCGCGAGGCCGCGAGCGGCGCGCAATAGCGCCTAGCGGCGGGTCTCCACCGTCGTGTGCGCCGCATGCAGCAGCTCGATCAGCCTCGCCTGATGCGGCGGCGGCGCAGCCACAATGCTGAGGCGCGGGCCGCGCTTGGCCACGTTCCACCACGGGCCGCCGTGCAGGTCCGTCACGGTCGCACCGGACCGTTCCGCGATCAGGCCGGCGGCGGCGATATCCCACAGTGAAAGGCCGCCGTTCTGCACGAACGCGTCGAACCGCCCTGACGCGACGTATGCGAGCGCCAGCGCGGCGCTCCCCATCCGTCGCCCGATCCGGATCTCGCCGGCGACGCGGCGCTCGCGGGCGATTCCCCCACGCCCAATGATGGCCAGGCTGACCACGAAGTCGCCCAGCTCCCCCTTATCGCTCGCCCGGATCGGTCCTCCGTTGAACGTCGCCGGACCCTCCGCCGCCGCCGCGAAGCAGTCGCCGCGCAATGGGTCGAGCACCACGCCGACGACCGGCACGCCTTCCTCGATCAGGCCGATCGAAACGCAGAAGAACGGGATCCCGTTGGCATAGTTGACCGTGCCGTCGAGCGGATCGATGACCCAGGTGCGATGGCTCCAGCGCGCCCGATGCGGTCGTCGGGCGGTCCTGCCAACGGGAGCAGTCCCCTCATGTCGCCCGGATTCCTCCGCGAGGATCGCATCGTCGGGATAGCGAGCGTGGATGGCGTCGATCACGAGCGCCTCGCTGGCGTAGTCGACGTCGGTGACGACATCGCGCTTGCTCTTGTGGTCGATCTTGAGCGCCTGCTCGTAGCTGGCGGTCAGCAGCTCGCCCGCGCGCCCGGCCAGCTGTACGGCGAACTCGAGATCGCGGTCGTGGGAAGTTGGCATCGACTGGATGCTACCGGACGGTGCGCTACGCTATCTACATGCCGCAGATCCACCTTCGCGCCGAGCCGGGCGACTATGCCCCGCTGGTGTTGCTGCCTGGCGATCCGAATCGGGCTCGGAAGATCGCTGAACGGCTCGATGGAGGGCTGGAGAACTCGAAGCTGGTCACCGAACATCGTGCGCTCTACGGGTGGACGGGCACCTACCACGGCCATCCGGTCAGCGTCCAGACGTCGGGGATGGGGACGCCGAGCTTCGCGATCGTGGCCGAGGAGCTCCTGCGCCTGGGCGCCAGGCAGCTCATCCGGGTGGGGACCTGCGGCGGCATCGCCAAGGG
>JBBQGI010000074.1:0-8245 GCA_038322875.1 Candidatus Limnocylindria bacterium | reverse complement strand
CACGCTCTTGATCGTTGCGTGGCCGGCTCTCGCGACGGGCCAGCCAGACTTCCCGCCGGGGAAGATGAGCCGCAACCAGGCCGTCGTCCTCGGGGCGATCGTGCTGCTGGTGATGTTCGCGATCTTTGGGCTGGCCAATGCTGCCGGCCTGGGGCGAGCTACCTGAGCGATGTCTCGTTCATCTGCCGGGCGGCGGCGTAAGAGAGTGCCATCAGCATCGCGGCGCTGAACGCGATCAGCCAGCGCCAGACAGAGTGCGGTTGGTGCGAGATCCATGGGGAGTGCCGGCTCCGGATTCGACAGGAGCTGGCTGAGCACGAACGCCGCGGCGACGAGCCAGCCGGCAACCGCTACCCTTCGCATCGGAAAGCCTCACTGCATGGCCTAACCCGGGACCGCCGACGGGTCGTCCCGTCGCAGGAGGATGCCCAGGTACGCCCTCCATGGGCCGACCTCGGCGTCGTGCGAGCCGGCCATGCCGGCATGAATCTGACCGATGTGGTCCAGGTCGTGCACAGCCCAGGTGGTGAGCAGCTCGCGCAGACTCACCTCGCCGAGCGAGGGATGCAGCCCGCGCTTGTCGAGATCGGCATCGGTCACGAGCTCGGCCAGCGCCGCCAGATTGGCCGTGCGCAGCGTCGCAAACTGCTCGACCAGGCTGTCGAGCGGCACGTCCTTGTCGCGCTCTTGCATCGCGAAACGCTCGAACGACTCGAAGGCGAGCGCGGTGCCGTGCTCCAGGATCCGTCGCGTGCGCGTCATCCAATCGGTCTGCTCGCCGATGATCAGGTGCCCGACCACGTCGCGCGGACGCCAGCCATCGGGGGTATCGGGGGTATCGGTCCAGCCTTCAGGTAGGCCGATGAGCAGGGCCTGCAGTACCCCCGGCGTGCGTGCCAGCAGGTCGGTCATCTCGGCGATGAAGTCGGTGCTGGTCAGGGGCTCGTCTGCTGCTGGCCGTCGACGTTGATGTCGATTCCCTGCTTATCGGCCTCGTTGAGCGCCCAGCTGGCGGCCAGCCAGAGACCGGCCAGGACCACCAGGATGAGGAGCGCCAGGGTGATCGCCGCCCGGAAGCTGGGGCCGCGGAATGGCTTGCCGGCACCGTCGAACGGGCTCGTCACGCAGCCAGTTTGCTCCGGGGAGTGGGCTTGTCAAGGCCCGTTTGGGAGTCCTGAGCGGGACGGGCTGACCGCTGGGTTGTCACTCCCGGGGGTCACCCGTTGTTTCTGACAACTGGACGAGTCATTTGGGCCACTCGCTGGCCGGGCTGACAACCTGGCGCATCATTCCCCGCCACCGAGTGGGCCTAGTGACCATCCGATGGTCACGCGTCCAGGGCAGCATCGGGAACGGCATACTCTGCCGATGCCGCCCCCAGGTGAGCCCGTGAAGCGCCGGCTCTTCAGCCCTGCCTTCCTGCTGACCGAATTGTGCAAAGCCGCCGCGATCGTGGCTCTCGCCGACCTGGCGGTCAGATCGGCGATCCTGCTCGACCCGTTCGGCTACGACTCGTTCGTCTATCACCTTCCGTTCGCCGCGGCCAGGGCCGGCGTGCCGCTTCCGTATGACATGAGTGACATCGTGCGGGCGAATTTCGACGCCTTTCCGCCGCTGCCGGAGCTGGTGCAGGGCGTCCTCTGGCGAATCACCGGGTCGGTCAATGCCACTGGGGTGGTCAACTTCATCGCCTTCGCCGCGTTCCTGATCTACGCCCAGACGGTCTTCCGCGCGCCGTTCTGGCTCGTCGCGCTGATCTCGCTGACCGCCCCGCTCGTGCTGATCCATACCACCGTCGATTACATCGACCTGTTCGGCAACGCGTGGCTGGCCATCAGCCTGAGCTCGATCCTCTTCGCCTACCTCTTCCCGGAGCGCCGGTCGCGGGCGGTGGTGATCGGTGGGCTGGCCGGCCTCACCCTGGCCGCCTGGTCCAAGTACATCCTGGTGCCGCTGGTGATCGTCGCCTTCATCGTCCTGGCGGTGATGGTGCTCCGCTCGACGACCTCGTTCCGCTTCAGCCGGCGCCAGGCCGCGGCCGTCATCCTCGTCTTCGCCGTGCTGGCCTCCGCGCCCTATCTCAAGAACCTGGCCGTCTACGGCAACCCCATGTGGCCGGTGCGCGTACCGATCGTCGGGTCGATCTTCCCGTCGCTGGTCGACCCATCGGCCGAGGGCGTCGAGCAGAACAGGCCACCCCAACTCCGGGATGCCCCACAGGCACTGGTCTTCGTGGAATCACTGTTCGAGACGCGGAATCCGCTGCGCTACGTCGATCGCCCGCGCTGGATCCTGGACCAGTTCCAATGGGGCCCGGCCAATGCGCATCGGATGGGCGGCTTCTGGGGCATCGGCGCGGCCATCTTCCTGTTCCTGTCGGCCGGCATGATGATCGCCTTTCGGCGCCGAGCGGGGATCATTGCCAGCCTCGCCGGGCTCGCGCTGCTCTGCTTCGTGGGGGTGCTGCCCCAGTCGAACGAGCTGCGCTACTTCATGTTCATCCCTCTGACCTGGGCGGCCGCCATGGGCATGGTCTTTCCACCGATCCGGATCAGGTTTCCGCGCGCCGCGGCCGGGATCCTGGCTGTGGTCCTGGTGCTCTTCGGCTACATCGTATCGGAGAACTGGCAGTACTACCAGCTCGCAGCTTTCGACATTCGCGGCGCCGCCAAGGTGTGGGGCGCCGACAAGTTCTGGCCGTTGCTCGAGCCGGACGCTACCTACTGCGCCGTGCGCATGTATCCCCTCGGATTCCTGCTGACTGGGCCGACCCTCTCCGAATTCTCGATCGTGGACCGCAGCAGGGAGTCGCTCTGCCCGCCCGGCACCATCGTGATCACCAAGGAGGGCATCCAGGGACCGGCCGGGTGAGATACGCTCGGGACGCGTGAACACTCCCGACTCGCCTCTGGACATCTCGATCGTGATGCCGTGCCTGGACGAGGCGGGCACGATCGGGATCTGCGTGGCCAAGGCACGCTCCTGGCTGGCCGGCTCCGGGCTGCGGGGCGAGATCCTGGTCGTCGACAACGGCTCGACCGATGACTCGGCGGCGATCGCCGCGCGCGAGGGCGCCCGGGTGGTGGCCGAGTCGGCGCGCGGCTACGGACGCGCCTACCTGCGCGGCTTCGCGGAGGCCCGGGGCGAGATCATCGTCATGGGCGATGCCGACGACACCTACGACTTCAGCGACCTGTCTGGCCTCATCGCGCCACTGAGCCAGGGCGCCGACATGGTGCTCGGCAATCGGTTCACCGGAGGGATCAAGCCGGGTGCCATGCCCTTCCTGCACCGATATCTCGGCAGCCCGATCATCAACCTGATCCTGCGCACCTTCTTCAAGGTCAAGGTGGGCGACAGCCAGAGCGGCTTCCGGGCCTTTCGGCGCAGCCTGCTCGACGAGCTGCGCCTCTCGTCGGGGGGCATGGAGCTCGCCTCGGAGATGATCGTGCGCACGGCGCACGGCGGCTTCAAGATCGTCGAGGTGCCGGCGCCCTACTCGGCCCGCTCCGGCGAGAGCAAGCTCAATACGGTGCGCGACGGCTGGCGGCACCTGCGCTTCCTGCTGGTCGCTGCGCCGGACTTCCTCTTCATCTTCCCCGGCCTGGTGCTCTTCGTGCTCGGTGCGTTGGTCTTCATCCTGTCGTTCATCTCGCCGGCCGGGGTCGAGATCGGTTCTGTCTCCTGGCAGCCGATCTTCGCCGGCACGATCCTCGTCGCCATCGGTGCCAATGCGCTGGTCCTGGGCGTCGTCGCCAAGCTGCACGGCGTCGCGTCGGGCCTGTTGGCCGAGGATGGGCTGGTGCGCGTCTACCGCCGCCTGTTCTCGCTCGAATCCTTGTTGGTCCTCGCTCTGCTGCTCGTGGTCGCCGGCATGGGGATCGATCTCTTCCTGTTCATCGCCTATTCGTCCGGGTCGCACGTGGACCTGGGGCTGCAGCTCGCTGCGCTGGCTCAGACCGTGCTGATCGTCGGTGCGCAACTTGGGATGGCGGCCTTCCTGATGGTCACCGTCGAGACACGCTGAACGCCCCGCGCATGGCCGTACGCCGTCTGCGCATTGCGTTCGTCTACGACGCGCTCTACCCCGAAATAAATGGCGGTGGGGAGCGACGCAACTACGAGCTGGGGAGGCGGTTGGCAGGCCGTCATGACGTCACGCATGTCAGTTGGGACTATTGGGCCGGAACCGGCCGAGTCACCCGAGATGGCGCGCGCCTCCTTCCGGTTGGGACTCCGAGGCCCTTCTACGACCGTGACGGGAAGCGCAGCATCCGAGAGGCGATCGCATTTGCCGCCCGCCTCTTTCCGGTCCTGCTGCGAAACCGCTTCGACATCATCGACTGCTCTGCCACCCCCTACGTCCCGCTTTATGCGTGTTGGCTCGCGTCACGAATGACCCGGACTCCATTGGCCACAACCTGGTTTGAGTATTGGGGCGACTCCTGGGCCGACTATCTTCCTGGGCGCCCAATGGTGGCGCGGGTGGCGCGCTGGACGGAGGCCGGTGCCCGTGGCTTGGGCGATGTCGTGATGCCCATCTCAGCCTTCACCGCCCGCCGGATGGGCATGGATCCTGCGTCGCCTCGCTTGAGAGTCATGGGCTTGGGCGTGCCCCTGGAGGAGATTGCTGCAGCACCGGTCGCCCAAGATGCGTTCGAGATCGTCTTTGTCGGTCGCCTCACAGGCTACAAGCGGGTGGATCTGCTGCTCGACGCGGTTCGACGACTTCGCGGAGAGTCCGATAGCCCACGGTGCATGATCGTCGGCGACGGACCCGACCGACCTCGACTGGAACGGCTCGCCGCAGAAATGGGCCTCGGGCCGGTGGTCAAGTTCGCCGGACGTCTCGAAGCTGACCAGATGTACGCCCAATTGAAGGCCGCAAAGGTCTACGTCCAACCGTCGGCCCGCGAGGGCTACAGCCTCACCGTCGTCGAGGCGCAAGCTTGTGGGGCGGTCCCGGTTGTGGTCCGCGGTGCCCTGAGTGCGGCACCGGATCTCATTCGCGACCGGATCGACGGTCTCCTTGTCGATCCAACCGGTGCCGCCATCGCGGCGGGCATTGCCTATTTGAGGGCAGATCCGCCGCGGCTCCAGACGATACGCGCGGCGGCGATCCGCTCCGCGCGGGAACTGGATTGGGACGCCATCGCCGCACGCGTCGAGGAGGTCTACCTGAGCCTGGTAGACAGTCCTGGGACAGCGCGCTCATGATCGGCGGCGACTGGCCTCGCCGAAGGTGATTCGGGTGTGAGCCGCGAAGTTCGCCGCGGCCAACAGGAGCGAGTTTACCAAGCTGGCAACGAGGTAGTGCAGTCCCACGGTTTCGACTAGCAAGCGCATCAGGATCAGGTTCAGAGCCAGGCTGATGGCGGTGATCAGGTAGTAGCGCCCAAGGGATGGTGCAACGGCTCCGTCATGCCTGAAGACCCAGGCTCGGTTGAAGATGAAGGCGCCCCCGGTCACGAGGAAGAAGATGACCACCGTGGCCACCAGATAGCCCCAACCCAGAACGCCCACGAGCAAGGCGAAGAGTGCCAGGTTCGCACCGACGGCCGTGGCGCCGACGGCGACGTAGCGAGCAAGTCGGTGTGCCGACAGGTTCACGCCGCTTCAGGTCGCCTGAAGATCAGATAGAGGCAGCCGTTGGGCCCGGCCTCTTGGGTGGGCACGCGGCTCGCAAGCAGGGCTGCCAGCGGGCGCGCGAGGAACCGCGGCATGCGTAGGCGCGAATCCCGGAGGCCCAGGGATCGCTGGATTTCAATTGGTTGGCGCCGTCCACCTGACGCGCCATACAGCACGCCCGCGGTGAACCGGGAGAGGGTCTCCCAGCGACGAACCTCGGCCGCCGTCAGGTAGGACTCGGTCGTGGTGAGTTCGAGGCCCGCTCGTGCGCCCGTCGCCAGCCATTGGGCCGGACTGAGGTACCGAAGGTGGGCGCACCGAGCATCGATCATGTCGAGGTAACGCGATCGATCCCCCCAGAGTGGGCCGGCGAGACAATCGTGAAACTCCGAGGATGGGACGGTGGCGATGAACACTCCTCCCGGGCGAAGCAGCCTGGCCACCTCGGCAAGGGTGCCGTCGAGCTCCGCGATGTGCTCAAGCGTCGAATTGGAGAAGGCCCAATCAAACGACGCGTCGGCCTCCGGAATTCTGTCCGCGCGCGCAACGTGGAGACCGGCATAGACACCTGTGCTGGCGGCGGTATGAATCTCCGCGGGATCGAGGTCGATTCCAACCAGGTCTCGGTGCTCCCCGGCCGCCTGAAGAACGATCCCCATGAGTCGCCCATCGCCGCAGCCGATGTCGATGCCGCGGCCCGGCGGCAGGCCATGGCGCACCACATAGTCGATCTCGATCGATCGCCAGTAACCGGTCGCAGGCTGGAACGGCCCCTCCCGGAGGAAGCGGGTGAAGAGTGATCGCTGACTCAGTGGTGGATCAACCTCTCTCCAGGCGGCGGCGCAGTTCCTCGTTGACCAGCCGAGCATCCGCGCGGCCGGCGGTGCGCTTCATGACCTGGCCGACCAGGAACCCGAAGAGGGCAACCTTCCCGGCCCGATACTCCGCGACCTGCTCCGGAAAGCCGGCCAGCACCGCCACGACCTCGGTCCCGATGCTCTCCGCGTCGCCCACCTGCTGCAGCCCCAGCCGATCGACGACCACCTTGGGCGACTCCCCGCTCTCGAAGACCTCGGCCAGCACCGTCTTGGCATTGGCGGCCGATACCTTGCCGCCCTCCACGCCGCTGATCAGCTCGGCCAGACGCTCGGGCTTCAACGCCACGCCCGACGCTCGCAGCCCCTCTGCGCCGTGGTGGTTGAGCAGGCGGCTGAATTCCCCCGTCACCCAGTTCGCGGCGGTCTTGGGCGCGGCGCCCGCTGCCACCACGGCATCGAAGTAATCGGCCAGGGCGAGGTCAGCGGTGAGCACGCCAGCGTCATACGGCGACAACCCGTGCCCCTCGACGTACCGCGTCCGGCGCGCCGCCGGCAGCTCCGGCAGGCTCGCGCGCAGCTGCACGACCCACTCCGCCGAGGGTCGCAGCGGGGGCAGATCGGGCTCGGGGAAGTAGCGATAGTCGTTGGCCTCTTCCTTGGAGCGCTGGCTGATCGTCCGCCCCTCGGTCTCGTGCCAGCCGCGCGTCTCCTGGGTGAGCGGTTCGCCGCGCTCGAGGGCCTCGGCCTGGCGCCCGACCTCGAACTCCATGGCACGCTCGAGCGAGCGGAACGAGTTGAGGTTCTTGACCTCGACCTTGGTGCCGAAGACAGCGGTGCCCATCGGTCGCAGGCTGACGTTGCCCTCGATCCGCATCGAGCCGGTCTCCATGTCGCCATCCGATGCTCCGATGTAGCGCAGGATGTCGCGCAGCGTCTCGCCGTAGGCTCGCGCCTGGGCGGGGCTGCGCACGTCGGGCTCGGTCACGATCTCCATCAGCGGCACCCCGGCCCGGTTGAAGTCGAGGAGGCTGTACCCGCGACCGCCGTGCTGCAGGCGGGCGGTGTCCTCCTCGAGGTGCGCCCGGGTGATGCCGATGCTGATGGTCTTCTCCTCGGCCGCCACCGGCACCTCCAGCCGGCCATGCGCCGCCAGCGGCAGGGCGTACTGGCTGATCTGGTAGCCCTTCGGCAGGTCGGGGTAGAAGTAGTTCTTGCGCTCGAAGCGGACAGCCTCGGTCTTGATCTCGCAGTCGAGCGCGATGCCGGTCAGCATCACCAGCTCGACGGCCTTGCGGTTGATCACGGGAAGCGTTCCAGGCAGGGCCAGGCAGACGGGGCAGGTGCGCGTGTTCGGCTCGTCCGGCTGGCCCACCGGTGCGGCGGTCGGGCAGGCACAGAACATCTTGGATGCGGTGCGCAACTGGGCGTGCACCTCGATCCCGATGATCGTCTCGTATCGCGTGCTCACGCTCATTGCTCTGCGATTGTAGGGCCGGCGGGCAGGTTGTCTGGCGGCATGGCGCCCGCAGCGCGTGCAGGGGTACGATGCTGCGGATGAAGCTCCAGCTGACCCCGGCTGAGCGCAGCCTTGGCATCCAATGGGTCGTGGCCACCATCGTTGGCTGGGCTATCGGCTTCTTTGTATGCGAAGCCCTGAAGGCGTTCGTGTCGACGCTCTTCGTGGACGGCCTGGTCATCGGCGCGTTCGTCGGAATCGCGCAAGGTCTGGTCGTGCGACGGCGCATCGCGCCGATGGGCTGGTGGGTACTGGCCAGCATCCTGGGCTTCGGGGTCGGCCT
>JBBQGI010000073.1:0-8275 GCA_038322875.1 Candidatus Limnocylindria bacterium | reverse complement strand
GAGCGCCGGCCGTGCCGAGACGAGCCAGAAGACGGCAATGCCAAGGGTGAGCAAAGCTCCAGTCAGCGCCAGCCAGCGCATGGCCACGAGCAGCGGGCTGTTCGACGGGGAGCTGCTCTCGGTCGGCAGGTTCGGGGCGGGGCGCGTCCCACTCGGGTCGTACAGGAAGGCGAAGGTCCCCTCGACCACGTGCCCATCTACTGCCGACGTGGTCTGGTAGGCCACCGTGAAGACCCCCGGTGCCAGCGGCGGGAGTGTGAGGTGCAGGTCCAGGCGGGTGGCATCGAGTACGAGCGGCTCGACGCCGGCAAGGAGGAGCCCAGCCTCGTCGAAGACGGTGACCTGGGACAGGGTCGGGTCGATCGCTTCGGCGAAGACGAGCTCCACGTTCGTCGGCGCCTCGAGCAGCGCGGCATTGGCCGCGGGGTTCGAGTAGGTCAGGCCGCCGTGCGCCGATGCCGTTGCGGGTACCAGGAGCAGGAAGGCGAGCGTAGCGATCAGGGGGAGGGAAAGCGCCCGCCGGCCGCGCATCCTCAGTCCTCCGCGAAGAACGGGTCGTTGCCGAAGAGCTCCAGCCAGCGCCGCCGCATCTGCCGCACGGTGGCGATCACGGCCGCGTCCGACGTTGCCGGCGGGAGCAGGCTGGCGATCGCTGCTCGCACCGGCTCGCTACCCTCCATCCCCAGCAGGCTCAGGTAGTCGTGGACTCGCTGCGCGGGGCTCTTGCCGTGTGCACGCGTGCGCACGAGCACATCGGCCTCGTGCTCGAGGGCCTCGGCATAGTCGGATTCCTGGCGCTCCAGCTCGGCCTGGAGTGCAGGCACGTGGTCGAGGCGCGGGTCGGAGTAGGCCCATCGCACGAATGAGTCGATCGGCTGCGGCTGCCGGTCGTGGTGGCGTGTGTGGAAGGCCTGGAGGTAGGTCTGCCGTTCGGCCTCCGACCGGGTCAGGGCGATCTGCGCCACCTGGCGCATCTCGGGGGTCCAGCTGCGCAGCGATTCGACGAACTGCTGGAGGGTTAGGCTACCTGCCGGCTGCGGCCGAAAGCGGTGATCGTGAGTCGGCTGCACGGCCCCGTATACTAGCCTCAATATGCGCCTCCTGACCTCGCGGGGCCTGCTGCCGCGCCTCGTCGCAGGCTTGGCGGCCATCCTCATTGCCCTCACCTCTGGACTGCCTGCGCACTACGCCGCCGCGGCCGGGCCGGCATTGCGCTACGTCGGGGGCGAGCCTGCCACCCTCGACCCTGCCTTCATCGATAGCGCCGGCGACGTCCAGTTCCTGCTGCAGGTCTACGCCGGCCTGACCCGCCTCGATGAGAACGGCCTGCCGTATGCCTCGCTCGCGGCATCGTGGTCGGTGAGCGACGATGGGCTCACCTACACGTTCCACCTGCGGTCGGGGCTCACCTTCAGCGACGGTAGCCCGCTCGGCGCCGCCGACGTGCGCCGCTCCTGGCTGCGCGTGCTGGACCCTGCCACGCACTCACGCGCGCCTGACGTGCTCAGCATCATCGAGGGCGCGACCGAGCGGCTCCGCGGCGGCTCCGAGGACAGCGTGGCCATCCAGGCGAGCGATGCGCGGACGCTGGTGGTGCGGCTCAGGCATCCGGCCGCCTATTTCACCGCGATCACCGCCACCCCCACGGCCTTCGTCGTGCCAGCCGGCGCCACCGGCACCGACGACGCGTGGCAGTCGATCGATGACTTCGTTGGATCCGGCCCATACGTTGCGCGGGGCATGGACGGGACAGACCTGATCCTCCGCGCCAACGACAACTACGTGGCAGGCCCGCCGCCGGTCGACGAGATCCGCTGGGTTACCGACCTGACCGGCGATGCGGTGACCGCCTTCTCCGACGACCAGGTGGACCTCACCGGTGTCGGCTCGTTCGATGCCGGCTGGATCGCCTTCGACCGCGACCTGGGATCGGCGCTGCACGAATCCGCGCCGCTCGGCGTGCAGTTCTTCGGCTTCGACACCACGCGCCCGCCGTTCGACGACGCCCGGGTGCGGCGCGCCTTTGCCCTGGTGCTCGACCGACCCCATCTGGTGACCAACGCGGAGGGGAGCAGCGGGTCGCCCGCCTCCAGCATCGTGCCGCCTGCCCTCTGGCCGGCCGGACTGGTGGACGACCACGAGACCGACCTGGTCGGGGCGCGGCGCCTCCTCGACGAGGCCGGCTATACCGACCGATCGAAGCTCGGCACGATCACCGTCAACGGCTCCGGGCTGGGCGTAGGCTCCGCGGTCGCGGTCTGGGAACGCGACCTCGGCGTCGCGGTCGCGGTCGAGACGATGGAATTCCGCGACTACCTGCAGGCCCTCGTTGCGGACCCCCCGCAGGTCTTCACGATCAACTGGATCGCCGACTATCCATCGCCATATGCCCTGTACAGCCTCCTCCTGCTGCCCGATGCGACGAGCAACTACGGTCACTGGAACGATCCCGAGTTCGTCCGGCTGCTCGAGGCCGCCTCGGCCGCCGAGACGGAAGCTGCCCAGGCGGTCGCCTATCGAGCCGTGGACGACCGGGTCGACATCGAGGCGCCGGTGATCCCGTGGGCGTACGGCGCGGGGTGGTGGCTGGTGCGCCCCGGCCTGCGCGGCCTGGGCAACCTGACCACGGGACTGCTCGACTTCGGGAGAGTCTCATGGGACCAGTAGCCCGTCGCATCGTCCCGCTCGTGGGGGCGACACTGGTCGGCGCCATGCTGTGGGTCGGGCCAGCGGCGGCCTTCACCAGATTCGGCGCGACCAGCGCGGACGCGACCTATGGATCGGAGATGCGCTTCACGGTGCAGCTCCCCGGCGGTCCGCCGGACAAGCTCGATCTGCTGCTCCGCTTCACCGGCTCGGACTCGACCTTCGTGGCCCCGGTCGAGCCTGGAGCCAGCAGCGCTGAGTACGTCTGGGATACCTCCCAACGGCCGATCACGCCCAACACCGGGGTCGACTACCAGTGGCGCAGCACGACCGGCGCGGTGGTCACGCTGAGCCCGCTGAAGCACCTCCTGTATGACGACGATCGGCCGGGGCTCAACTGGCACGCTGCTCGCATCGGCGACGCCAACGTCCACTGGTACGGCGGTGCGGAAGCGGATGCCCGCCACTTCGGGCAGATCACCGCGAACGCCGCCGCCGCGGCGGAGACCCTGCTCGGCCACAACCTGGTCAGCCCGGTCGACATCTTCGTGTACGACACGCGTGACGAATTCTTCGGCGCTCTTGGACTGGGGGCGCGCGAGTGGACCGGCGCCGCCACCTTCCCGGAGCTGCGCACGATCTTCATGTGGCTCGGCGGTGGGTCGAGCAGCTACCTCGAGACGACGATGACGCACGAGGTGACGCACGTCGTGTTCCAGGACGCGACCACGAATCCGTTCCACGAACCTCCCACCTGGTTCAATGAGGGACTGGCGACCTGGTCCGAGGAGCAGTCGGCAGGCGACCAGGTGGGAGTCGTGCGGTCCGCGGCCGACAGCGGCGGGCTGCTCGCGTTCGACGCGATTCGCGAGCGGTTCCCGATCGCCGTCGACGGAGCGCGCCTTGCCTATGCGGAGGGCACCACCATGATCCAGATGATCGTGGACGGCTATGGTCGCGGAGCGGTCGCCGATATCGCCGCGGCCTGGAGCGACGGCGCGGGGGACGACGAAGCGCTCGAGGCGGGGACGGGCGTGCCGGTGGGGCAGCTGTACGGCGACTACTTCGCCTCCTTCGGCGTGCCGGCCCCGACCGCCGTGGCGCCTGCGCCGATCCTGCCGTCGAACGTCGACAAGCCGCCCCAGCCCGCCGCCTCCGGCAACGGCCAGCCAGCCCCCACGGCCACCTCCAGCGAGGTGCCCAAGCCGGTCGAGCAGAGCGGCGAGGTCGGCTGGATCCTCGCGATCGTGACCGCCGCCCTCGTGGTCGGGGTCATCGCCGCCCTGGTCGTCCGCCGGCGGCGCCCGCCCGCCAACCCCGCATGACCGCGCGACGCGGGCGGAGGCAGCTCGTCCTGCGTCCACAGTGGGCGGTCAGCATCGCCGCCGCGCTGGCCGTCATCGGCTTCGTCGGCTATGCGCAATGGAACGGCTCTCCGGAGCGGGTGTCGTTCACCACCACGGTGCAGCAGGCGGTGGCGGCGCAGGTGGCCGAGCTGGAGCAGGAGCAGAAGGACCTCCGCGCGCAGATCGGCGTGGCCGAGGCCCAGGTCCTGAAATTCCAGGACGCATCGACCACATCGTCGTCGGCGCTGGCAGAGGTCAACCAGCAGCTGGAGAAGGCACGCCTCGGGGCCGGGCTCACCCGCTTGCAGGGCCCGGGCGCGGTGATCGAGATCGCGGATTCGAAGCGGGTCGTCCCCAACGGAGAGAATCCAGCCAGCTACATCGTGCTCGTTGACGACCTGCGGGACATCGTCGCGGCCCTGTGGGCCTCCGGGGCCGATGGGATCTCGATCAACAACGAGCGGCTGGTGGCCACCTCGTCCATCTACGGAGTCGGCGCATCGGTCCTCGTCAACACGGCCTTCCTCTCGCCGCCCTTCCGGATCGAGGCGGTGGGGCCGGAAGGGCTCTTCGACAGATTCCAGTCGAATGCCGCCTTCCAGGGGCGCGTGGCGCAGCGCATCAACGTCTTCGGCCTCGAGTTCGCCAGCCAGCCGGCCGAGTCGCTCGAGCTGGCAGCCTTCATCGGCAACACCCGGTTCCGCTGGGCCGTCCCCAGCGACGAGGTCCCGTAGATGCATTCTCGTCTCGCCCAGCTGACCCTCTTCATGGTTGCGATGCTGATCGGCGTGCTGGGCGTCGGCCAGCTGAACTCGCAGGCGCGCCCGACCGAGGTCAGCAGCCTGACCGCGCAGGAGCTCTCGACCCTGATCGAGACGCTCACCGGCCGCAACCGCGAGCTACGCGCCGGCCTCGCCGACATCCGCGAGCAGTTGCGCCAATACGAGGTCTCCGGCCCGCAGAGCCAGAGCGCGGTGCAGGTCAGTCGCGAGGACCTGCGCCGAATCACCGCATTCGATGGCGCGGCGGCGGTCAATGGCCAGGGAATCGTGATGGAGGTGGACGGCTTTCTCGATGCGATCGCGCTCAACGACCTGGTCAACGAGCTGCGGAATGCAGGCGCCGAGGGGATCGCCGTCGACGGCGTGCGCATAACCGCGCGCTCGGTTGCGGTCCAGGGCGCGAGCTCGCTGGTGGTCGATGGCGTCAAGATCGGGCGCAGGTTCACCCTGTCGGCGATTGGGTCGCCGGACGGACTGCTCGGCGCGATGGAGCGGCCAGGTGGGATCATCTCCCAGCTGAAGCTATTCATCAGTGCCACCATCGAGATCCGCCAGGCGGCGTCGGTGAAGCTGCCGGCGAGCGAGCTCACGCTGATCCCGGTGGCAGGCAAGTCGGTGCAGTGAGGACGCGATGCAGGAGCTGATCGACCTGGCCCTCGATGGTGCACAGCGTGGGGGAGCCGCGTATGCCGACATTCGAGTGGTCGAGCGAACGACCGAGTCGCTCACGGTCAAGAACGGGAAGCTGGCCGAGGCCAGCTCCGACCGGTCCGCGGGGTTCGGCGTGCGTGTGCTGGTTGACGGGGCGTGGGGCTTCGCCGGCAGCTCGCGCCTGGAGCGCGAGGAGGTCGAGCGCGTGGCCCGGGATGCGCTGGCGATCGCACGGGCGAGTGGCCTGGCGAGTCGGGCGCCGATCGTGCTCGACGACTCGCCCCCAGCGGTCGCCGAATACTGGACACCAGTTGCAGAGGATCCATTCACGGTCCCGATCGACGAGAAGCTGCGCATCCTCTTCGAGGCGGACGCGACGATGGGCAAGGTGGCGGGCATCACCCTGCGCAGTGGCAGCATGGAGTCGGGTCGCGAGCGCAAGACCTTTGCCTCGACAGAAGGCGCCCGGATCGAGCAGGACCTTGTTGAGGTCGGGGGCGGGATCGAGGCCACGGCGGTCAACGACAACGAGGTGCAGCGTCGCAGCTTCCCGCAATCGGCCGGCGGGCAGCATGTGACCGGCGGCTTCGAGGCGATCCGCGGACTGCAGCTGGCGGAGAACGCCCAGCGCATCGCCGAGGAGGCGGTCGCCCTGCTCGACGCGCCTCAGTGCCCGTCCGGCGAGATGACGCTCATCATCGACTCGCCCCAGCTGGCCCTGCAGGTGCACGAATCGTGCGGCCACCCGATCGAGCTCGACCGGGTGCTCGGCATGGAGGCGAGCTTCGCCGGCACCAGCTTCCTGACGGTCGACAATCTCGACCGGCTGCAGTACGGTAGCGAGCTGGTGAACATGGAGGCCGATGCCACCGTCCCCGGCGGGCTCGGCACGTTCGGCTTCGACGACGAGGGCGTGGCCGCCCAGAAGGTCTCGATCGTGAACGCCGGCCGCTTCGTTGGCTACCTGACCAGTCGCGAGACGGCCCCCATCATCGGGCGTCGGAGCATGGGCAGCAGCCGGGCTTCGGGCTGGAACGTGATCCCGCTGATCCGGATGACCAACGTGAACCTGCTGCCCGGCAACGCAGGTAGCCTGGACGACCTGATCGCCGACACCTCGGAGGGCCTCTTCATCAGCACCAATCACTCGTGGAGCATCGACGACCGCCGCCTGAACTTTCAGTTCGGAGCGGAAATCGGCTGGCTGATAAAAGACGGGCGCTTGACCGAGATGGTCAAGAACCCGACCTACACCGGCATCACGCCACGCTTCTGGGGGAGCTGCGACGCGATCTGCGGCCCCGAAGAGTGGACCCTGTGGGGCGTTCCGAACTGCGGCAAGGGTGAGCCGATGCAGACGCACCGGGTCGGGCACGGCGCGGCGCCGGCGCGCTTCCGCGGCGTGCAGGTGGGGGTCGGGCGATGGTAGGCGAAGGGGGCTGGGACCGGGCGTCGCTCGAGGCCATGCTGGCCAAAGCGCTCTCGCTGGTCACCGATGCCGAGGCAGAAGCGATCTTCACCGCACGGGACGCCGCGCTGACGCGCTTTGCCAATTCGCGGATCCACCAGAACGTCGCGGATCGCGACGCGACCCTGCGCCTCCGCATCGTGCAGGAGGGGCGAACCGGGGTGGCCACCACGAATCGCCTCGACCCCGATGGGCTCCGCGAGCTGGTAGGGCGGGCGTCGGCGACGCTGGCCCTGGCCACTCCCAATCCAGCCGCCGCCCCGTTGGCCGAGCCGCTGCCGTCGACTGCCGACCCGTCACTCGGCTTCGTCGCGACCACCTATCACGCGGATCCCGAGCTGCGCGCGCTGGGGGCGCGAGCCGTGATCGCAGCCGGAGACGCGGCTCACCTCGAGTCGAGCGGTGCCTTCTCTACCGAGACTGCGACCCTGGCGGTCGCGAACTCGCGGGGGATGTGGAACGCCCAAACGGTAACCCAGGCCAAGCTCCTGACCGTGATGATGGACGGCAATGGCGGGTCGGGCTATGCCCAGGCAGCCGCCGCCGATGTTGGCGCCCTGGATGCGGCCGCGATCGGCGAGGAGGCGGCCGGCAAGGCGACCCGCAGCTTGGATGCGGTCGACCTCGAACCCGGTGAATACCCCGTGGTGCTCGAGGAATACGCGGTCGCCACCCTGCTCGAATACCTGTCGTGGGTTGGGTTTTCGGCCCTGGCGATCGAGGAGGGGCGCTCGTTCATGGAGCTGGGCCGCCAGATCATGGGCGAGAACGTCACGATCTGGGACGACGGCCTGGATCCGACGGGGCTCCCCACCGCGATCGACTACGAGGGAGTTCCGAAGCAGCGAGTCGACCTGATCACCGATGGAGTGGCCCGCGCGGTGGTGCACGACACCGCCACCGCGATCCGCGGCGGCACGGCGTCAACCGGTCACGGACTGCCGGCGCCGAACGCGTTCGGCCCAATCGCCTGGAACCTGTTCATGGCGCCTGGCTCGAGTGCGAAGGAAGCGATGCCATCGGGCATCGAGCGTGGCGTGTGGGTGACCCGCTTTCACTACGTCAACATCGTTCATGCCAAGCGTGGCGTGCTGACCGGCATGACCAAGGACGGCACCTTCCTTATCGAAGATGGGCAGATCACCCGTCCAATTCGCAACCTGCGCTTCACGCAATCGATCCCCGAGGCATTCAGCGCCATCGAGTCGATTGGCTCGGAGACGCGCCTGGTGGCGGCCGAGTACTCCGGCATCAACGCCCGCGTGCCGGCCCTGCGGCTTGCAAGATTCGCTTTCACCGGCGCCACCACCGCCGAGGCGCGAGGCTAGCGCGGTGGTGGCTGTCGACCTGCGCATCGATGACCGGATTGGCCTCCGCAAGGC
>JBBQGI010000072.1:0-8380 GCA_038322875.1 Candidatus Limnocylindria bacterium | reverse complement strand
CTCGAGGAGCGTCGTCTTGCCGGCGCCGTTTGGCCCGACGATCGCGATGCGGCGACCTGCGGTGATCTGCAGGTTGACGTCGGCGAACAGGTGCTGGGCGCCGTGACTCTTGGCGAGCCCGGTGAGGGTGACGAGGCTCATGACGGGGCTGCTGACCGTCCGAAGAGCCGATACCCGGAGACTACGCGGAACCCGATGCCCTCATAGACGCCCAAACCCTCCGGCGATGATTGCAGCGAGACGAAGCGCGCGCCGCGGTCGAAAGCAGCTCGGGCGGCGACACGGGTCACCAGGGCACCCAGGCCGCGGCGCCGATGCGCCTCGAGCGTGCCAACGGTGGTGATCAGCCCGATCCCGTGACTGAGCATGATCGAGGCTCCCGCTGCCGGCTCGCCATCGACAGAGGCAATCCAGCCGCCGACGTTCCGGCCAACGAGGCTGGCCGGCTCCCTGAACAGATCGCCGGTCGCCGCCGTGAACGACTCGGCCATGATCGTGGCATACGCTCGGCTGCCGGCCAGATCGGTGACCGGCTCCACGGTTATTCCCGGCGGCGTGCTGCCCGGCGCGGGCGCGGCGTCCAGCATCATCTCCGGCAGGTCGATCACGTGCTCGAGCCCCCGCGTGATTGCAGCGGCCGCCAGATCGGCGTCGCCGTGATTGGCGGCATAGATGCAGTAGCCATGCTCGCGCGCCGCGTAGAACGCGTCCACCGTCTCAAGCGCGGCGTCGGCGGGGATCGAGGGATCGGTCCGAAACGCGGTATTGACGATGATCGGACTCGGCGATCGGTTGGCGACGCACAGGATTCCGTCATGGTCGAGCATCTCGCCGCCGGGTGCGAGAGCCACCAATTGACGATAGCCCTGCCACAGGTTCTGGTCGGCAAGCCGCAGGGCCTCCGCCGAGTCGCGCATGTTCACGAGGGTGGTGTCGAGAGGCGGGCACCGCTGGTGTCGAAGCGGAGTCGCGTCGCCATGCCGGCCACGCCTGCCGCGTTCCAGGCCTTCTCGACGGAGTGCGCGTTCATCGGGGAGTCGCAGATGGCGAGCACGCTGGGCCCTGCCCCAGAGAGGGCAGCGCCGGCCGCGCCATGCTCATAGGCTGCGTCGATCAGCTGAGCGCTGCCGGGCAGGAGTGGGAGGCGAAACGGCTGGTGCAGCCGGTCGTCCATGGCGGTGCGCAGCAGCGCCGCGTCCGAGGTGATGACCGCGGTTGCCAGGAGCGCCGCGCGCGCCGCACCGGCCGCGGCCGCGGCGTGCGGGACGCTGGCGGGCAGTGCCGCGCGCATCTCGTCGGTCCGGCTCGCGGTGGCCGCGATGAAAACGACCGGGATCCAGGCCTCCGGCACCCGAAATCGGCGCAGCAGCGGGGTCGTCCCCGCCGCGCCGGCAACGGCCAGGGTGATGCCGCCGTAGAGCGCTGCCGCCACGTTGTCGGGATGGCCCTCAAGCGCCGCGGCCACCGCCAACAGCTCGTCCGCCTCCGGCGCGTGGCGTCCCGCCGCCGCACCGAGCAGCAGCCCGGCCACGATCGCCGCGGCACTACTTCCCAGGCCTCGGGCAGCCGGGATCATGCTGCTCACCTCGATGCGCCAGCTGCCGGAACCATGCGCCGAGCCGTGGGCCAGGCGCAGCCCGTCGCGGAAGGCGCGGAGCAGGAGGTTCTGCGCCGGGTCGTCGCGCGGGCCGGGGGCTCCCTCGCCGTGGGCATTGAGCACGATCCCGGCCTCGTCACCCTCGAACAGCTCGGCGCGCAGCTTGAGACTCAGGGCTGCGGCGAAGCAGTCGAAGCCGCTTCCCAGGTTGGCGCAGCTCGCCGGAACCTCGATCGTCGCGATGGGCATGGGCATGCCGGCCGAGTATACGGAGAGGCTCCGCTCCTCCCGTGAGCGCTCAGCGCTCCCAATGGCCAACTTCAAGTGGGCGGCAGCCCTTCCAGGCCTCCAGCTTGGCTGTGGTGATCGCTCAGTGCTCCTCACAGCCAACTTCGGGCCCGGGGGCGACCCAACTTGGCCGTTAGGTGCGCTCAGGGCTCATGAGCCTCTTGGATCGGACAGCTCCGCGTGGCGGAAGCAGCTGACCAGGTGGTCGTTGACGAGGCCTGCCGACTGCATGAAGGCGTAGACGATGGTCGGGCCGACGAACGAGAAGCTGCGCTTTTTCAGGTCGCGCGACATGGCGCGGGACGCATCGGTTTCGGCCGGGACGGTGCCCATTGCCGTCCATCGGTTCTGGATTGCCGTTCCGTCGACGAAGGACCACACGTAGCCATTGAAGTCATCGATGCGCTGGTACGCACGTGCGTTGCCGATGACCGCACGAATCTTGGCGCCATTGCGCACGATGCCCGGGTCGGCAAGCAGGCGAGCCTCATCGTCCGGTGCGTACGCCGCGATGCGGTCGGGGTCCCAGCCGTCGAAGGCGCGTCGATACCCGTCGCGCTTGCGCAGGATCGTGATCCAGGAAAGTCCCGCCTGGGCTCCTTCCAGGTTCAGCAGCTCGAAGAGGCGGCGGCCGTCATGCAGCGGGACGCCCCATTCGGTGTCGTGGTAGGCGAGCGAGAGGGGATCGGATATGCCCCACGCGCAGCGGGGACGGGAGTCGGTCACGCTCGGACGGGGAGCGACGTCAGGCCGCGGATGATGTAGGTCGGCTTCCACTGCGGCTCGGCCAACAACTCCATCCGCGGCATCCGGCGCAGGATCGTCTCGAAGGCAATCTGCATCTCCAGGCGGGCCAGCGGCGCGCCCAGGCAGAAGTGGATGCCCGCGCCGAAGCTGATGTGCGGGTTCGGATCGCGCGCCAGGTCGAGCCGATCCGGATCCGCGAACACGTCGGGGTCGCGGTTGGACGAGCCGAACATCAGTCCCAGCTCGGCTCCGCGCGGCACCTGGACGCCGCATATCTCCGCATCCTCGAGCACCCAGCGCTCGAAGAGCTGGAGCGGCGTGTCGTAGCGCAGCAGCTCTTCAACCGCTCTCAACAGTAGGGAGGGTTCGGCGCGCAGGCGCGCCAGCTGGTCGGGGTTGCGGAAGAGCGCCCACCAACCATTCCCCGAGCCGTTGACGCTCGCCTCGTGCCCGGCGTTGAGTAGCAGGACGCAGGTCCCCACTAGCTCGTCCTCGGTGAGCCGATCCCCCTCGTCGACCACCTGGGTCAGGCCGCTGATCAGGTCCGAACCGGGGTTCGTGCGGCGCGTCCGGGACAGGCCGGCCAGGTAGTCGCCGAATTCGATGCTGGCATTCACGGCCCGTCGCGCGTACTCCTCCGACGGGTTGAGCTCGTACATCAGGCAGATCTCGGACGACCAGGGCCGCAGGAGGTGCCGATCCGCCTCCGGGATGCCGAGCAGCTCGGCGATGACGGTGACCGGAAGCGGCTCGAGCACGGTGGCCAGCAGGTCGAACTCACCGAGCTCGAGCGCCTCGTCGACGAGGCCATCCACGATGTGCTGGATCGTCGGGCGCAGCTCCTCGACGCGACGCGGGGTGAACGCCTTCGAGACGAGGGAGCGGAGTCGCGTGTGGTCCGGCGGCTCGCGGTCGAGCATGCCGTTGCGGACCACGTGCCAAAAGGGCGCCTGCATCTCCGGATCGGGCGCTCGGCCCATCTCCTCGTGGCTGGCCTGGTGCAGGTAGGTGCGTCCGAAGCGGCGGTCGCGGAGCAGGGCGTTGACATCGGCGTGGTGGGTGATCAGCCAGTGATCGGTGCGCTCGTCGTAGTGGATCCGACCAGCTCGCCGCAGCTGCTCGTAGGCGGGGTATGGGTCGGCGATGAAGCCGATCTCGGTGGGCTGGAAGGCGGCCAGGGCGTCGCGCAGCATGGCGGGCAGGGTAGCAGCGCATGGCATGATCAGCGACCATGCGTGCACGTGACCTCGGCATCATCATCGGCGACCTCACCCCCGGGCTCCTCAACGCCATCACCGACGTCGCCGGCGTGCGGGTGGGTCACTCCACCCTGATCTCCGGCGACGGTCCGCTGGTGGTCGGCCAGGGACCGATCCGCACCGGCGTGACCGTGATCCAGCCGCACGAGTCCGATCCCGGGCGTGAGCCCGTCTTCGCCGCCAGCCACACCCTTAACGGCAACGGGGAGATGACCGGGCTCGAATACGTCCGCGAGTTCGGTCTGCTGACCACGGCCATCGGCCTGACCAACACCCACAGCGTCGGGGTAGTCCACGACGCCCTGATCGCCGCCGATATCGCCTCGCGGGAGGAGGGCGGCCGCTGGTCGCTGCCGGTGGTCGCCGAGACCTGGGACGGCTACCTGAACGACGTCAACGGCCAGCATGTGCGTCCGGAGCACGTCTTCGAGGCCCTGCAGGCAGCGGCCGGTGGGCCGGTGGCCGAGGGTAACGTGGGCGGCGGGACCGGCATGAAGGCGTTTGGCCTCAAGGCGGGGATCGGCACCGCCTCGCGGCGTGTCGCGGCGGAGCACGGTGGGTACACGGTCGGCGTGCTGGTGCAGGCCAACCATGGCCGGCGGTCTCACTTCATGGTCGCAGGCGTGCCGGTTGGGCGAGAGCTTCCCGAATCGGAGATCCCCGGACCTGGGGTGCCGGACGCCGCGAGCGGGTCGATCATCGCCGTGGTCGCGACCGATGCGCCGCTCCTGCCCATTCAGTGCCGGCGCCTTGCGCAGCGCGCCGCGCTGGGGGTCGCGCGCACGGGCGGTGGCGGCGAGACGGACAGCGGCGACATCTTCTTGGCCTTCGCCACCGGCAACCGGGGAATCCTCCCTGCGGTTGCCGAGCGAGCGCCGCTCACCCGGCGCGTCGAAGTGCTCGGCAACGACCATATCGACGAGCTCTTCTGGGCGACCATCGAGGCGACCGAGGAGGCCGTGCTGAACTCCATGATCGCGGCCGAAACGATGGTCGGACGGGACGGCATCACCATCCACGCGCTGCCACACGATCGGCTGATCGACCTGATGCGCCGATACGGCCGCCTGGCCTAGAAGCCCATTGCCCCTCGGATGGCAGCGGGGTCGGCGGGGACCGCCGTCAGTGAGCCTTCCTCCCCGGTCACGCTATCCGGGTCTTTGAGGCCGTGGCCGGTGAGGATGCAGACGATCGTCTCGTCACGCTTCAGGCGTCCCTCGCGCGCCATGCGCGCCACCCCGGCGACGCCCGCGGCCGAGGCGGGCTCGCAGAAGATCCCCTCGTCACGTGCGATGCGCAGCTGCATCTCCAGGATCTCGGCATCGCTGACCGCCTCGATCACGCCACCGGACGCATCCCGCGCGGCCACGGCCCCAGCCCACGAAGCGGGATTGCCGATGCGGATCGCGGTGGCGACCGTCTCGGGCGACGCCACCGGCTCCCCGAGCACGATCGGCGCTGCCCCCTCGGCCTGGAAGCCCAGGATGCGTGCTCGGCGCCCGTTCGTACGGCCGGCGGTCGCATAACGCAGGAAGCCCGCCCAATAGGCGGTGATGTTGCCGGCGTTGCCCACCGGCAGGGCCACCGCGTCGGGGACGCCGCCGAGCTCGTCGACGATCTCGAACGCGCCGGTCTGCTGGCCCGAGATGCGATCCGGGTTGACCGAGTTGACGACCACGGCGCTCCCATCGTCGCCGAGCTCGCGAACGGCGCGCAGCGCCTCGTCGAAATTGCCATCGACCGTGATGAGCTTCGCCCCCGCCGCGAGTGCCTGGGCCAGCTTGCCGCGTGCGACCTTGCCTGTCGGCAGGACCACGAAGCACGGTAGCCCCCCAGCTGCCGCATACGCCGCGGCCGATGCGGAGGTGTTGCCGGTCGAGGCACAGACGATGGCCCGGGCCCCGCTCGCCACGGCCCGGTTGACGGCGAGCACCATGCCGCGATCCTTGAACGAGCCGGTCGGGTTCGTGCCCTCGAACTTCAGGTAGAGGGCATCGAGGCCGAGCTCCGCCCCCAACCGCCGGGCGTGGACCAGCGGCGTTCCGCCTTCGCCCAGCGTGATGGGGAAGATCTCGCCTCGACGGGCCAGCAGATCGCGATAGCGCTCGAGAAGCGGAACGTGCGCGGGCATGGGAGCCGAGTATAGGAACCCCTGCGTCACCGACTAGCTGGTGAGCGCCTCGCGCACGATGCGGGCCTGCTCGACGTGATGGTCGGCGGGGTATCCCTCGGCCGGGCGGGAGCGTTCCGGTCGGCTGATGTCGCCGAGGGGGATGCGGAACGGCACCAGGTGCCGGATCTTGGGGAGCACGAACTTGCGCGCGCCCATGTTGCGCGGCTCCTCCTGGACCCAGGCCACCCGCTCGACGGCGGGGTACCGATTCAGCACCGCCTCGAGCTCGTCCGTCGGGAAGGGATAGAGGCGCTCGAGCCGCACGATCGCCAGATCGCGCTGGGCGGCGCGCAGCTCGGAGGCGGCCAGGTCGTAGTAGATCTTGCCGCTGCACAGGATCACGCGACGGATCGCATCGGGCTTGGCGACGCCGGCATCGTCCAGGACCGATGCGAAAGCGCCCGAGGTCAGGTCGGCCAGCGCCGATGTCGCCTCCGGCAGGCGCAGCAGCGACTTGGGCGTCATCACCACCATCGGACGCATGTCGGCGTGGCGGGCCTGGCGGCGGAGCAGGTGGAAGTACTGCGCCGGCGTGGTCGGGTAGAGGACCCGGATGTTGCCCTCGGCGCCGAGCGCCAGGAAACGCTCCAGGCGCGCAGATGAGTGCTCGGGGCCCGATCCTTCGTAGCCGTGCGGCAGGAGCAGCGACAGGCGGGAGGTCTGCCGCCACTTCGCCAGCCCCGCGATGATGAACTGGTCGACGATGATCTCGGCCCCATTCACGAAGTCGCCGTACTGCGCCTCCCAGATCACGAGCGCCTCTGGCGCGGTCGCCGCGTAGCCGTACTCGAACCCCAGGCAGGCATATTCCGAGAGCGGGCTGTTGTGCAGCTCGAAGCTGGCCTGTGCGCCGGGCAGGTGCTGGATCGGTACGTGCACCGCGCCGGTGGCCGCGTCGTGAAGGGCAAGGTGGCGCTGGCTGAAGGTCCCGCGCACCGTGTCCTGGCCGGTCAGGCGGATGGGGCTGCCCTCGATCAGCAGCGAACCGTAGGCGAGGGCCTCGGCCTGCGCCCATTCGATATGCGCCTCCGCCCCGTTGAGGGCCGCCACGCGTCGATCGAGCTGCTTGAGGAGCTTGGGATGGACGGTGAATCCCGGCGGCACGGCCAGCAGGGCGGCGTTCAGCTCGCGCAGCAGTGCCTCATCGACGGCGGTGATCGGCTCGGGCGCCTCCTCCGGCGAGATCGCCTCCTGTCCTCGGTCGAGCTGCGGCTCGCCAGGCTTGCCCCGGACCGCGGCCTGTCGCGTGGTGAGCTCCTTCATACCGGCTGCGACCCATGCATCGGTCTCTTCGGCGGTCACGACGCCGGTCTTGACCAGGCGAGCCGCGTACAGCTCGCGTACGCTCGGATGGGCGGCGATCGCCGCGTACATCTGTGGCTGGGTGTAGGCCGGCTCGTCTCCCTCGTTGTGCCCGTAGCGCCGATAGCCGACCAGGTCGATCACCACGTCGCCGTGGAACTTCTCGCGGTACATCCCGGCCAGACGAGCGGCCGCCAGGCAAGCCTCCGGGTCGTCCGCGTTGACGTGGATGATCGGTACGTCGAAGCCCTTGGCCAGGTCGCTCGAGTAGGTGGTGGAGCGGCCCTCGCGCGGCTCGGTGGTGAATCCGACCTGGTTGATGGCGATCAGGTGCACCGTGCCGCCGGTGGTGTAGCCGGCCAGTCGCGCCATGTTGAAGGTCTCGGCGACCACGCCCTGGGCGGCAAAGGCGGCGTCGCCGTGGATCAGGATCGGGATGGTGCGATCCGGGTCGTGCGTGGCCGCGCCGCCGCTGCGATCCGACTGCTGAGCACGGGCGTGGCCCTCGACCACCGGATTGACCGCCTCGAGGTGGCTCGGGTTGGGGGAGAGCGTCACGTGCAGCTCGCCGCTGGGCGTGGCATAGGTTCCGTCAGCGCCCAGGTGGTATTTCACGTCGTCCAGGCCGCCCTTGGGAACCAGCGCATCGGCTCCGCCGCGACCCGCCTCGAACTCGGCCAGGATCGCCTCGTAGCTGACGCCCACGATGTGGGCGAGCACGTTCAGCCGGCCGCGATGCGCCATCCCGATCACCACGTCGCGGGCGCCGGCCCGGGCGGCCCCGGCAAGCAGCTGGTCGAGCATCGGGACCATCGCATCGAGCCCCTCGATGCTGAACCGCTTCTGTCCCAGGTAGGCCTTGTGCAGGAAGCGCTCGAGGCCCTCGACGACCGTCAGCCGCTCCAGGAGCGCCCGCTGCTCGCTCGGGGCGAGTGGCGTGCGATGGGCGCCCGATTCGATCGCCTGGCGCAGCCAGACGCGCTCGTCGTGGCTGGCGATGTGCTCGACCTCGTA
>JBBQGI010000071.1:0-8421 GCA_038322875.1 Candidatus Limnocylindria bacterium | reverse complement strand
CGCCTTCCACGGCGGGCGGCTCAAGAACGCCCTTCTCCTGATCGTGGTGCTGCCGTTCTTCGTCAGCTTCGTGATCCGGACCCTGAACTGGCGAATGATCCTCTCGGACAACGGCCTGGTCTTCGGCACGCTCAAGGACCTTGGGGTCCTCGACAAGGCGTTCCACTTTCTCGCCACGCCGGCATCGGTCATCTTCGGCCTGACCTACAACTTCCTCCCGTTCATGATCCTGCCGCTCTACGTGGCGATCGAGAAGATCGACCGACGCCTGATCGAGGCGGCGACGGACCTGTTCGCCAGCCGGCGTCAGGCGTTCTGGCGGGTCACCTTCCCGCTCTCGCTGCCGGGCGTCGTGGCCGGGTCGCTGCTCACCTTCATCCCGGCGGTGGGCGACTTTATCAATGCCCAGATCATCGGGGCCGCCAACCCGCAGGTGATCATGATCGGCAACATCATCCAATTCAAATACCTGGTCGCCAATGACTACCCCGCCGCCGCCGCGCTCGCCTTCGTGCTGGTGGGGGCGGTGATGCTGCTGGTCGGGGTCTATGGACGGGCGGTCGGCACCGAGCGGTTGACCTCCTGATGGGCCGCGGATTCTCGCGCTTCCTGCTGCCGGGATTCACCGCGCTGGTGGTGATCTTCCTGTTCGCGCCAATCGCGGTGATGATCGCCTTCAGCTTCAACAATCCGCTCGGACTCCAGAACATCACCTGGCAGGGCTTCACCTTCGACAACTACTTCAGCCTGTGGAGCCGCCCGGATATCACCGATCCGATGGTGACGAGCCTCACGATCGCGGTCATCTCGACCATCTTTGCCACGATCCTGGGCACCATGATTGCGCTCGCCCTCGCTCGATACGACTTCCGCGGCCGCGGAGCGATGAACCTGCTGATCTTCGTGCCGATGACGGCGCCGGAGGTGATCCTGGGCGCCTCGATGTTGACCCTGTGGATCTCCCTGGGGGCCGGGCGGGGCTTTCTGACGATCCTGATCGCGCACATCATGTTCAACATCAGCTTCGTGGTGGTCACCGTGCGGGCCCGCCTGGCTGGCCTCAACAAGTCGCTCGAAGAGGCGGGCATGGACCTCTACGCGAACGGCTGGACCACCTTCCGCAAGATCACCCTGCCGATCATCTTCCCAGGCATCCTGGCCGCGGCCTTGTTGGCCTTCGCCCTGTCGATCGACGACTACGTGATCACCTCGTTCAACGCCGGCCACACCCTCACCTTCCCGCTGTGGGTCTTCGGCGTGAGCCGGCTCGGCATCCCGCCCGAGGTGAACGTGCTCGGCACGCTTGTCTTCCTGATCGCCTTCGTCTTCATCGGGATCCAGTACTGGGCCTCGCGACGGGCCGGTCGCACCGCCGAGGCAGGGCCGGTCACCATGGTCGGCCGGTAGGGCCGATGGGCGCCGAGCAGCTCAACTGGGAGGAGCTTCGCTCGGGCGTCGCTCCGGTCTGGGCGCGCTACACCGACCTGGTGGTCGAGCGCGGCATCGGCTCCTGGGTGGAGACGATCGATGGGGAGCGCTACCTGGACTACACCTGCGGGATCGGGGTCACCAACACCGGCCACGCCCATCCGCGGGTGGCAGCGGCAATCGCCGAGCAGGCCGCGAAGATCATCCATGCCCAGCAGAACATCCTCTACCACAAGCCCGGACTGGAGCTCCATGAGCGGCTGCCGCGCACCTTCCCAGGCCTCCGCGACGGCGAGCAGGCGGGGCTCTTCCTGTCGAACTCGGGAGCGGAGGCGATCGAGGCCTCGGTCAAGCTCGCCAAGTACGCCACCAAGCGGCCGGTGATCATCGCCTTCCGCGGGGGGTTCCACGGGCGAACCCACGGGACGATGGCGCTGACGAGCTCGGCGATCAAGAATCGCGGGCACTTCGAGCCGCTCCTCGGCGGCGTGCACTTCGCCCCGTATCCGTACGTCCTGCGCAATCCGACCGGCCGCGACGCCGATGCAGCGGTCGCATACAGCCTGGCCGCCATCGAGGAGCTCTTCGCCACGCTCATCTATCCCGATGACGTGGCCGCCTTCCTGGTCGAGCCGATCCTCGGCGAGGGCGGCTACGTTGTGCCACCGGACAGCTTCCTGCCCGCGCTGCGCGAGCTCGCCGATCGGCACGGGATCCTGCTCATCGCCGACGAGGTGCAGTCCGGCATGGGGCGCACGGGACGGATGTGGGCCAGCGACTGGCATGACTCCCGTCCCGACATCCTGGTGATGGCCAAGGGGATCGCGTCGGGGATGCCGCTGTCGGGGATCATGGCGCGCCGCGCGCTGCTCGATACGTTCGCGCCGGGTTCGCATGGCGGCACCTACGGTGGCAACGCGGTGGCCTGCGCCGCCGCGGTCGCGACGCTCGACGTGATCGACTCGGAGGGGCTGCTGGCCAACGCCACGCGCCAGGGCGAGCGGCTGATCGACGGCATCCGGACGGCAGTCCAGGGACACACCTGCGTGGCCGAGGTTCGCGGCCGCGGCCTGATGATCGGGATCGAGTTCGCGCAGGGTTCCGAGCTGACGCCGCGCCCCGATCTCGCCAAGGGCCTCCTGCACGAGGCGTTCGACCGCAAGCTGCTGCTGCTGAGCTGCGGCACCTACGGCCAGGTGGTGCGCATCATCCCGCCGCTGGTGACGACCGATGACGAGGTCGACAGCGCCATCGGGATCATCGGCGAGTCGCTGGCGGCGATCGGGGCCTAATCCTCCGCGATGTGCCGGTAGCGCGAGCCGTACCAGAGCAGCGGCTCGCCGCTCTCCTCGTAGCCGGCGGCCACGATCTCGCCGATGAACAGGGTGTGCGTGCCCGCGCCGTGCGATTCGCTCAGGCGGCAGTCGAAGTAGGCGATGGCGCCGTCCAGGATCGGCGAGCCGGTCTCGGCCTCGTGCCACGGGGCGTCGCAGAAGCGCTGGAGCTTGGCCGCCGTGGTCGGCAGCGCGAAGCACTCGGCGATCGCCTGCTGATCGGCCCCGAGCACGCTGACGGCGAACGAGTGGCTGCCGACGATGGCGACGTGCGTCTCGCTCTGGCGGTTGATGCTTGCCATCAGCAGCGGCGGGTCGAGGCTGATCGACGCGATGGCGTTGGCGGTCATCCCTGCCAGGAGGGGTCCATGTCGGGCCGCGACCACGCTGACGCCGGTGGCGAAGTGGCCCATCATGGCCCGTAGCCCGAGGACGCGCTCCTCCTCCATCGGCTCAGCGATAGCGTTCGAGGCGCTCGACGATTGCGTTGGCGGCCGCCCAGTCGTCGGCGGTCGGCTCCTGCCCCTGGTGCAGGTGCACGAGCGGAACGGTGTTCCACGAGGGGCCGTCGATCCGGGGGATGTGCGTCGCCAGGTCGCCCCGGTCGAGCAGCGCCACCAGGGTCGCCCCGCGGGCGCCGCCGCGCTCCAGTGCCCGCTCGAGCGATTTCACGAACTCGTCGGGCGGTCCGAACTCCTGGCCGATGCGCATCGCGATGAGGCCCGTGGTCGGCGGCGTCAGAGCCATCCCAGCGTCCCGAACACCCAGCTGAAGAAGGTGACGCTGCCCAGGATGGAGAAGCCGACCACCGCGATGACCAGGACGAAGCCGACGCCGCTGGCCCAGGCCGGGACGATCGACGGTTCCGCGCGGATCGAGCCCTGCGCCAGCCAGACGGCCATCGCGTCGCCATCGACTCGCAGCTCGACATCGTCGTCGAGGGGTACGACCACCACGCGTTGGCGATCTCCGACGCCGGCCTCGGCGGTCAGCAGGGCCCGGGGCTCCTCCCCTTCCCGTACCAGCATCGCGTGATTTCCTGAGGCATTGGTCAGCGGCTGCGCCTCCAGGCGCCCGCTCGTCCCGAGCGGAATCGGGGCCGGCGAACCCTCCATGGGGCGAGGATAGCAGCCGTCAGACGTCGAGCAGCGCGAGGGTCGGGGCGAGCGCAGCGATGGTCTCCACATTGATCGGGTCGAGCACCAGCTGGACATGCTCGACGCCCTCGGCCGCGAAGGCCCGCAGGGTGGCAGCCAGCGTCGCGGGGTCGCCGGGAATCGGGGCCGCCTCCGGCCGGGTCAGGTCGCCGAGCGAGCGGCCCAGCGCGCCTGGGAACGCGACGAAGAGCGCGAGCGTACGCGCGACCTCGGCCGGATCGCGGCCGGCTGCCCGGCAGGCGGCGTCGATCGTGTCCCGCAGCGGCAGATAGCCCTCCACACTGTTGCCGAACCAGCTGAACCAGGCATTCCAGGCCTGGACATGCGGCAGGGTGATGGAGAGCATCCGCTCCCCCATCGAGCCGACCATGAGGGGCGGCCCCTCACCGTGCGTATGCCGTGGCCCGCGCGGCAGGAGTTCGCAGTCGTCCAGGTCGTAGTACGTGCCGTGGAAGTCACAGTGTCCATCAACGAGGAGCGAGCGGATGATGGCGAACGCCTCCTCGAAACGGCTGACCCGATGGTCGAACGGGAAGCCGTAGGCGCGGTACTCCACCTCGTTCCAGCCTGCCCCCAGGCCCAGGATCAGCCGCCCGCCGCTGATCTCGTCGAGCGTGGCCGCCTGCTTGGCGAGGAGCGCCGGATTATGGAAGCTCGTGGCCGCCACCAGCGGCCCGATCTCGACGCGCGTGGTGACCGCGGCGATCGCCGCCAGCGTGGTCCACGCCTCCCATGGTGCGCGGGGCGGGAGCCCGTCGCCTCGGTACAGGAGGTGGTCGCCGACCCAGACCGAATCGAGCCCAATCGCCTCGGCGGTCGTGGCCATCTCGCGCAGCTGCGGCCAACGCGCTACCCATTCGACCTCGGGCAGCTGGACGCCGACCTGGAGCGGCCGCCTGCGGTGATCCATGGACACCGATGATGCCCGATCGACGGCCGTCGCCGCCTCGTCGGACCGCCGATCCGCTAACGTGGCGTGCGTGGACGCCCGCGGACGGCTTGGCGATGAGCCATTCAGCTGGTCAGCGGTGCGCGACGGCAGCGTCGTCATCATCTCCCGCGGCGGGCGTCCGGTGACGACCCTTCGCGACGATGCGGCCAGGCGCTTCATGGCGCGCGTGGAGGGCACGGACGCGATCGGTGCTCAGCACCTCATGGCACGCGCGACCGGGAACTTCAGGCACGGCAACGAGCGCTGACGGCCTCAGGCGACGCGCTTGCGCTTCTTGCTGACGTAGTCGACCAGAACGTACTCCCCGAGGTGCTCCGGCTCCACGTAGAAGGCACGCCCGCGATTGATGCGGCTCATGAGATCGACGAACTCGGAGAGGTAGCGCGACCGCTCGAGCATGAAGGTGTTGATCACGATCCCCTCGCGGGTTGCACGTCCCACCTCGCGCAGCGTCGACTGCATGGTGCGCATGGTCGGTGGGTAGGCGAACTCGACCTGTCCGTTGGCGATATGGGCGGTCGGCTCGCCGTCGGTGATCACCACGATCTCCTTGTTGCCGCCGCTCCGCCGCCCGAGCAGCTGGCGGGCGATGATCAGCGCGTGCTGCAGGTTGGTGCCGTACTCGAACTCGTATGGCGAGAGGGTGGCGATCGCCTCGGGCTTGATCTGGCGGGCGTAGTAGGCGAAGCCGACGACGTACAGCCGATCGCGCGGGTACTTGGTATGGATCAACGTGTGCAGCGCCATGGCCACCCGCTTGGCGGCGGTCGAGCAGCCGCGCAGCAGCATCGACCGGCTCATGTCCAGCAGCAGGACCGTTGAGCTCACCGTCGTCTCCTCGGACCGATGCACCTCGAAGTCGCCCGGCGAGATGAGCACCGGCGTGCCCGGCCCATTGCGCGCCATGGCGTTGAAAAGGGTCCGATTCAGGTCGACCGAGAAGGGGTCGCCGTGCTCGAACGGCTTCGTCTCGTCGGTCTGCTCGCCGCCCGTTCCGGCGGACGGCAGCGCGTGGCCGCCCAGCGATTCGCGCCGGAGGCGACTGAAGATATCGGTCAGTGCCCGCATCCCCAGCTTGCGCGCAGCGCGCGGCGTGAGCGCCAACTGGCCGTCGTCGCGCTCCACGTAGCCGGCCTCTTCGAGGGCGCGGGTCAGGGCACGCAGCTGCTCCAGGTCCCCGGTCGCCTCGTCGCCGCCGAGGTCCCTGAGCGCGTCGCCGTCGATCTGCTCGAGAGCGTCGGGGTCGCGGGCCGCCAGCAGCTCCTCCTCCATGCCGTCGAAGCGCTGCTGCCGGTCGATGGCGGCCAGCGCCTCGGGCAGGCCGAGTGGCTCGTCGCCGCTGAACGGATAGGGCTCCCCGAACGGCCGGTCGGGACGCAGCGCCTGGAGCGTGCCCGCGAGGCGCGCCATGTCCCAGCGCAGCCGATCGTCGCGCAGCAGCTCATCCATCATGCCCTGCAGCTCGGAGCGCATCTCGGGGCTCAGTGAGGCCATCAGCGACGCCATCTGCGACGCCTGCTGGTGCAGGTGATCAATGAGCTGATCGATATTCTCGATGCCCGGGGGAAAGAGGTGTCCGTGGCGTGCCATGAACCCGGCGAACTCCGAACGCGTATCGGCGCCGGAGGCATGCTTCTCGAGCAGCCGATTGAGGTCGCGCACCATGGCCCGGACCCCATCCAGGTCCTCGGGCGACACGCCCGCGACCCCCTCCTTGAGGCCCTGGAAGTAGGTCTGCAGCAGCTGCTGGCGCAGTTCGTCGGTGAGCGCGTTGAATGCGTCCCGGGCGTCGGCGTCCAGGAATTCGTAGTCGCGCAGCCCGGTCAGCCTGCCCGCCAGGTCCGGCGGCAGCGCGTCGAGGCGATCACGACGCTGCTGCGCCGTGCGACGCAGGATCTGCTCCCCCATCCGGGCCTGGTCCTGGGCCGGGCCCGGGGGCGCGTCGAGCGCCTGCTGCTCGACCTCGTGCAGGCGCCGCTCGATGCCGGCGCGCTCCTGCTCCACGATCTGCTCCAGCCGTGCAGCGACGTCGTCCAGCATGCCCTCGAGATGCGAGCTGGCCAGCTCTTCCGCGCGGCGCGCGCGCAGTTGCTCGACGATCCGTCGCAGGCCCGGCACGTCGCCGCCACGCGTACCGCGCATGCCGCGCTGCATCAGCCGCTGCAGGGCGCGCCGGATGTCGCCCTCGGCCAGGATGTCGTCCGACAGGGCGTCGAGGACGTCGTCGGCATCGAACGGCGGGAGGCTCTGGCTGCCGTCCCAGTGCGAGTAGCGGTAGAGGCTCATCCGTGCTTCACCCGGCAGGGCGCGGCTAGCGGGCGTACCGAACGCCGCCGCCGCGCCGCTCCTTGTTCAGGCGCCGGTTGAGGTGCAGCCCTTCGAGCACGAACTCGATGCCGCTGGCGACCCCGGCCGGCGACTCGCCGACGTCCAGGCCCGCGACGGCCCGGCTCAGCTCCGGGATGTCGGCGAGCAGGTGCTGGAGCGAATCGGAGGCGACGTACTCGCCCGTCTCGACCTCCGCGCCCGCCTCGAAACGCTCGACCAGGGCGACCAGCTCGGACAGCGAGAAGTGTCTGTTGAAGACGTTCACCACGGCGCGCTGCACGAGCTTCTCGATCACCTTGTCCTCGCGCGTCTCGTCGCCGAGTGTCTCGAGCTCGATCTTGCCGGCGGTCGAGGCCACGATCGCACCGAGGTCACTGACCCGGGGTGCGGCCACCGGCTCGCCGAGTCGCACCGCGCGCTTGAGCGCGGCCGCCACCAGCGTCTCGTGATTGGCGATGGTGACTCGCACGCTGACCCCGGAGCGCTGGCTGACCTCTGACGAGCGCCGGGCGAGCTGCGACAGCTCCGCCACGATCTCCTTCATGAACGACGGCACCTGCACCGGGACCGATGCCGCCGCCTCGTCGTCGAAGGCCATCCACTCGGCCTCCATGATCGCGATCTCGGTCTCGGGATCCTCAGGGTAGTGCGTTCGGATCTGCGCTCCGAATCGGTCCTTCAGGGGCGTGATGATGCGACCGCGGCTGGTGTAGTCCTCGGGGTTGGCGGAGGCGACCACGAACAGGTCGAGGTTGAGCCGCACCTTGTACCCGCGGATCTGGACGTCCCGTTCCTCCATCAGGTTGAGGAGGCCAACCTGGATGCGTTCCGCCAGGTCGGGCAGCTCGTTGAGCGCGAAGATGCCCCGATGCGTGCGTGGCAGCAGCCCGTAGTGGATCGTCAGCTCGTCGGAGAGGTAGCGACCCTCGGCCACCTTGACCGGGTCGACCTCGCCGACCAGGTCGGCGATCGTGATGTCCGGCGTCGCCAGCTTCTCCCCGTAGCGGTCTTCGCGGGGGACCCAGGTCAGCGGCGTGGCGTCGCCCTGCTCCGCCACCAGGGCGCGAGCGAACGGGCTCACCGGGCGCAGCGGGTCGTCGTGCAGCTCGGCGCCGGCCACCGCAGGCATCCAGGCGTCAAGGAGGCCGATCAGCGAGCGGGCGATCCGGCTCTTGGCCTGGCCACGCTCTCCCAGCAGGATGATGTCCTGGCCCGCCAGGAT
>JBBQGI010000070.1:0-8591 GCA_038322875.1 Candidatus Limnocylindria bacterium | reverse complement strand
GCATTCGGGGCAATAGCCCTGCCAGCCCGGCCGACCGTTGGGCAGCGTCACCTCGCGGGCGTCGGCGATGATGACCTTCTGGCCGCACACGCACCAGCCCTGCGGGCCGGGGTTCTGTGCCAGCGTGTCCCGCTCGACCATATGCGACAAGAATAGGTCGGACCGCGTGTCTCCCGCGAGAGGCAGATTCCCGACGGCGCAGAGAGCCCGGCAGGCTTCCGGCCCATTGCTGTGCGATCAGCTGACCGTGAACTTACCCTTCAACCCGCTGGCGGCGTGGCCGGCCCGCGTGCAGACGTAGGCGTAGGTCCCCTCCTTGCACGGCGGTTCCTACGCCGAGTCGACGGGCTGGCGGATCGGCTCACGGTGGCGTGCGGGGCGCCGTGGCGGGCTCGGCCGCAGGTCACCCAGCCGCTCCGTCCCGCGCAGGCGCACAGACGTCGGCCGGGCGTCGGGCAGCGGCGGGGCGCCGGCCGTGGGCGTCGGGCAGCGGCGGGGCGCCGGCCGTGGGCACCGGGAGCGGCGGACCCGAGCGATCGGGGCCCCGACCGCGTACGTCGTGGTCACCGCTTCCACGATCGGGGTGTCCACCCGCCGGCTGCGCCGGCTGCCCTCGCAGGATAAAGACGAAGAGGCCAGCGGCCGCGAGCATGCCCACCAGGTGCACCGCAAAGGCGAGGACCAGCACGCGACCGTCAACCGCCATGCGCGGCCTTCGGTCCGACCGGCTCAGAGGCACGCCGGGTCTCTCTGCGATTGGCTCGTCTCCTGCTCGATCGTGTGGCGGATGTCGTACATGGGCTCCAGCGACGCGGGGGATGACGTCGAAGTTGTGCGGCGGGGGCGGCGACGTCACGAACCACTCCAGCGTGTTGGCCTTCCACGGATCCGGGCCGACGTGCCGCCCGCGCTTGAGGCTGCGGACGGCGTTGTAGACGGTGACGAGGACGCCGAGCCCGAGGATCAGCGAACCGATCGTCGAGATCAGGTTGAGGACCGCCCAGTCGCCGAGGTCGGCGTAGCGGTAGATCCGCCGCGGCATGCCCAACAGGCCGAGGGAGTGCTGGACGAGGAAGGTGGTGTTGAAGCCGGCGAAGGTCAGCCAGAACGAGAGCTTTCCGAGGCTCTCAGACATGGCCCGGCCGGTCATCTTCGGGTACCAGTAATAGAGGGCGGCGAAGATCGCGTTGACCGACCCGGCGACCAGCACGTAATGGAAGTGCGCGACGACGAAGTAGGTGTCGTGCACCTGCCAGTCGATCGGATAGACGGCCAGCATCACACCGGTGATGCCGCCGAAGGTGAACATGGCCAGAAGCCAGCCGCGAAATACAGCGGCGTCGTGAACTCGATCGTCCCGCGCCACAGCGTCGCGATCCAGTTGAGCACCTTTATGCCGGTCGGCACGGCGACCAGCATCGAGGAGATCATGAAGAACGCGAGCACGACCGGAGCGACCGGCACGGTGAACATGTGGTGCGCCCACACGAGCATCGAGATGGAGGCGATGCCGACGCTGGAGGCGACGATCGCCTTGTAGCCGAAGATCGGCTTGCGGGCGAACACCGGCAGCACTTCGGAGATCACCCCGAAGCCGGGCAGGATCATGATGTAGACCTCGGGATGCCCGAAGAACCAGAACAGATGCTGGTAGAGCAGGGGCGACCCGCCGCAGGCCGAGCTGAAAAAGCAGGTGCCGAAGTGACGGTCGGTGAGCATCAGGGTCGCCGCCATGGCGACCGCCGGGAGGACTACGACTAGCATGACCGACTGGGTCAAGACGGTCCAGACGAACAGCGGCAAGCGGCCCCAGCCCATGCCCGGAGCGCGCATGTTCTTGATGGTGACGATCAAGTTCACCGCTCCGAGCGCCGAGGAGAGCCCGGTGAGGTGCACGAGGTAGATCCACGCGTCCTGGCCGTCGCCCGGGATGTAGTCGCCGGTCGACAGCGGCGTGTAGCTCGTCCAGCCCGCCTCGGGCGGGCTGAAAAACAGCGACGCGTAGAAGACGATCCCGCCCGCCAGGAACAGCCAGAAGGACAGCGCGTTCAGGCGCGGGAAGGCCATGTCGCGCGCGCCGATCATCAGCGGGACCATGTAGTTCGCGAACCCGGCCCACACCGGTACGACGAAGAGGAAGACCATCGTCGTGCCGTGCATGGTCATGAGCGCGTTGTACTTCTCGGGAGAGAGCAGGGTGTTGTTCGGCGCCCCGAGCTGCAGGCGCAGCAGCAGCGCCTCGGTCCCGCCGAGCAGAAAGAACCCGAAGGTGGCGACCAGGTACAGGACGCTGATGCGCTTGTGGTCGGTGGTGGCAATCCACCCACGCCATCCCGGGGTGGGATCACTGACCCGGCGGGCGACGATCTCCGGGCGGGCGGGGCTCAGAGTGGGTTGGGAGACGGCCATCTGGTCCTCAGCTCGGTTTAGGGTCGGGAAGGGGCGGAGTCGTCGTGCTGGCGCGACCGGCCGGCGAGGGTGCGGGCCTGGGCGGTCTCGCGCTGCTTGGCGGCGAGCCATGCCTCGTAGCGCTCCCGGGAAACGGCGCGGACGTGAGCGACCATGTCGGCGTGGTTGGGCCCGCACAGCTCGGCGCATTGGCCGCGGAAGACGCCCGGGCGGTCGATGCGGAACCAGGTGTGGTTCGTGTAGCCCGGCACGGCGTCGGCCTTGCCTCCGGGCTTGGGGATCCACCACGAGTGCGCAACGTCCTCGCTGACGACGTCGAGTTGGACCGTCGTGTCGGTGGGCACGACCATTTCTTCGTAGGCGAGGACCCCGTTGGGGTAGCGGAAGCGCCAGATGTACTGCTGTCCGGCGACCTGGATGCGGAGCGACGCTTGTCCGGGCGGCGGCTGGCCGACGGCTGCCGTGACGCCTCCGTTGGAGCCCGGTACCGCTGCGACGGGGCCGGCCGACGCCGGGTTCACGATCGCCCCGAGCTTGGCGAAGGTGACGACGGTCAGGACCACGACGATCAGCACCGCCGCCACCGTCCAGCCGATCTCCAAGCGGATGTTGCCGTGGATCTGGGCCGCCACCCGTCCACGCCTGGTCCTGAAGCGGACCAACGAGTAGACGAGCGTGCCCTCGACGCCGACGAACACGGCGATGGCGACGTAGAGCACGATCTTGTACAGCGAGTCGATCTCGTCGGCGTTGGGCGAGCCGCCGGACTCGGGGGTTAGGGCATCGCCCCAGGCCAACACGGGCGCCGACAGCAGTACGACCGCCGCCACCCCGACCGTCCACAGCACCCGCCGCCAGGGTCGACCGTCACCAGCCGATCCGGGAGCGGAAGCGGCGCGAACGCCGGACGTAGCGCCAGGGCTTCGGCCGTCCTGGCAAGGCGCGTGCACCCCCGCCAGCCACCTGCCCCGTGGAGGACCCAGTGCTGCGAGGGCGGCAGCAGTTGAGCGCTCGCACGGCTGCGATCGGGACGATGTAGGAGGCGGCGATCGGGCATTGCATCAGAACCCCAGGGCGAAGCGGGCGTCCTCGCTGATCCGCTCGAGCGTCCACGGAGGGGAGAAGGTCAAATGGGCAGCGACCCGCTCGACGCCGGGCAGCTCGCCGGCGAACTCGTTGATCTGCTCGGCGACCTGAGGACCGATCGGACAGCCCGGCGAGGTCAGCGAGTACGCCACCCGTACCGCGGTCATCGGGGCGCGTCGCGGTAGTAGGCGGCGTTGATCTCGATGAAGCGCTGCCACTCGGGCGCGACGGAGTCCTCGGCGGTGATGGCGTCGACCGGGCAGGCCTCGACACAAGCGTCGCAGTCGATGCACTCATCCGGGTCGATGTAGAGCTGCTCGTGCCGGTCGTAGTCGGGCTCGTCCGGTGTCGGGTGGATGCAGTCGACCGGACAGACCTCGACGCAGGAGTTGTCCTTGACGCCGATGCAGGACTCGTTGATTACGTAGGCCACGCGCCGCCTCCTGACTTTGCACAACAGCAATGGGCAAAGTATCACGTCCCTGCCCACTTCTTCCAATCGTGCTGTAAGAACTCGGCGCGCCCGGTCCGAGCGCCGATCCGCCGGCCCGCGGGGTTATTCCATCTATCTTGTGTAAACTTCGCCTCGGTGGACCTGCCTGGCGTGCCAGCCGAGAACGTCCTGGCCCAGCCGACGCGGGCCCAGCTGTTCGCGCTGCTCGGAGAGCTCAAGCGTCCGGCCGCGACCGTGGAGTTGGCCGAGCGGCTCGGGCGTCACCCCAACGGAGTGCGCCTGCATCTCGAGCGGATGCAGGAGGTCGGGCTCGTTACCCGCAGCCGGGCTGCACAGCCGATGGGCCGCCCTCGCGACGCGTGGGCGATTGCGCCCGACGCCCAACCCGGCGGACAGGCACCGAGCGCCTACGTCGAGCTGGGGCGCTGGCTGGCGCGGGCGATCCCCGCCAGTCGCGGGCGGCTGCGCCAGGTCGAGGCCGCGGGGCGGGAGATCGGCCGAGAGGTGGCCCCACGCGAAAGCGAGGCGTCGCCCGAGGAGACCATGCAGACGACGCTGACCGCCTTGGGCTTCCAGCCCCACCGCGATCCCCCGCAGGGCGGGTGCGTGACCTACACACTCGGCAACTGCCCGTACCGCGACGCCGTCCGCGAGAATCAGGAGGTCGTCTGCACCCTGCATCGCGGACTCACCCGTGGGCTGCTCGACGTGCTCGATCCCGGCGCCAAGCTGGCCGGCTTCGTCCCCCGTGATCCGGACGTCGCCGGCTGCCTCATCAAGCTGGAGGGCGTCTCCACCCCGGCGCTCTCGACGGCCGGCGACGACGAAGCGTGAGCGACCGGCGGCTTTCCGACGCGCCTCGGGCCTCGATGACCGGGAGCTGCTCCGTCCCGAGCGACGTGGAAAGCTCCCCGACCGCTGCGCCGCGCGGTTGCCCTCGCCGCCCGCTCCCCGTCGGGGGCGCCCGTCCCAGCGATCTCCTCGTCCGGTTCTTCGCGGCGGCCATCGCCTTTCTGCTGGCAGCCATCGCCGCCAGCCTCCTCCATGAGGCCGGGGTGCTCGCCGACGGCCGCTGGCTGGCGCTGCACCTCGCCTTCCTCGGCGGCGTCTCGCAGCTGGTGCTCGGCGCCGGCCAGTTCTTCGTGGGGGCGTTCCTGGCCACCGATCCGCCGCCGCGGCTGCTCGTCCGCGCACAGCTCGCGTGCTGGAACGCCGGCACCATCCTGGTCGCCGTGGGCGTGCCCACCCACGTCGCCACGGTCGCCGCCGCCGGCGGCGCGCTGATCGCCGCGGGCCTCGTGCTGTTCGCCGTCGGGCTGCGGGGCATGCAGCGACGCTCGCTGCAGCGCGCGCGCTGGGCGGTGCGCTGGTACTACGCGTGCGCGGGGTTCCTCGGCGCCGGGGTGCTCGCGGGCCTCGGGCTCGCCTTGGGAGTGGCGTGGCCCCTTGGCAGCCTGCTGGGCGCCCACCTGGCGCTCAACCTGGCCGGCTGGTTCGGCACGGCGATCGTCGGGACGCTGCACACGTTCCACCCCTCGCTCACCCACACGCAGCTGCGCTTCGCCCGCCTGCAGGGCCCGACGTTCACCGCCTGGACAGGCGGGACGGCGGCGCTCGCCGCCGGCCTGGCCTTCGGGATCGCCCCGATCGTCCTCGTCGGGTGGCTGGCGCTCGGACTGGCCGCCGGCCTGCTCATCGCCAACCTCGCCGCTTCCCTCCTCACCGCCCCTCGCCCGCTGTCGCTCCCGGCACGGCTGATCACGCTCGCCCAGGCGTTCCTGCTCGCGGGCGTGGCCCTGGGGATCGTCGGCGCGCTCGGCGGCGACGTCCTCGCCCAGCCCCGGCGCGCCGCCCTCGCCGTGCTGCTGCTGGCCGGCTGGCTCGGGCTCACCGTACTCGCCTCGCTGCTGCACCTGCTCGCGGTGCTGGCCCGCGTCCGCGACCTCTCCCGTGCGATGCCCCTACCGCGGCCCGCCCGCGACCGCGCGCTCGTCGCTCTGGCCGCGGTCGCCGTCAGCGCCCTCGCCGCGGCTCGCCTCGCGACCGCCGACTCGCTCCTGGCGCCGATCGCCGTCGGGCTCGCGCTCCTCTACGCCGTCCTCGCCGGCCACGTGCTCCTCCTCGCAGCCCGCGCGCTGCTCCGCCCCAAGTCCAAGAGGCCATCCCCGTGAAGCGCACCTCCGCCCTGGCGACGCTGTCCCATGACCACCACCAGGCCCTGGTCGTCGCGCAGAAGCTCCGTCGCGCCACGCCCGACACCGTCCAGGCCGCCCGCGACGCCTGGATGGCCTTCTGGCCAGCCGGACGGGAGCACTTCCGCGCCGAGGAAGAGGTCCTCCTTCCCGCCTACGCCGGCCATGCCGCGGTCGAGGAGGACCCGGCCGTCGTGCGTGTGCTCCTCGATCACGTGACCATCCGCCACCACGCCACTGAGCTCGAGCGCCACGCCGAGACGCCGCTCGAGACCATCCATACCCTCGGCGACATGCTCGGCGGGCACGTCCGCCTCGAGGAGCGCGAGCTCTTTCCGCGCATCGAGGCCGCCCTCCCCGCCGACGAGCTCGCCCGCCTCGCCGACGCGCTCAGCAAGCCCAGCGAGCCATCCCCGCCCGCCTGAGCCCTTTGGCCGCGCGCGACCTCCTCGTCTCGCTCCACCTCTTGGCCGCCATGGTGTGGACGGGTGGGATGGTCGCCGTCACCGTGGCGACCACCGCGGCGCGCCATGCCCTCGGCCCTGCGGAGCAGGTGCGCTTCTTCAGCGCGCTGAGACGCCGCTACGGCATCACCGCCGGACTCGCCCTGTTCATCTTCGCCATCACCGGCCTCACGCTCGTCGGCGCCCCCGCCGGCTGGACGGCGACGCAAACCGCCGTCGCCGCCCTCACGGCCCTGATCGCCGCCGTTACCGTGGTCGGCGTGGTCAACGGCCGAGCCGTCCAGCGGCTTCGCGCCCAAGCCTTGGCCGACCCAGCTGACGCGCCGCTTGCCTCCCGTCTGCGCACAGCCGCCCGGACCGCCACCGCGCTGCGCGCCGCGATCGCCGTCGTGACCCTCGCCGCCGTGCTGACGGCATCCACGCTCATCTGACCAAGGACCCCCCATTCGACGTCCCACGGTCGGCGGGCCAAGCGCTCAGCGTCCGCCCGACGGCGTCAAGTCAGCGGCGCGCCGGTGATAGGCGGCGCGGACGAGATGCTCAAGGGCGGGCAGGACATCCGCCCAGCGACGGGTCTTCAAGCCGCAGTCCCGATTGACCCACAGCCAGCGACCAGCAGCGCGACTCCAGCAAGCAGAGACGAGAGGCGTCGGATCCGTGGGGCACCCATCGCCTACTGCCCCGGCAGGGCGCCCGCCAGGAACGTCCCGCCCACCACGCTCGCAGCCAAGAACACCAGTAGCGCCATGTAGGAAGCCTCGCGCCATCCCGCAGCACCACGCGCCCGTCCGCGTGAGCGTCGCGCGCTCGCCAAGAAGAGACACAACGCCGCCATCAGGACGACGCTGCCTGCGGCGACCCCGGCCGGCGCCGCAGCCATGTCCGCCGCCGCGACAGCCAACGTCCCCGCATTCCACAGAACGATCTGCGCCCACAGCGATGCTGAGGACGCCGCATCGACGCCCGTCCGAGCGGCCAGACGGAACTGCCCCACTCCGAGCAGCACCTGCGACACGCCGCCCACGAGGAAGAGGTAGGCGACGAGCCACCAGCCCCGAGCGAACGGCGAGGCCGCATTCGCCACAGCCACCACGGCGGCCGCGACCACGAAGGCGACGCTCAACGCCCAGAAAGCGAGAAGAGCCGCGTGTCGCCAGCCCGAACGCGCGCCAGCTGCGCCGTCTCGCATCGACGCACGGTTCCGATCCTGTTCGTCGCCTGCGAGGCTCACTCCCTCGTCTTGGAAACTTCTCACACGCACGATGGGAAAAGTAGCATGCGGTCTGCCACCGTGCCTGGTCCACGGGCGCCCGATCCGCATGGTCGACGGCGCCCGCCCTTGCTCAAGCAGACCGGCATGCGCTGGGGCGACCCGCGCGCGTGGTGACGTAGGCGAGCAGGCGCCCGTAGCGGTCAAAGTTGTCCTGGGAGGGATCGGTGCGCAAAGTCACCCGCCGGCCCTTGCCGCCGTCGGCGTCGAAGAGGCCGGCGCCGTTCGTGTCCCGTGGAGTGGTGAAGGACAGCGCGCGCATGTGGGAGTCCGCCTGCCGGCCGCCGCACCCTGCGCCGGTCGAAGAGTGGACCACCTACGGCGCTCCCCGCGCCGTCAGCCGCCGGCTCTCGTCGTCCATCTTGCGCAGGTAGGGCGCGACGAGCTCGCCGTAGTCGGCCTTGCGCGCGGCGGGCAGGTCCTTCCAACCGGTGACCGAGCCGCGGCACCGCGCGGCGCCGCACAGGCACACGGCCGGGAAGTGGTCGATCGTGAAGTTGCGCATGGCGTAGTCGAACGTCAGCTCCTGCCCGGCCCCGATCGGGCGGCGAGCGACGAAATCGAAGGCCTGCCCCTCGTTGAGCCGCACACCGCAGTTGGGGTCGCAGGAGTGGTTGACCATTGGTCCCAGGCCGCCGTGGCGCGCCCAGCGGTCGGGACCCACCTGCGTCGCGTGAGAGTCGTTGCCCGTCAGCGGCCCGACCAGGAAGCCGACC
>JBBQGI010000069.1:0-8876 GCA_038322875.1 Candidatus Limnocylindria bacterium | reverse complement strand
TTGGTCGGGTCCCCGGCCGCTGGATTCGAGGTCGGGACGGTGAGCTCCGAGCCAGCGGTCGTGACTCTGCGCGGTGCGCCGGACGTCCTCGCAGCCATCGTCGAAGTCGTCACCGAGCCGATCGCGCTTGTCGGCAGCAAGGCTCCGCTGCGGTCTACCGTGGCGCTGGTGCTGCCGCCGGGCGCCCGGTTGGCCGATCCGGCAGACGCACAGGCGACCGTCTCGGTCCTTATCCGCGAGACGATCGCCACCCGGACCCTGATCCTCGGCGTCGTCTGCTCCGGGGAGCCGCCCGGCAGCGCCTGCCTGCCGAAGATCGGCCAGGTGGCGGTCACGGTCAGCGGCACGGTCTCCGCGCTGGACGCGCTCGTCCCTGCCAACCTGACCCCGGTCCTGGATGTGACGGGGCTCGGCCCCGGTGACCACCTGGTCCAGCCGACGCTGTCGCTCCCTGCGGGGGTGACGCTGGTGACCATCTCGCCAGCCTCGGTGACGGTGACCATCGTGCCGCCTGCGACGCCCTCGCCCTGATGGGTCGGCTCTTCGGAACCGACGGAATACGAGGTGTCGCCAATCTCGATCTGACGCCGATCCTCGCCTACGACCTGGGCCGCGCGGTCGGGCACCTGCTCGAGGCGTTCGGTCGTCGCGTGGTGATCGGGCAGGACACTCGCCGGTCCGGCGACATGCTGGTGGCGGCCGTCTCCGCGGGTCTGGCCTCGGTCGGCGCGGATGCGATCCAGCTGGGCGTGGTCACCACGCCGTGCCTTGCGCACGCGGCCGCGGGTGGAGATTTCGCGGCCGGCATCATGGTCTCGGCATCACACAATCCCGCCGCGGACAACGGGCTGAAGGTGCTCTCCGGCGGCCGCAAGATCGACGACGAGATCGAGGAGGAGCTGGAGCGCCTTATCTTCCAGGCGGAGTCGCTACCGGGCCGCATGAACGCCGAGATCGGGCGCATCACCTGTGAGCCCGCCGCGATCGAGGCGTACCGCGCGAAGCTGGTCGCGGATGCCGGCGACGCGCTGCGCGGCATGCGGATCGGGATCGACTGCGCCAACGGCTCCGCCTCGGTCATTGCGCCCGGCCTGTTCCGCGAGCTCGGCGCGACGGTCACCGTCCTGTCCGCCTCGCCCGACGGCACCAACATCAACCTCGACTGCGGCTCGACGCATCCCGCCGCGCTGGCCGAGGCCGTGCGGAGCGAGGGCCTGGAGATGGGGATGGCGTTCGACGGCGACGGAGATCGGATGATCGCTGTCGACGAGCACGGCTCGATCGTGGATGGCGACGGCATGATGGGGATCTGCGCACTCGCCCGCCTCTCGGCCGGCACCCTGCGCAACGGGCTCCTGGTGACGACGATCATGAGCAATGGCGGGCTGGAGCGGGCCATCTCCGAGGCAGGCGGGCGGATGCTGCGCACCCCGGTCGGCGATCGCCACGTGCTGGAGGCGATGGAGCGCAACGACGCGTTGCTCGGCGGGGAGCAGTCGGGACACATCATCTTCCGTGACCTGGCGGCCACCGGCGACGGCATGCTGACCGGAATCCAGATCGCGCGCACCCTGCGCGAGGCCGGCGCCACCCTCTCGGAGCTGGCCGGCCGAATTCCGAGGGTGCCGCAGGTGATGATAAACTCGTCCGTCCGGCACCGAGACCAGTGGGAGATCGATCCGGAGTTCGCGGCCGCGGTGGCAGAGGCCGACGCCCGTCTCGGCGCGCGTGGACGGATCCTGGTGCGGCCGTCGGGGACGGAGCCAAAGATCCGGATCATGGTCGAGGGCGACGACGCTGACGAGATCAACAAGATCGCACGCGAGCTGTCAGAGCTCGCACATGCCCGACTGAACTAGGAGAAGACGCAGACCATATGTGCGGCATCGTCGGGTACGTGGGACCGCGAGATGCGGCTCCGATTCTGCTGGAGGGGCTGCGTCGCCTCGAGTACCGCGGCTATGACTCAGCCGGCCTGGCCGTCGTCACCGATGGCGGCGAGATCTTCGTCGAGAAGAAGGCGGGCAAGCTCTCCAACCTGACCGACCACCTGAATGGCAGCGCCCCCGCCAGTCAGCAGGGGATCGCCCACACTCGATGGGCGACGCATGGCCGCCCCAACGACGCGAACGCCCATCCGCATCGCGACTGCACCGGTCGGCTCGCCCTGATCCACAACGGGATCATCGAGAACTGGAGCGAGATCAAGGAGCGCCTGGTCGCCAACGGCCACAGATTCGCCTCGGAGACCGATACCGAGGTGCTGGTGCACCTGATCGAGGAGCGCTATAGCGGCGACCTGGTCGCGGCGGTGCGCGACGCGCTCAACGAGGTCCACGGCGCCTACGCCATCGCAGTGATGCACGTCGACCACCCGGATCGGCTGGTCGGAGCCCGCATGAACGTGCCCCTGATCGTGGGGCTGGGCAACGGCGAGGCGTTCCTGGCCAGCGACGTGCCGGCGATCTTGGAGCACACCAAGAACGTCGTGATCCTCCAGGAGGGCGACATCGCCGATGTCACCTCGGACGGCGTGACGATCATGGGCATGGACGGGGTCGGCGTGAATAGGCCGGTGACGCACATCCGATGGAGTATCGAAGCCGCCGAGAAGGATGGCTTCCCGCACTTCACCCTGAAGGAGATCTACGAGCAGCCGCACGCCATCGGCGAGGCGCTGCGCGGCCGGGTCGACGAGGCGGGCAACGTGACGCTGCCGGAGCTCGACGCCATCGAGGAGAAGCTGCGTCAGGTCGAGCGCGTCTACGTCGTCGGCTGCGGCACGGCGCGCTATGCCGGGGAGGTCGGCGCCCACCTGATCCAGAGCTGGGCGGGCCTGCCAGCGAGCGGCCAGATCGGATCCGAGATGCGCTACTCGCCCCCGCCCATCGATGAGCGGACGCTGGTGATCAGCGTCAGCCAGTCGGGCGAGACGGCCGATACGCTCGCCCCACAGAAGCTCGCCTCCGAGCGAGGCGCCGTGATCGTGGTGGTCACCAACGTGGTCGGCAGCGCCCTCACCCGCGAGGCCGATGCGGTCTGCTACCTGCAGGCTGGACCCGAAGTCGCGGTGGCCTCGACGAAGGCGTTCGTAACCCAGGTGGTCGTCCTCGAGATGATCGCGCTTCACCTCGCCAGGCTGCGCGGCACGCTCAGCGATCGCCGCCGCCGCTCGTTCGGACTTGCCCTGCGGGACCTGCCGGGCCAGGCGGCGGAGGTGCTGAAGCTCGCGCCGCAGGTCAAGAAGTTGGCGCAACGCTGGGCCGACGTGCGCGACGTGATGTTCGTCGGTCGGGCCCTCGGCTTCCCGGTCGCGATGGAGGGCGCGCTGAAGCTCAAGGAGCTCTCCTACGTGCATGCCGAGGGTTACGCCGCGGGGGAGCTCAAGCATGGCCCGATCGCCCTGCTCGACAAGCACACTCCACTCGTGGCGATCGCGACGCGGGCGGCGACCTACGACAAGCTGGTCAGCAACGTGGCCGAGGTCCACGCCCGCGAGGCGCCGGTGGTGGCGATCGCGACGGTCGGGGATGAGTCGATCGATCGCTACGCGCAGGACGTGCTCTACATCCCAGAGACGCCCGAGGAGATGGCACCGGTGATCGCCATCGTGCCGCTGCAGCTGCTCGCCTACGAGGTGGCGGTGGCGCGCGGCACGGATGTCGACCAGCCCCGCAACCTGGCGAAATCGGTGACGGTCGAATAGCCGCAACCGCGCGCCGATGAGCCGCCACGAGATCGGCGTCGACCTGATCGATGTCGACCGCATCGTTGCGACCCTGGGCCGCTTTCCGGATCGCTTTCGACAGCGTGTCCTGACCGACGGCGAGGCCCGCTATTGCGGTCGTCGAGCGGAGCGGATCGCGGGTCGCTGGGCCGCCAAGGAGGCGATCAGCAAGGTGCTCGGACTCGGGGTTCGCGGCGTTGGGTGGCGCGAGATCGAGATCCTGCCCAACGGGGCCGGCGCTCCGCAGGTGTACCTGCACGCCCGGGCCGCTGCCCGGGCCGCGGCGCTCGGGCTCGAGGACGTCACGGTGAGCATCTCGCACGAGCGGCACACGGCGGTGGCCGTGGCGGTGGCCCATCGGAGCTTGGACAGCTAGCGCAATGGCGATCACGTCGCTCACCCAGGGCTGGGTCGCCAAGCGCCTTCCACCTCGCCCGGCACGGGCTCACAAGGGCACGTTCGGTCGGCTGCTGATCGTTGCCGGCTCGCTCGAGTACGCCGGCGCTGCGCTGCTGGCCGGGCTTGGCTCGATCCGCGCCGGAGTGGGGGTGGCGTGCCTGGCAACGCCCGAGGCAGTGGGGATCCGACTCCTGGGCCTCGTTCCCGAGCTGACGGCGATGCTGCTGGTCGAGGAGGCGCCGGGGCTCACCGCGCCCCCCGGCTGGCGGCGCCTGGCGACCGAGGCACCGACCTTCGACGCGCTGGTGGTCGGACCGGGACTCGGGCGCCAGCCCGCCACCCTGCGCCGCGTGCGCAACTTCATCGGCGAGCTGCGCCGGCCCGCGGTGATCGACGCCGATGCGCTCGTGGCACTGGCCGAGGTGCAGCGCTGGTGGGCGCCGCTCCAGGCGCCGCTGGTCCTGACCCCGCACGCCGGCGAGTTCGCCCGTCTGCTGCGCATGCCGGCAGGGGAAACCCTCGCCGACGATGATGAGCGACGGGCCGATGCAGCCCGCGACGCGGCCGCCCGCTGGGGCCAGGTGCTGGTGCTGAAGGGAGCCCACACCATCGTGGCCACCCCCGACGGCGATCTGCTGCGGTCGGATATCGCGACCCCTGCGCTCGCCACCGCGGGCAGCGGCGACGTGCTGGCCGGTGCCATCGGCGCGTTTCTGGCGGCCGGCCTGTCGCCCTTCGAGGCAGCCGGCTGCGGGGTCGCGGTCCACGGTGCCGCGGGCCTGCTCGCCGAGGACCGAATCGGGCGGGCCGGGGTGGTGGCACGCGACATCGCGAACCTTATGCCGACGGCGATGGAACAGCTGCGCGGCGGACGGCGCCCGTGACGGTGGCCCCGGCGCGCAGTCCGCACCGCGCCTGGATCGAGATCGACCACGCGGCCCTGATCGGCAACCTGGCCATCATCCGGCGCCTGGCCGGCGAGGGGCGGAGCGTGATCGCGGTCGTGAAGGCGAACGCATATGGCCACGGGGCGATCGACGTGGCGCGCACGCTGGTGCGCCACGGGGTCGAGCGGCTCGCCGTCGCGACCCTCAGCGAGGGCCTCTCGCTGAGGCAGGCGGGGATCGATGCCCCGATCCTGGTGCTCTGGGGCCTCGGCGCGCCGGAGGCTGGGCCGGCGCTCGCGGCAGACCTGGAGGCGGTGGTCTACGACGCAGCGGGGGTCGACCTCCTCGAGCACGCTGCCGCCGAGGCCGGACGCCGCGCCTCGGTCCAACTGAAGATCGATTCGGGCCTCGGCCGGCAGGGGACCGATCCGACGGCGGCCGTGGAGCTGGCGCTGCGGATCGCCCGCAGCCGGCACCTGCGCCTGGGCGGCACCTTCAGCCACCTGGCCGTTCCAGGCGAGGACGAGGCATACACCGATGTCCAGACACTCCGCCTGGCGCAGGCCCTCGATGCGATGCGCTCCGGCGGCGTGGATCCGGGACTGGTGCATCTCGCCGCCACCGGTGGCCTGCTGGCCGGGGTCGGCGTCTTCGGCGACGCGGTCCGTCCGGGCCTGGCGCTGTACGGGATGGTCCCGGGCTGGACGAAGGATCGCGACGCTGGGCTGCGCCCGATCCTCACGTTGAAGGCGCTTCCGCTGCGAATCTTTGACCTCCCCGCCGGTGAGGCGATCGGGTATGGGCTGCGCTTCCGCGCCAAGCGCTCGACGCGCATCGCAACGCTCGGAATCGGGTACGGCGACGGCTGGCCGCGAGCCCATGCCAACAATGGATTCGTCATGGTGCGAGGAGTGCGTCGCCCCATCGTCGGCGCGGTGAGCATGGATGGCATCACCGTCGATCTGGGCGCTCTGCATGATGTAACCTACGGCGACGAATTCGTCCTGATCGGCGAGCAGATGCGTGCCCGCATCGACGTCGATGAGGTCGCCGCCCAGCGACGCACCATCAACTACGAAGTGACGACCGCCCTTCGTGAACGCCTCCCGCGGGTGCACCGGCTGGAGGCCGCCGCGGACCCGGGATGAGTCGCCGAGCGAGCGACCATGGGACGGAATCAGGTGCCTCGCAGGGAGGGTCGAGCGTGACGTCGGGAAGGCTGACGCCGGACCCCGCCGATGCGCTGGCCGACGATTTCGAACGACGCGGAATCGGTCTCCCGGCGGCGATTCTGCTCGACGCCCATCGGCCGCTCCTGCCGCTGATCCGCCAGGGCGCGATCTTTCTCAGCCCGCTCCTGAACGCGCTCCTCGGCAGGCGGCGGACCGGGGCCCTGCAGCAGACGCTCGATGACCCTGCCGCATACGACCGATTTGCCGCCCGGCTGGCGGAAGACCGCCGGCACGATCCCCGATAGATGCCGAACCTGGGCGAGCTCGCTGCGCAGCTTGTCGGGCTGCTGACCGGCGCCATCGGCTCGTCGGAGATGCGCCTTCAGGCGGCGCCGACGGTCGCCGTCCTGGTGGTCCTGCTCGTTCTCCTCTCATTGGTTGCGCGACCGGGGGCACGTTGGGCCGCCGACGACGAGGCGCGCCTGCGAAGGGCAAGCCGCGCCATGGCCCTGGCGGCCGAGTCGGGATCGGATGCCGCGATCTCCCTCGGAAGTGCCGGCGTGGTACGAGCCTCGTCCGCGGTCGATCGCTTCCAAACGCTCGCGGCGTTGCCCCTCCTCCGCCATGTCGCCGAAGCCGCGGCGCGTGCCGGCGTGCCGCTGCGGGTGACCGCCAATGACCCGGTGGCGGCCCTGATGGCCGAGGCCAGCCTGGCGAGCGCCCATCGTCGGACGGCCACCCCGGAGCGCGTATCGGCGTCGGCTGTGGAGTACCTCGGCGAGGGTCGAGCGGTCGCTGCCGGGATCGCACTGGCCCAGGCCACCACTCACGGCGTCGGCATGGTCGCCGGCGGGTTGGGCGAGGAAGGACTGCTGTTGCTGGATGGGCTGCTGGGCGACGCTGAATGGAGCGTGGCCGGCACGGCCAACCCCTCCGAGGTGTCAGGCCCGCTCCTGTATGGCGACGGGAACCTCATCGGCCCGGAGCTCTTCCAGGCGGAGGCGGAGATCGCCGCCGGCGGACACGCTCGCACCGCTGTGCGGGCGGCGAACCGGCTGATCTGGACCGTGATCGCGGTGCTGCTGTTCGGGTCGCTGGCCGCCTGGGCCGGAGGACCGCAGGTCGTCGAGTTCCTGGCAGGGCGTTGACCCCCATGCGGCGCTCGATCGTCACCGGGATTGGGCTGGTCAGCGGGCTGCTCGTGCTGCTCGACCTGCTGGTCGTGAATCCAGCTCTCGGCAAGGCCGCTGGTGGGCTCAACGAGCTCCTCGTGCTCCTCGCATCCGCGGCCGCTGTGGGTGGTGGCGCCGCGCTATTCGCGCATCACGCCCGCGACGTGCAGACCGGGAACGGCGACCCGCTCGGCTCGATTGTGCTGCTCCTGGGCATGGGCGCCGTCCTCGTGGCCGGGCTGCGCCCAGGGTCCGCGGGGAGCTCCGATTCGATCGTGCTGTGGCTGGTCGCAGCCCTGCTGGCGCCGATCGCCGCGTCGCTCTTCGCGCTGCTCTTCATCTTCCTGCTCGGCGCCTTCCGCCGCGGCTTTGCGTTGCGAGCTCGCGAGACCGGCGTGATGGCCGCCGGCGCAGCGATCGTCATCGTCCTGTTGCTCCCGATCGGCGGACCGGCGGGCGACTGGCTCTCGGCGACCGCCGGCTGGGTGCGCGACGTGCCCCTGGCGGGGGTCTTTCGTGGGCTCCTCATCGGGATCGGGATCATGATCGCGGTGAGCGCCGCGCGGTCGCTGCTGGCACTGGACCGCGATGACGACTGACGATGCCCCAGCGGAGAGTCGTCCCGCAGCGCCCATGCGCCTCCGCCGCGCTGCGCCGGCGCTGATCCTCCTGCTGCTCCTCGCAGGCGCGTCGCTCGTCCCGGCCGCCACCCAATCGGGACTTCGTCTGGCAAGCCCCGATCGATCGCGCGTCGATCAGCTGCGGCTCGCCATCGGGGACCTGGCGATCGGCTCCCTGGTGCTCGTCGCCTGTGACGCCGACCTGGGGACCTATCCCGAGATCAGGGCCGCCACACGGGCCGCACTGGCCGATTTGGCGGGGCACGGCGCCCAGATGGCGATCGTCAGCTTCACTCCCGAGGGGCGAGCCATCGCGGCGGCGGAGCGCAACCGGATCGAGCGCGGTGGGATCGATCCGCCACCCGACGATCTCGGCTTCGTGGCCGGGTCCGAGGCGGGGTTGGTACGAGGCATCACTTCGATCGTGCCGTCGGCGTCGAGCGGAACCGTCGTCGATGCGATCCGTCAGCGCGGGGGCGGCATCGGCGCCTTCGACATGGTGCTCATCGTTTCCGGCAGCGATATCTCGGCCCGCAGCTGGGTCGAGCAGGTCGGCTCGCGCGTGCCGAGCCTGCGCATGGTGGCGATCGCCCCGACCTTCCTGGATCCGGAGTTGGAGCCCTACCTCCGCTCGGGCCAGCTCGCAGGCCTCCTCTCGACCGTGCGCGACGATGCCGCCTATTCCGAGGCGGTGCGGGCGACCTCGGAGGCAGACCTGGGACCGATCCCAACGCCCCTGGCCATGCTGGTCGGCATGCTGGCGGCCCTCGCCGTGCTGGCCGATGCGGCGATTCGACACGTCGTGCGGCGAGCGGACCGTCGCAGCGTCCACCGCAGGGCCTCGTGAACGGGTTCGCCTCAGCAGACCTGGGTGGGACGGTCGCGACGTGGGTGGCCGC
>JBBQGI010000068.1:0-8981 GCA_038322875.1 Candidatus Limnocylindria bacterium | reverse complement strand
TCCGAGCAGTCCGCGCGGATGATCGCGATGCGCAACTCAACCGAGAATGCAAACGATCTGATCGGCGACCTGACGCTCGTCTACAACAAGACGCGCCAGGCCACCATTACTCGCGAGATGATCGAGATCGCCTCCGGCGCGGAAGCGCTCGGCTAGGCAAGGAGAGATAAGAGACCGATGGCGACCGGTAAGGTGATCCAGATCACGGGCCCCGTGATCGATGTCGAGTTTCCGCCGGGCGAGCTGCCCGCCATCTATAACGCGCTCGAGATCAAGCGTCCCAAGGCAGCCGGCATGAAGGCCGAAGACGCCACGCTGGTGGTCGAGGTCCAGCAGCACCTGGGCAACAACTGGGTGCGGGCCGTCGCGATGTCGACGACCGACGGGCTCGCCCGCGGGCTGGACGTGGTCGATACCGGCGCTCCCATCACCGTGCCGGTCGGCGCGGCCACGCTTGGACGCGTCTTCGACGTCCTTGGGCACCCGATCGATGGCAAAGGCCCGGTGAAGGCCGAGAAGAGCCTGCCGATCCACCGCGACCCGCCTCCGTTCGATCAGATGGAGACCGAGGCGCAGGTCTTCGAGACCGGCATCAAGGTGATCGACCTGATCGCCCCGTTCCGGCGCGGAGGCAAGGTCGGCGTCTTCGGTGGGGCCGGTACCGGGAAGACGGTCATCATCCAGGAGCTGATTCGCAACATCGCGGCGGAGCACGGTGGCTACTCGGTCTTCGCCGGGGTGGGCGAGCGCTCGCGCGAGGGCAATGACCTGCTCGGGGAGATGACCGAATCGGGCGTCATCGACAAGACGGTGATGGTCTTTGGCCAGATGAACGAGCCGCCCGGCGCCCGGCAGCGGGTTGGCCTCACCGCACTCGCCATGGCAGAGTATTTCCGCGACGAGGAAGGACGCGACATCCTCCTCTTCATCGACAACATCTTCCGGTTCACGCAGGCCGGATCCGAGGTGTCGGCACTCCTCGGCCGCATGCCCTCCGCGGTGGGCTACCAACCGACCCTGGCCACCGAGATGGGCGCCCTCCAGGAGCGCATCACGTCGACCAAGAAGGGCTCGATCACGTCGCTGCAGGCCATCTTCGTGCCCGCCGACGACTACACCGATCCGGCGCCCGCGACGACGTTCGCCCACCTGGACTCCACGATTCGGCTCGAGCGCTCGATTGTGGAGCTGGGGATCTACCCCGCCGTCGACCCCCTGACCTCGACCTCGACGGTGCTTGATCGCCGGATCGTCGGCGATGAGCATTTCGAGGTGTCGCGCGAGGTGCAGCGCACGCTCCAGCGCTACAAGGACCTGCAGGACATCATCGCCATCCTCGGGATGGACGAGCTGTCGGAGGAGGACAAGGTCTCCGTCTCTCGGGCTCGTCGCCTGCAGCGCTTCATGAGCCAGCCCTTCTTCGTGGCGGAGCAGTTCACGGGACGCTCAGGCGTGTATGTCGAGCTCAAGGAGACCGTCCGTGGCTTCCGCGAGATCCTCGAGGGCAAGTACGACCAGCTGCCCGAGCAGGCATTCTTCATGGCCGGCAAGATCGAGGACGTGGTCGCAAACGCCGAGAAGATGGGCTGATGCCACTCAGGCTGGAGATCGTCAGCCCGGAGCGGATGGTCTACAACGACGACGTCGACATGGTCATCGTGCCTGGTCGCAACGGCCAGCTCGGCATCCTGCCACACCACACCCCGCTCATCAGCTCGCTTGGCGTGGGCGAGCTGCGGATCAAGAAGAGCGGGAGCGAGGAATCGATGCTCATCAGCGGCGGCTTCGTCGAGGTGCGGCCGGACAAGGTCATCGTGATGGCCGACCTGGCGGAGCACTCCGACGAGATCGACGAGGCGAAAGCCGTCGAAGGGCGCAAGCGCGCCGAGTCGGAGCTCGAGCAGACCAGCGATCCGATCGACATCGCGCGGGTGCGCGCCGCCCTGCAGACGGCCCTCATGCGAGAGCGGATTGCAACCCGGCGTCGCTCGCGAGGCTGAGCTCTCAGCCCGTTTCGTGCAGCTCCACGAATTCGCTGACGCGCAGGAGCGCGAGGAACGGGCGCACCAGCCATGGAACGCGCGATCGGGAGGAATCGGCGAAGGGCCGCGGCTCCGCCACCTCGATCCACCTACCCTGCGACAGGAGCCGGCAGCCACCCGCCGCCATCACGTTGCGCAGCCATTGCACCTCGGGGCCATACGTCAGCGCGAGAACCCATCGGTCCGGCTTGCGATGGAAGGCCATGATCGCCGTTCGCCGCACGGTGCCCGACTTGCGGCCGACATGCTCCAGGACGACGAACCACGGCAGGCGGGAGGCGATCGGCCGCATGAAGACGTTCGAGAACCGGAGGTTCACGCGTGCGAGCCAGTGCGGAAGCGCCATGTGGCCCATGGTAGGCGGCTGGGGTAGGATCGGGCTCATGAGTCCCGACGGCCGCTGATGCAGGCCTGCGATCATTGCGGTGCGCGCATGCCGCAGCTCCCGGTACGGATCGAAGTCGTGCGCGAATCCGGCCCGATCGCCCTCGCGGGAGGCTCGACGGTGACGTCGCCGAACTTCACCTCGGGCTATGCCTTCTGCAGCAGCGACCACGTCTATGCGTGGGCCCGTGAGCGGCAGTACATGCTCTGCAACGCGGGTCCGACGCCGTTCGAGCAGGGGATGCAGCCCTACCTGCCGTCGCGGCACATGGGTGGGCGCGTGGGTCTCTGCGACGGCCACCATCTGGGCCCACATGAGTGGAAGGAGGCGTGGCCCGCCTAGGGGGAGCCACGAGCTGATGCAGAAGTTCATCGTGAGCGGTGGCGCGCCGCTCAACGGGGAAGTTCGGATCGCCGGCGCCAAGAACGCCGTTCTCAAGATGATGGCGGCCGCGGTGCTGAGCGACGAGCGCACCGTCCTGCACAACGTCCCGCGGATCAGCGACGTGCAGATCCTGAAGAACACCATGACCGACATCGGCTTCGAGGTGAACCCGCTCGAGGGCGGCAGCCTGGAGATCACCGCGGTGGCGGCCGACTGGCTCTTCGTGCCGCTCGAGGCGGCGATGAAGATGCGTTCCTCGTTCATCCTGTTGGGACCGCTCCTGTCCCGGTTCGGACGCGTGATCATCAGCAATCCAGGCGGCGATCGAATCGGGCGCCGCCCCGTCGACCTGCACGTCGACGCGATGCGGGCGCTCGGGGCTGAGATCGAATACAAGAACGGCTACTACTTCGCGTCCGCAGCTGCCGGTCTCCGCGGGGCGCGCATCGCCTTTCCCTACGTGACCGTCATGGGAACCGAGAACGCGCTGCTGGCGGCGACCCTCGCCCATGGCACGACAGTGATCGAGAACGCCGCCCAGGAGCCCGAGGTCGATGACCTCGTCTCCATGCTGCGGGCGATGGGCGCGCGAATCGAGCGCACGGCACCCCTCCGACTCGAGATCGAAGGAGTTGACCGCCTGCACGGGGTCGAGCACCGGGTGCTCGGCGACCGGCTCGAGGCGGGGACCTTCGCGGTGGCAGCGGCGCTGACCGGAGGCGAGATCACGATCCGGGGGGTCGATCCGACTCACCTGGTGGCGTTCACCGAGGTGCTGACCGGGATGGGCGTCTCCCTCGAGACGATAGGGGGAGATGGCGGCGGGCTGCGGGTGCGCGGCGGCAATGGGATCCATCCGGCCGATGTCGAGACGCAGCCCTACCCGGGCTTTGCCACCGACCTGCAGGCACCCCTGGCGGTCCTGATGACGCAGGCCGATGGCGTCTCCACGATCCACGAGACGATCTACGAGGATCGTCTCGACTACACGATGGAGCTGGTCAAGATGGGGGCCGTGATCGAGGTCATCGACGAGCGCCACGCCAGCATCGCCGGGCCGACGCGGCTGCATGGGCGGGAGGTCCAGATTTCGGACCTGCGTGCCGGCGCAACGCTAATCCTGGCAGCTCTCTCCGCCGACGAGACGAGCGTCATCTCAGGCGTCGAGCATGTCGATCGCGGCTACGAGGCGATCGAGTCGAAGCTCGTGGCGCTCGGCGCACAGATCACCCGCATCGACGCGTAGACTCGGGGCGTGGCCGAGACACATCGATTCCGGGCCGAGCTGGAGGTCGCGCGCGCCGGCGGCGCATTCGTGCTGTTGCCGACTGACGTCGCCACTGCGCTCGGCGGCCTCAGGCAGATGCGAGAAGAGGGCTGAGCGCCTCATGAAGATCGGCATCGACCTGGGGACGGCCAACATCCTCGTCTACGTGCAGGGAAAAGGGGTCGTCCTGAACGAGCCGAGCGTGGTCGCCATCAACGACGACGACAACCGCTTGGTGGCCGTCGGCGAGGAGGCGCGCGAGATGATCGGCCGCACCCCCGGCAACGTGCGCGCCATCCGCCCGATGCGTGACGGCGTCATCGCTGACTACCTGATCACCGAGGCCATGCTGCGCTACGTGATCAACAAGGTTGCCCGTGTCAGGATCTTCAAGCCGGACGTGATGATCAGCGTGCCCTCCGGGGTGACCAGCGTGGAGAAGCGAGCTGTGCGGGACGCCGCCCTGAAGGCCGGAGCACGCGATGCCTACCTGATCGACGAGCCGCTGGCGGCGGCAATCGGGGCGGGCGTGCCGATCTCCGGTCCCTCGGGGAACATGATCGTGGACATCGGTGGTGGGACGACCGAGATCGCCGTCATCGCCCTGGGCGGCATCGTGGTGGCCGACTCCGTGCGCGTGGGAGGCACCAAGCTCGACGAGGCGATCGCCAACTACATTCGTCGCAAGTACAACCTGATGATCGGTGAGCGGACCGCTGAGGAGGTCAAGATCGGCATCGGTTCTGCGCTGGCGCTGGACGAGCCGATGGAGATGGAGGTCAAGGGCCGCGACATGATCGCTGGCCTGCCCCGGACCATCCCGATCACATCGGGCGAGGTGACCGAGGCGATCGAGGGTCCCCTGGCGCAGATCATCACGGCCGTCCGCAACGTGCTGGAGCAGACCCCGCCGGAGCTGTCGAGCGACATCATCGACAAGGGGATGGTGATGACCGGGGGCGGCTCCTTGCTCCGGAACATCGATGCGCTTCTCACCCAGGTGACCGGCATCCCGTGCCACGTGGCCGACAACGCCCTCAACTCAGTGGCAGTGGGAACCGGGCTGGCGCTGGAGCACTTCGACCAGTTTCGGAAGAGCCTGGTACGGGGCTCGTGACCGCGGCGCCGGTCACCATCGCCGAAGCACCCGCCACGCTGCGCCAGGAGCGCGCCGCCAGAGCCGCGGGGCGCCGCGCCCTCGCCTTCGCCGACTTCCACATCCACAACCGCTTCAGCCGCGACTCGATCCTCTCGGAGGACAAGTTCATTCGGGTCGCGATGGAGCGAGGTCTGACGCACGTGGCGGTCACCAACCACAACAACGTGGAGGGAGCGATCGCCGTGCGCGAGCGGGCAGTGGCACTCGGCGTCGATGGGCAGCTGACCGTCATCCTGGGGGAGGAGGTCTCCACGTCGGACGGCGAGGTGGTGGGGATTTTCCTGCAGCGCACCATTCCGCGCGGCCTGACCGCAGAGCAGACCGCTGATGAGATCCACGCCCAGGGCGGGCTGGTATCCATCCCGCACCCGTTTGATCCCTTTCGCGCATCGCACATCAGGCGGGTGCCGCTCGAGGCCCTCGCGGCCGCCGGCAAGATCGACATGATCGAGGTCTTCAACAGTCGCGTGACCTTCAGTCGCCACAACCAGGAGGCCGCAGACTTCGCGTTGCGGCACCGCATCCCGGGCATCGCGGCGAGCGACAGCCATTCTGCCTTCGAGGTGGCGATGAGCTTCAATGCGCTCCCCGCCTTCGAGACTGCCGACGAACTGCGACAGGGGCTGGGCGAGAACGAGTGGCACGGCACCCGGTCACCAGTACTGATCCACCTGACCACCCGGTACGCGGTCTGGAGCAACATCGTGCGGCAGTGGCTCGGCCGCAACACCGCCTCGGCGCCGGTCCTCGGTCCGGAGCCACCAAAGCAGGTCGAAAAGGAGCCGATCGAGGCGCCGGCGCCCTCGGAGCTCCCGGACTCCCATGGCCCCGAGGCGAGAGATGATCGGGGATAGGCGAACCGACGGCGCTGATCACCACCGGGACGGGCAGCCGGGCCAGCACCCCACCGGGCCGCACGAGCACGGTCATTCGGTCTACGAGCCCGGTGAATTCCTCGGCGCTCCCCCAGAAGATTCGATCCCCGAACGAGAGGTGAGCCTGGCGCGCCGCCTGCTTAACGTGCGCACCATCGGCTCGATCGCCTTCGGTCTCGTCCTGGTGTTCCTCCTCTTTCGGGTCATCCTCAACGTCGACTTCGGGAGCACCTTCGACATCATGCGCACGGCCAACGTGTGGATGCTGCTCGCCGGACTCTTCGCCTACTACCTGACCTTCCCGCTGCGCAGCCTGCGGTGGAACCTGATCCTGCGGCGGGTCGGGACCGACGTGCCGTATCGAGCCGCCAGCGAGATCCTGTTCCTATCGTGGTTCGTGAACTGCGTGGTGCCGGCCAAGCTGGGAGACCTGTACCGCGCGTACCTGTTGCGCGGCAACTACGGTGCGTCGGTCTCGAGAACGGTCGGGACGATCTTCATCGAGCGCGTCACGGACATCATCGTCATCTTCGCGCTCGCCCTCGCGGCCGGCTTCTGGAGCTTCCGGGGTCGCAACAATCCGCAGGTGGACGCCCTCTTCCTCGCAGGCTTTGTATTCGCCGTGGTGCTCGTACTGCTGGTGATTGCGCTCCGCTACCAGGGCCGGCAGCTGACCCGCGTCCTGCCCGAGCGGGTCGCGGATTTCTACGAACGGTTTCACGAGGGGAGCACCGGCGCGCTGACGCCGCGCGTCCTGCTCCCGGTTGGCGCCATCACGGCGACGGTCTGGCTGCTGGAGGGTGCACGCGTCTACTTCGTGATCCACGCGCTTGTCCTGCCCGACATGGACCTTGGCATCAGTTCATCCATCTTCGTGGCCCTGGCTGCGTCGCTGCTGACCGCCATCCCGCTCACGCCGGCAGGGATCGGCTTCGTGCAGGCGGGAATCGTGGGTGCGCTGCACCTGTACGGTGTCCCGGCGGAGGCCGGGACGGCGGTCGCCCTCACCGATTTCGTGTTGTCGACGCTGAGCGTCATCGTGCTGGGCGGCGCCCTCTATGCGTTCTCGCCTATGATCCGTCGCGCGCACGGGGCTGGAGGGGTGACGGTCCCGGGGGGCGCGGCAATCAGCGAGCGAGGCGCCGGCGACTGAGCTCAAGGCGGCAGGTGCCGGACCGGATCGGTACCTTTCTCCCATTGAGCCATGTACGCGGCGCTGCGATTCTGCGGTTGCTCGCACGCACCACCGGACGACGCATTTGATCGGTGGGCAGCAGTCGCACGGACGAAGGCGAATGACGCTCCAGCCGCCGCGGTCGTTCAACAGCTGGCTCCGCGGCCAGTTGAAGGAAAAGAAGATGAGTCAGCGGCAGCTCGCCCTGCAATCGGGGGTCGATCACTCGACCATCTCCCGACTGATCAAGGGCGACCGGATGCCGTCGCTGGGCACTGCCACCAAACTGGCCCGTGGCCTGCGAGAGATTCGCGAACACTCCGATGGGCCGAGCTATTTCGCGAGCCTTTCATCGCGCCAGATGCTCCCCACGGCTCGTGTCGAATATTCGTTGCGAGGCGATGATGTCCTCACCGAGGCCGATGTCCGCGAGCTGATGCAGGCCTACCTGGCGCTTCGCACGCAGCGGATCCGTGATGCGAATATCAAGGGTCACACCCCCGATGCGAATGGGAGTCTCAGCCGCGGCGCCTGACCGCGTCGACGGCCCCTGCCCTCCCGGTTGACGGCCCCACCCGCGTAGCACGTCGCGTCAGCCGGAACGCTCCCGCCGGAAGCTCGGGCAATGTTTCCGCCCCGCCGTACAGCAGCCGGCTTCGTCGCAGGTTGATCGCGTCATAGCCGAGATCCTCCCCGGGCGTCTCCATCACCAGCGCCGTCCGGCCGGGGAGGCGCGGATCGCGCAGGAACGCGGCCAACCCCTCCGGGCCGATTCGGCCCGCCCCCAGGTGCTCGTGCCGATCCGTCAGCGAACGAAGCCCTGACTTGGAGTCGTTCAGGTGGACCAGCGCCAGCCGATCGAGCCCGATGAGGGCATCGAATCGGTCCAGGACGGCCGATGCCCCGGCGGCCGTTGAGATGTCGTAGCCGGCCCCCCACAGGTGCGCGGTGTCGAGGCAGAACGCGAGCTGCGCGGCTGCGCCACCCACCTCGTCGAGGATGGCGGCCAACTCCTCGATCTTCGAGCCGAGCGTATCCCCGCCGCCCGCCGAATTCTCGAGGAGGAGGCGCACGCCCGCTGGTGCTTCCATCAACGTCGACCGGACCGCCTCCCCGATCCGACGCAGCCCGGCGGCTCCTCCCTCACCGCGATGTGAGCCGATGTGCGTGTTCACCAGCGTTGCACCGTAGTCGGGCGCACGCTGCATCTCGTACCGCAGGCCATCCAGCGACTGGCCGGCGAACGGCTCGGCCTTACCGGCGAGATTGATCAGGTAGCTCGCATGGATAGCCACCGGCGCGATGCCATGACGCTCGCAGTAGGCCGCGAATTGAGCGGCATCGGCGGGTGGCTCGGGCCGGCGCCGCCAGGCGGTGGGGTTGTCGCTGAAAATCTGGAGCGCAATGGCGCCGATCTGGCGTGCCCTCCGAGCGGTGCGCAGCAGGCCCCGTGCCACGCCGAGGTGAATGCCCACTCGCGGCGCACCATCGGGCCAGGTCAGGCGCGTTCGCGGCTCCGGCCGTGCTACGGTGCGGGGCATGGACCTTGAGCCCCGGGGCGCAGACCTGCTGACGATCGGACTGTTCGTCTTCTTCGCGTCGCTGATCGGGATCGTGGCTGCGCTGCTCGTCCTGCCAATGGTCTTCGGCTAGGGTCCCGCCAGGCGCTCAGCGACGCCTTCCCGGCTCGACAAT
>JBBQGI010000067.1:0-9170 GCA_038322875.1 Candidatus Limnocylindria bacterium | reverse complement strand
GTCATGAAGTCGATCGCCGCCTCGCGCGACCAGGCGAGCGCGTGCATGCCGGTGTCGACCACCAGCCGCGCGGCGCGCCAGGCGTCATAGGAGAGCATCCCCATCCGGTCCAGGTCGCCACTGTAGAGGCCCATCTCGTCGGCCAGTCGCTCGGCATAGAGGCCCCAGCCTTCGACATAGGCGGTCGCCTCGGCGTGGCGTCGAAAGGCGGGCAGGTGGCCGAGCTCTTGGCAGATGGCGATCTGCAGGTGGTGGCCCGGCACAGATTCGTGGAAGGCGAGTGCCTCGGCTTCGTAGCGCGGCCGGGTCTCGGGCGCGTAGGTGTTGATGTAGTAGCACCCCGGCCGGCTGCCGTCGGTCGGCGGCTCGCGGTAGTAGGCGATCGTCGAGTGCTGCTCCTCGTGGGCCTGCATCCGCACCACCTCGCAGTGCGCCCGCGGCAGACGCCCGAACCAGGCCGGGATTGCCGCCACGGCATTGGCCAGCGAGCGCTCCGCAACCTCGACGATCTCGGCGCCCGAGTTGAAATGGACCGATGGATCTTCGCGAAGCGCGGCGAGGGTGGTCGCCATGTCATGCGTCCCGAGCACGCGACCGCCCAGCTCGGTGATCTCCGCATCGATGCGGGCGATCTCGTCGAGCCCGAGTTGGTGGATCTCCGGCGGGGTCAGCTCCACGGTCGTGTGGGCGCGGGCGAGACGCGCATAGGTAGCCACGCCGCCGGGGAGGTGGCAGATGCCCACGTGCGCCTCATCACGCGCGCGGGGCAGGGCCTCGTCGGCCAGAAAGACGCGGTAGCGGATGAACGCGGGACGCAGCCCGTCGCGCACCGCGCCGGCGAGCCCCACCTCGAAGGCGCGCCAGGTGGAGTCAGGCCAGCCGTCGTGCGTGGCCTGGAGCGGGGCGAGAAGCGGCCAGCCGTCGAGTGGCCGTGCCAGCAGCTCGTCGAGCTGCTCGATCACGCGCTGGACCGAACCGGCCACTGGAGCGCGCCCGTCAGCCAGGCCGCGGCGCAGCTGGACGACATGCTCGTCGACCCACGGCCCCATCGCCCACCAGCGCGTCAGCATCGCCTCACCGTCGACGGGCCCGCGCAGCGGCTGCAGCGAGGGAACGTCCAGGAACGCGGTCTGCGGGCCGCTCATGGCGTTGACCGTGTAGGCGTGCGCATCGGCCTCCAGGATCGCCAGCCTGGCGTCGATCGCCTGGGCCAGCACCGCCTGGGTCAGGCGCGCCTCCGCGTCGGCCTCTGGCGGGAGGGCGGCGAGCCTGGTGGCCAGCGCCTCGAGGCGGTCTTGCATGGCAGCGCGCCCGGACTGCGAGATGTCGCTCAGCCGATCCCCGTAGCGGTGCTCCCCGATCGCGGTGCCCTGCACCGGATCGGCCGCCAGGCCGGCATCCCAGTAGTCATCGGCCAGGCGGTCGAGCTCGGCGGTCATCCGCGGCGGGTCATGCGGTCGCCATCACCGCCCGCTCGGCCAGCGCGATCGGCAGCGTGCCGGCGCTCGTGATCGCATCGTGGAAGTCGCGCAGGGCGTCGACATCGGTCATGGCGGCTCCGCGCGCACCCATGAACTTCTCGCGGATGCGCAGGATCTCCAGGCAGCCGGTCAGGTACGAGCTGGCCTGGGTCGGCCAGCTGCAGTAGCGGGTCACCTCCGCGATGGCGGTCGGCTCGGTCATGGAGGAGTGCTCCAGCATGAACTGCACGGCCTCCTCGTGGGTCATCTCGCCCAGATGCAGGCTGGTGTCGACCACGATCCGCGCCGCGCGGAAGAGGGTCGCCTCGTACTGGAACAGGATGTGGCGCGGGTCGTCGTAGAAGCCTGCCTCGCGCATCATCCGCTCGGCGTACAGGGCCCAGCCCTCGGCGAAGTAGCTGGTGCCGAAGACCTGCCGCACCGCCGAAGGATTGAGCTTGGCCATGACCAGGTGCCAGTGGTGCCCCGGATAGGCCTCGTGCACCGATGTGCTGGGGATGCTCGGGTAGGAGTTCGACTCGAGGCGCTTGGCGATCTCCGCCTCGCTTGCTCCGTCGGGCGGGTACGGAACGAAGAAGTGCCCCTGCATCGAGTCGGAGAAGGGCGGCGGATCCTGGTACGAGGCCACCGCCAGCACCGGCCGCTGGAAGGGCGGCGAGGGCTCGACGCTGCACTCCTCGCCGGGGGGGAAGCTGACCAGCCGCCGCTCCTTGAGGAAGGCCCGAGCGCGTTCGGTCCACTCCTCATAGCCGAGGCGCATCGCCTCCGGATCTGCCGGGCGGTCGTGATTCAGCTCGAGCACCAGCGCATGCCAGTCCTCGTGGCCGGCGATCTGGCGGGCGGTGGCCCGCATCTCGGCGCTGAGGGTGTTGATCTCGGCGCGTGCCCGTTCACGCAGCTCGCGCGCGGTCGTGCCGAGCAGCTCGGCATCCTGCAGGACGGCGTCGTAGCGCGCCTCGCCGAAGGCCCAGTCGCCGGTGGCGCTCGGCTCCATCTCCTCGAGGTACGACGCGTAGGCGTCCAGCGCCTCGGCGGCCTCGGCCCCGGCCGCGGCCAGCTCGTCGCGATGGGCGGCATCGACCTGTGCGGGGAGCAGCTCCCGGGTGTAGTTCGCTCCTGCCCGTGCCTGGTTCACGGCGCGCTTGAGGAGGAGCGCCGGCACGAGATCGGCGCGCAGGTTGGCGCGTCCAGCAGCAAGCTGGGCGGGGATGCCGCGCAACCGCACGATGGCGCTCTGCACCAGCTCGGCCTCCGGACGGAGCCGATGCAGGAACAGGATGAAGACGCCTTCCAACCCGGGGTTCATGTAGGCATCCGGGCTGCGCCGCCAACTCTCCCATTCGTCGTAGATGGCCCGTTCCGTGAGGCTGGCGACCAGGAGGTCGCGGTCGATCGCCTCGTCGAAGCTGAGGCTCGCCTCGTCCGCGCCGCGGAATCGGGTCAGCCAGGCGTCGTCCGAGGCGCGGCGGCGCTCGAAGGCGGTCGCCGAGAGATCGTCGAGGCGGTCGTCATACGCGGCCAGCCCAAGTGCGCTGGCCTGAACCGGGTGCTCGGCGTGGTACTCGGCCAGGAACTCGGCGGCAAGGTCGGAGAACGAGGACACGGGCAGTCTCCTGGGACGTGTTGGATACGAGGTCAGCGAGGGGTCGGAACAAGCTGGCGGAATCGATCGGGATAGGCCGTGGCGGCCACCTGGATGGCATTCAGGGCAGCGCCCTTGCGCAGGTTATCCGAACTGAGGAACAGCGCAAAGCCCCGGGCGCGCCCCGGGATCTCGCGCAGCCGCCCGACCAGGACCGGATCGCGGCCAACGACGTCGAGCGGCATCGGATGGCGTTGACTTCCGTCTACCGGCCGGTACTCCAGGCCGGGGGCAGCGCGCAGGGCCGCCTCCAGCTGACCGACCGTCGCATCGCGCTCGGTGCGCAGGTGGATGGCAACCGAATGGCCGGTGTGGACCGCCACGCGCACGGCAGTGGCCGCCACGTCGAGCTCCGGCAGCCCCAGGATCTTGCGCAGCTCGGCCATGACCTTGCGCTCCTCGCCGGACCAGCCCGTCTCATCCAGGACGTCAATCTGGGGCACGACGCTGTCGGCGATGCGGCCGTGGAAGGGCGACGCCTGGGCCGGCTCGCTGCCCCCCGCGGCACGCTCCGCCGCATAGGCATCCAACCCTGCCCGGCCGGCGCCGCTGACCGCCTGGTACGAGGCCAGGTCAACCGATTCGAGACCGGCCGCATCACGGATGGGAGCCAGGACGACCGCCGCGGCCGCCGTCGTGCAGTTCGGGTTGGCGATCAGGTTGCCGCGATAGCCCTTCAGCGCAGCGCCATTCGCCTCGGGCACCACCAGTGGGACAGCAGGATCCAGGCGGAAGGCGCTCGAGTTGTCGATGATGAGCGGGACGTAACGCCCCGGTCCGGCCACGATCTCGCGTGAGACGGGGCCGTCGGTCGCCAGGAAGAGGATCGCGAGTCGGCTCGCAGCGTGATCGTCGAGCACGCTGATCGGGATCGGCGAGCCGGCATACGAGACCTCGCCGGCCTCGGTGCCGAAGGCGGACAAACGGTCCGCGGGGAGCCCGGCATCGGCCAGGATCGAGAGGAACACGCCGCCGACCACGCCGCGTGCGCCGGCCACGCCGACCATGGGCCAGTCGCTCATCTTCCGCGCCCCCGTGGGGCAAAGAGGATGGGCCGCTCACCGGCCACCAGGCGCGCCAGGTCGGCGTACACCGCCCCGGCGGTGACGCGCCCGCCGGCACCGGGGCCGCTCACCCGGAAGCTGCCCGCATCCCGCACCTCCACCTCCAGCACGCTCTCCACGCCCGATGCCGCTGCCAGGGCCACGCCGGGCAGCAGCTCAGTCGGTCGGACGCTCAGATTCTCCCCATCCGCCTCCGCCACGAGCCGCACGATACGCCCGGGCTCGACGGCCAGGCCGACGATACCGTGCGTCTCGACCTCGCGCTCCGGGCGCCATCGGCCCCAGGCCACCGAGGCGAGGATCGCGAGCTTTTGGGCGGCGTCACGTCCCTCGACGTCGAAGGACGGATCGGCCTCGGCATAGCCCGCCTCCTGGGCCGCCGTCAGCGCCGCGCCATAGTCGCTGCCCTGGGCCATCCGGGACAGGATGAAAGTGGTTGTCGCGTTCAGGAGGCCGCGCAGTCGGCTGACGGCTCCCGTCGCACCGAGGTGCTCGACCGTCTCGATCATGGGTGTGCCGCCACCCACGCTGGCCGACGCGATGAGCGCGGCACCTCCATTGCCAGTGGCAATCCCGGCCAGCTCGTCGCCGTGGGTTGCCAGCAGCGCCTTGTTGGCGGTGACATACGGCCTGCCGCGCTGCAGCGTGGTCCGCGCCCAGTCGAGCGGCCCTGCGATCCCGCCCGCCAGCTCGACCACCGCATCCAGGTCGGGCGCGTCGACCAGGTCGGCCGGTGCAGCGAGCTCGACGCCTTCGGGCAGTGCGCTCGCCCGCTCGCGCCCCGGATCCCGCACCGCCAGCCGCGCCAGCTCGACCGGCAGCGGACCGCGGGCGACCAGCTCACCCAGCGCGGCGCCAACGGTCCCCCATCCGATCAGGCCGATCCGCAGTCGCTCCATGGCGCAGGGAGCCTAGCAGTGCGCCCCCGCTACACTGGCCACATGGGCGCCACCGAGACCGTCGACCTCTTCTTCGAGTTCATCAACGACGACCGCCGAGATGACGCCGTCGCCCTCTTTGCCGAGCACGCGGTGCTCGGCATCTCCGTGCCGGGCAGCGATGAGCGGACCAACCTCCACGGCCGCGACAAGGTGGGCGGCTGGTTCATACGGGCCGGAGACGGCTTCCGGATGTATGCCAACGACGGGCGGAGCATGGGCTCCAGCTACATCGCCGATGTCACCGTCATGCGCCCGGGCGCTGCTTCGATGCACGTCGAGGCCAACTTCCGTGTGGAAGGGGCGCACATCGTGAGTCTCTTCCTGCAGCCGATCTAGGGGAACAGGTCGAGGGCGCGCTCCATCACCAGGGCCGCCGCCCCGGAACTCGCATCCACCGCGCCGAACTCCCACCCGCGCACCAGCACCACCGGCCGACCCGCCACCTTCCCCCCGGCCAGGTCGGCGGCCGATGCCAGCTCGTCGGCCACCGCCACCACGGTCGAATGCATGACTCGCCCATCGGCGTCGGGAGTGTCCCGCAGGTCGACCAGCGGCTCCAGCCCGGCACAGCCGATCGCGACGTTCACGATCCCGTTGCGCCAGGGCCGCCCGAACGAGTCGCTGATGATGACCGCCGGCCGTGCACCGGCCAGATCGCCGAGCCGCGCACGCAGCTGCCGGGCGGAGGAGTCGGAGTCGATCGGGAGCAGGGTCGCCGCATCGCCGCCGCCGACGTTGGAGAGGTCGACCCCCGCGTTGGCGCACACGAACCCGTGCCGGGTGCGCGAGATGATCAGCCCGCCCGGCGCCATGCGCAGCACCTCGGCGCTCTCCTGGAGCACCAGCTCCACCTGCCGCGCGTCCTTCCCCCAGCGGGCCGCCCATTCGAGGGCCTCCGGCCTTGGCGTGACCGATGCCAGCTCGATCACCCGCCCCTCGGCCTTGCTGACGACCTTCTGCGTGACGACCATCACATCATCGGCTTCGAGGCCGATGCCGCCAGCGGCCAACGACGCGGCAATCAGCTTGGCCAGGTCGTCGCCCGGCACGACCTCGGGGATGCCGTGGAGCGGGATCAGCGAGATCACGCCGCGTCGCCCAGCTCGATCCAGCGCACCAGGTCCTCGGGCGTGTCCAGGTCGAAGGCGAGGCCGGGCCGATGCACCTCGACCAAGGGCACCCCCGCTTCCTCGGCAGCGGCGCAATGCGCATCGAACGACCCAATGCCAAACCGGAATTCGATGGCATCCGGCGGCCGCAGCGCCAGCCCGTTGGTGCCACCCCCTGCCCGATCTGGCGCGATCGCCACGCCGCTCGGCTGCGGCACGGCTGTGAGGAGGGCGGCGACGTCATCGGCGGAGAGGTTCGGAAGGTCGCCGTGCAAGATGACCAGGGTTTCGATGGCGTCCGCGATCGCCTCCCGACGCGCCTGCTGCAGCCCGGCGTTGAGCCCCATGCCGCGCTGCACGACCAGGCGGGCGCCAGCCTCGGTCACCTGCGGTTCGAGCGCTTCGGAGGGCGTGATCACGACCACGTCGCCGCACGCCTCGTGCGCGACTCGAAGCACCTGAGCGAGCAGACGACGCGCCAGGGATTCGCGCTCCGCGTCGTCGAGGACCGGCGCGAGACGCGTCTTGGCCGCGGCCAGGCCGCGATGCGGCACGATGATCCGGACGCTCACCGGCGGAGCATACCCTCGCCCAGTGCCACCAGCTGCCCCGCCAGCCCGGCCCGATCCTCGTCGGTGCGCATCACCGTCGGCAGGACGCTGACCGCCATCCCGAGCGCCTCGACCGCCGGAGCCAGCGCGACATCCGCGTCATCGATGACGAAGCGCTCGACGAGCCCCTCGTAGATACGCGCCACCCCCAGCGCGCTCGACTCATGGCCGAGGGAGGTGAGCATCCGGTCCGCCGGTCCGCGCAGCGCCTTGCCGGCCACGATGCCGCTGACCCCGATCCGCGGCGCCGGCGAGGCGAGCAGTGCCTCGCGCATCCCCGGCAGGGCGAGGATCGGCCCGATGCTGACGATGGGGTTGGACGGACCGATCACCACCATCTCGGCGTTCGCCACCGCCGACAGCGCGGCGGGACTGGGTCGGGCGGCCTCGACACCGTCGAAGCGCACCGCGCGCACCTCGTCGCGCTGGGCGCGCTGCACGAAGTAGGCCTGGAAGTCGAGCTCGCCGGCATCGGTCTGCAGGACGGTGCGCAGACGGTCGTCGGTGGCGGGGACCAGGTGGCTCGACACGCCCAGGGAGGCGGCCATGCTGGCGGCGGCATCGGTCAGGGAGGCTCCGTCGCGCATCAGGTGGGCGCGGCGCGCGTGGGTCGCGAGGTCGGCGTCACCGACCCGGAACCAGCTCTCCTCGCCGTACAGCATCAGCAGGTCCATGGCGGTGAAGGTATCGCCGGCGACGCCCCACCCCTGCTCTCGGTCCGACAGGCCGGCGAGGGTGTAGAGGATGGTGTCGAGGTCAGGGCAGACGAGGAGGCCGAAGGGCTCGGTGTCGTCGCCCACGTTGACGATCACGGTCAGGTCGCCGGGCGGCAGCACCTGCTGGAAGCCGTGGGCCAGCTTCGCCCCACCCGTTCCGCCGGCCAGCAGCGCGACCCTCACAGGCTGGCCTCGAGCATCGGCTTCACCTGCGTCATCAGCCGCTCCATGCTCTCGGCATCGTGCGGCGACGGGAAGCCGCAGATGAAGTGCCGGAAGCCGATCCCCAGGTAGGGACGCATCATCTCGGCCACCTGCCCCGGGGTGCCGATGTGCTGGTTCGGCCAGACCCGTGCGTTGCCGTTGCGGGCGAATAGCTCGTCGTTGACGCGGCGCGCCTCGGCCTCCGTGTCGCGGATGATGCAGACCCCCATCCCCACCGTGCGCTCGATCTCGGTCTCGTCACGCCCCACTTCGGCGCAATGCCGCCGCAGGACCTCATCCTTGTGCTTCACGTTCTCGAAGCCGCCGCCCAGGTTGCACATGTCGGCGTACGTGGCCACGGTGCGCAGCGTCCGCCGCTCGCCGCCACCACCAATCAGCAGCGGCAGGTGGGCCTGGAGAGGTGGCGGGTCGTTGCGTACCTTCGTGGTCCGGTAGTACGTCTCCCCCGAAGGCTCCTCGCCGTGCAGCATGCCTCGCATGATGCGAGCCGCCTCGTCCAGCCAGCGCAGCCGCTCCCCGGGAGACGAGCCGAACTCGAACCCGTACGCGATGTGCTCGGTCTCGAACCACGCGGCGCCGATCCCCAGGATGACGCGCCCCCCGCTGACGTGATCGAGCGTCGTGGCCATCTTGGCAACCAGGGCCGGGTTGCGGATCGTGTTGGCGCCGACCATCAGGCCGATTCGGGCGCGCGACGTTGCACCAGCCCAGCCGCCGAGCACCGTCCAGCCCTCCAGGATCGGACCCTCGTGCGACCCGACGATCGGATAGAGGTGATCCCAGGTCCAGAGGTCGTCGTAGCCGAGCTCGTCCGCTCGGACCGCCGCCGCGCGCATCGCCGGCCAATCGGTGTACTGGTTCCAGGCCAGCATGCCGAGCTTGATGGGGGCGTTCACCGGTGGCGGATCACGCGCTCGACATGGATCGTGATGTCGACCCGATCGCCCATTGCGAATGAGCCCTCGCCCTGGCCGTAGCGGTGAGCCATCGCCCAGATGTTCTCGAGCGCCTTCTCGTGGTCGTCGGACAGCTCGGCCCGCCCCTCGATGGTGACGTAGTCGGTGCCCTCTTCGAAGCAGAGGCTCACGCGCGGGTCGCGGCGCAGGTGGCGATCCTTGACGCGGCCGGCGAGCGTGTTGAGCAGCACCACGTCGTCGCGCGCGGGGTCCAGGTCGAACCAGATCACCGAGAGGCTCGGCCTCCCGCTCTTGCCGATGGTGGCCATCACCGGAAAGCGGAGCGTCTCCATCAGCCAGGCGCGGATCTCCGGAGTGATGGTGGTCGCGGTGCTCATCGATGACGCCATGGTCGCCATCGTACCCGGGCTAGACTTGCGGGGCATGCGCATCGGCTTCAAGACCTCCCAGACGAACGTCGCCTG
>JBBQGI010000066.1:0-9171 GCA_038322875.1 Candidatus Limnocylindria bacterium | reverse complement strand
CCCGGAGCGCGCCGCCGCCAACCCCGGCTCCGCCGGCAACTCCTGATCAGGTAGGTCACGCGCCGGCGTGGCCCGCCTGCTGGTCGAGGTCACCCGCGGCGATCGCGTCGAGTCGCGGCATCGCGGCTCCATCGCCGTCGTCTCGTCGTCCGGCGAGCTCCTGTCGTCCTACGGCGACCCGGATGAGCTCACCTTCATCCGGTCGTCGGCGAAACCATTCCAGCTGGCTCCCTTCGTAGCCGCCGGGCGATTCGACGCCTACGACTTCCCCGCGCCGGTCGAGGCGCTGGCGATCATGGCAGCCTCGCATTCCGGCGAGGACCGCCACGTGCGCACGGTCCAGGCGCTCCTGCGCGAGGGAGGCCTGACCCGCGATGTGCTCGCCTGCGGGGTTCATCCGCCCTTCGACACCGAGACCGCGCAGCGCCTGATCCGGGATGGCGAGCCGCTCACCCCGCTGCGCCACAACTGCTCGGGCAAGCACGCGGCCATGGCGCTCCACGCCAAGTCAGCTGGCTGGCCAGTCGAGACCTACTGGCAGGCCGATCATCCGATCCAGCAGCTCGCACTCGAGGCGCTCGCCAGCGTGAGCGACCTGGCCCCATCCGACATCGTCACCGCGACCGATGGCTGCGGGGTAGTCAGCTTCGGGATACCGATCCGGAGCCTTGCCCTGGCATTCGCACGCCTCGCCGATCCGAGCGCGGTACAGGACACGGCAATGCGCGGCGCATTGCAGCGAATCCGCGACGCGATGATGGCCCACCCCGAGCTGGTCGGGGGTGAGCGCCGACGGCTGGACACTGCGCTCATGCGCGCCGCTCCGGGACGCCTCGTGGCCAAGGCGGGGGCCGAAGGGGTGCAGGGGATCGCCCTGCTGGCCGGCTCGCGAGGTCCGGGCAGCGTGGCCGCCGGGCTCGGGCTCAAGATCGAGGACGGGGACTCGACGAATCGTGCGCGGAACGTCGCCAGCTGCGACGCGCTGCGCCAGCTCGGCGTCCTGGATTCAGCGACCCTCGAGCGTCTCGCCGAGTACGCATCACCCCCCATCCTTGATCCGCGCGGCGATCAGGCCGGCGAGGTGCGGCCCGTCTTCGAGCTCGCCTAGGCGAGCCAGCCTCGGATCGCGTCGGCGACGCGGATGAAGAGCGGCGCCAGCACCAGCGCCGGGAGGAAGTTGGCGACCCGCAGCGCCTTGACCTCGAGCAGTCGCAGCGCCAGGCCGAGCAGGATCATGCCGCCGGTCGCCGTGATGGCCAGGATGGTGGCCGGGTCCATCACATCGGTCAGGAGGAAGGCGCCGCCGCTGATGCCGCCCTGGATCACGAGCATGGTCAGGATCGACAGGTAGACGCCCGGTCCCAGCGCGGCTGCGAAGGCGATCGACGTGATTCCATCGAGGAGCGACTTGGTGGCCAGCAGGTTCACGTCGCCGGCCAGGCCGTTCTGGATCGCGCCCAGGATGGTGAGCGGGCCGACGCAGAAGACAAGCGACGCCGTGATGAACCCCTCGGCGATCCGGCTCGGCTGTCCTTCGCCGCGCGACAACGGTCGCTGGAACCAGCCGCCGAGCCACTCCAGGCCGTCGTGCAGGCGCAGCAGCTCGCCGATCCCCACCCCGACCACCAGGCCGGCGAGCACAGCCAGGTCGTAGCCGGCGCGAGCGGCAGGATCGGTGAAGATGCGGAGCGCCATCGAGATGCCGAGCACCGCGACGAAGAGCGCGTTGGCATTGATCAGGCTCTCCTGCATCCGCGGCTGCACGCGCGCCGCGGCCAGGAGCCCCACGGTGGTGCCGATGAGCACTGTCGCGACGTTCAGCAGGGTGCCGCTCAGGAACACGGGCTATTGTGCGCATATGCACGAGGACCAACTGGACCGATGAACGGGCAGAAGACCGTTGACGAATACATTGCCGCCTTCGACGACTGGCGCACCGATGCCATGAAGCGCCTGCGCGAGGTGGTCAAGGAGGGGGCGCCGCACTCGGCGGTGGGGATCAAGTGGGCCCAGCCGGTGTGGGAATGGAACGGACCGATGATCTGGATGAAGGCCTACCCGAAGCACGTCAACATCGGCTTCTGGCGTGGCACCGAGCTCGACGATCCGAAGAAGGTGCTCACCGGCGACGGCGAGCGGATGCGTCACATCAAGCTCACCTCGGTCGAGGAGATCCCGGCCGATGCGCTGCGCGAGCTGGTCAGGCAGGCCGTGAAGCTGAACACGTCGAAGGGCAACCCGACCCTCGGGCGGTGAGGTCCTGGCTCCGGGCCGCTGTCATCGGCCTGGTGCTGGTCGGCTGCGCGCAGGCCACGGTGTCGGTGCGGGAGGGTGCGTTGCGGTACGTGGCGCTGGGTGATTCCTACACGATCGGCACATCCGTCAGCTCCACCGAGAGTTGGCCGAGCCAGCTTGAGGCGCGTGAGCCGCGCCTGGGGCTGGTCGCCAACCTGGGGGTGAACGGATACACCTCGCGCGACCTGATCAACGACGAGCTGCCGGCGCTGCCCGGGCTGCAGCCGGAGTTCGTGACGCTGCTGATCGGCGTCAACGACGTGGTGCAGGGCGTCCCGGAGGCGACCTACGCGGCCAACCTGGAGGAGATCCTGGACGCCGTCCTGGGATCAGTACCGGCGAATCGTGTCGTGTGCGTGGCGACCCCGGATTACACCGTCACGCCGCAGGGCTCGGCCTTTGGGTCGCCCGAGCAGCAGCGCGCGGCGATCGCCCGCAATAACGAGCTGCTGGGGGCGGCTTGCACCGCCCGCGGCATCGCGTTCGTGCCCGAGATCTTCGAGGCGTCGAAGCTGGCGGCCTTCGATCCGTCGCTGGTGGCGGGGGACGGATTGCATCCCTCTGGCGCCCAGTACGCCACCTGGGTCGACGCGATCCAGCCGGTCGTGGAGACGCTGCTGGGCGAGTGAGTTCCGTCGGAGGCCTTTCCTGCCAAACATGCACAGGGAGAATGGTGGGCCGAACGCTGAGCCGATGGGCGGCGAAACATTCGCCAGCGAGAGCTCGCCTGAGCACGGAATGACGGCTTCCGCCGCGCGGAGCCGGCCTCGGGGCCGTGGGAATCGCGCCCAACAGCCCCTGGGTGAATAATTGGCAGGGTTACCGGACCGGCGAGCCACGACGCGGACGCGGCGCGCACACAACCCCCTGCTACCATCGGGTGACCGATGAGCATCCCTGCTCCGACCCCGATTCGCGTGCGCATGGCGCCGAGCCCCACCGGCCCGCTGCACCTCGGGACGGCGCGCACCAGCCTCTATAACTTCCTGTTCGCCCACCACGTGGGCGGCACCTATGTCCTGCGCGTGGAGGACACCGATGTCGAGCGTGGGACCGAGGCCTTCGAGAGCGACATCATCGACAACCTGCACTGGCTCGGCATCTCCTGGGACGAGGGGCCGCAGGTGGCGGGCGGCGAGGATATCGGTCCGTATGCCCCCTACCGCCAGAGCCAGCGGATGGAGCTGTACGCACGCGAGGCAGATCGGCTCCTGGCCAGCAACGCCGCATATCACTGCTACTGCACCCCCGGGGAGCTCGACGCGGTGCGCAAGGAACAGGAGCGCAACCACGAGGCGCCGCGCTACAACGGCCGCTGCCTGTCCCTGACCGATGCCGATCGCGCCGCCTTCATCGCCGAGGGCCGCCAGCCGGCCCTGCGCCTGAAGGTGCCGCCGGACCACATCCGCTTCGACGACCTGATCCGCGGCGAGGTCGAGTTCGACAACGCGCTGCTCGGCGACTTCGTGATCGTGCGCAGCAACGGGATGCCGCTCTACCACTTCGTGGTGGTGGTCGACGACGAGGCGATGGGGATCACCCACGTGGTGCGGGGCGAGGACCACCTGTCCAACACGCCCAAGCACATCGCGCTGATCCGGGCGCTCGGCTACCGCGAGCCGAAGTTCGGGCACATCCCCCTCATCCTCAACCCGGATCGCTCGAAGATGAGCAAGCGCAAGTCGCAGACGGCGATCACCGCGTACCGCGAGCAGGGCTACCTGCCCGAGGCAATGGTCAACTTCCTGGCGTTCCTGGGCTGGTCGCCCGGGACCGAGGAGGAGATCTTCTCGCTCGAGGAGCTGGCCGCCCGCTTCGAGATCGGGCAGGTGCACAAGGCAGGAGCGGTCTTCGACAAGGAACGGTTGGACTACCTCAACGGCGTCTACATCCGGTCGCTGGCAGATGGTCAGCTGGCGCTCCGGCTGCGCCCCTTCCTGCCGGTCGAGCTCGACGACGACATCGTCATGCGCTTAGCGCCGCTGCTGAAGGAGCGACTGGTTCGCTTGGCGGATGCAACCGAGCTTGCCGCCTTCCTGACCGAGACCGATGAACAGGTCGCCGCGCTCCACGAGCCCGATCAGTTGGTGCCGAAGGGTCGCACGGCTGGAGAGACGGCTGCCGCGCTCGGCTTGGCCCGAGACGCGCTGGCCGCGGTGGACGACCCCGACTTCGCTGCAGGTGAGCTCGAGGCGATCTGCCGGTCGGCGGCTGAGGCCCACGGCTGGAAGCCGGGCGACTTCTTCCGGCCCCTCCGAGTGGCGATCACCGGTCGGCTGGTATCGCCGCCGCTCTTCGGCTCGATGGAGCTGCTCGGCCGAAATCGAACGCTGTCCCGCGCCGACGCCGCGCGGTCTCGGCTGGGAGACTGAGAGTGCTCACCTGCGCCGCCTGCGGAGTCGAGAATCCCGAGGCGGCGCGGTTCTGCAACTCGTGCGGTGCGCGATTGGAGGCAGCCGGGCCGTCGCCGCGCGAGACGCGCAAGACCGTCACGGTGCTGTTCATCGACGCCGCCTCGTCGACGGCGCTGGGGGAGCGCATGGATCCGGAGTCGCTGCGCGCTGTGATGACGCGCTACTTCGACGCCATGCGTGAGGCGATCGAGTCGCACGGCGGCGTGGTCGAGAAGTTCATCGGTGATGCGGTGATGGCAATCTTCGGCGTGCCGACCCTGCACGAGGACGATGCCCTGCGCGCCTGCCGCGCGGCCATCGAGATTCGCCGCCGGCTGACTGAGCTCGAGCCGCAGATCCGAATCGACCGGGGAGTCGCGATCGAATGGCGGATGGGGATCAACACGGGCGCTGTGGTGGCGGGCGACGCGGCTGCCGGCCAGCGGATCGTGACCGGCGATGCGGTCAACGTGGCAGCGCGCCTGGAGGCAGCGGCCGCCCCCGGCGAGATCCTGATGGGCGAGGAGACGTATGCCCTGGTGCGCACCGCGATCAGCGCCGAGCCGATCGCGGCCTTGACACTGAAGGGGAAAAGCGAGCCGGTGGCAGCTTGGCGGCTGGACACGGTCGAAGCGACGCCCGGCCGTCACATCCGTCCGCAGGAGGCGCCCCTGGTCGGCCGCCGCCGTCCGCTGCGCCTGCTGGAGGAAGCCTTCCGCGAAGCGGTCGAAGAGCGGGTCTGTCACCTCTTCACCGTGCTAGGTGTCGCGGGCGTCGGCAAGTCGCGCCTAGTGGAGGAATTCATAGCGTCGCTGGGCGACCAGGCGGGCGTGGCCAGCGGTCGCTGCCTGGCCTACGGCAGCGGGATCACCTACTGGCCCGTGGCAGAGGCTCTGCGCAGCGGGATCGGGATTCCGGAGGCAGCATCGGCTGAGGCGACCCACGAAGCCCTGGCACGCGTCCTGGCCGGTGAGCCCGAAGTGGAGCGCATCACTGCGGGCGTCGGCAGCCTGATCGGCCTCAATGCGGACGCGCACGACCAGGAAGAGCTCTTCTGGACGGTGCGCAAGACCTTCGAGGCGCTCGCCCACGCAAAACCGCTGGTCCTGGTTCTGGACGACATCCACTGGGGCGAGCCAACCTTCCTCGACCTCATCGAGCACATCGCCGACTGGACGCGTGACGCACCCATTCTGTTGATCGCGATGGCGCGCGCCGAGCTGCTGGAAAAGCGCCCGGCCTGGGGTGGCGGCAAGCGCTCGGCGACGACCGTCCAGCTCGAGCCGCTCTCCGAAGTGGAGAGCGAAGAGCTGCTGGGAAGCCTGCTCGGCCAGGCCGACCTGCCTGCCGAATTCCGGGGGCGGGTCAGCCAGGCGGCCGAGGGCAACCCGCTCTTCGTCGAGGAGCTGCTGGCCAAGCTGATCGATGACGGCTTCCTGCAGCGCGCCAACGGGGGCTGGGCCGCGGGTCGCGACCTGCGCGAACTGGCCATCCCGCCAACCATCCAGGCGCTGCTGGCCGCCCGCCTCGACGGCCTGGGCGACGAGGAGCGCACGGTGATCGAGAGCGCTGCCGTCGAGGGCAAGACCTTCCACCGCGGCGCCGTCACCGCGCTGGCTGCCGAGCCGTTGCGCGACCAAGTGCGGGATCGGCTGGCCGGCCTGGTGCGGATGGAGCTGGTGCGTCCCGACCAGGCGACGTTTGCCGGCGAGGAGGCATACCGCTTCCGGCATCTCCTGATTCGCGACGCCGCTTACCAGGCCATCGCCAAGCAGACCCGCTCCGAACTGCACCAACGGTTTGCGGCCTGGCTGGAGCGAATGGCCGCCGACCGAGCCGTCGAATTCGAGGAGATCGTTGCCTATCACCTGGAGCAGGCATATCGCTACCGGACCGAGCTGGGGCCGCCCGATGCTGCCGCCGCTGAGCTGGCGAAGCGGGCCGGCACCCTCCTGGCCGACGCCGGCGAGCGCGCCAGCCGGCGCGGTGACATCGCGGCCACCGTCGACCTGCTGGATCGGGCGGGCGAGCTGCTGCCCGAGGAAACGGCACGCCAGCGGAGGCTGCTGTTCCAGCTCGGCCTCGCGCTCTACTACGCCGGAGAAGCTCCGCGAGCCGAGACGACGCTGACGCGCGCCATCGCCGAAGCGGACCAGGCCGCAGACGAGGGAGCGAGCGCGTTGGCGGCAGTCGCGCTGCTGGCCGTGGAGTCTTCGACGCGATCCACCGAGCAGGCGGAATCGGCGCGCGAATACGAGCGGTTGGGGCGTGTCCTCGAGCGGACGGGCGACCTTGCCGGAGCTCGTCTGGCGGACGCCTGGGCCGCGTTCAGCCTGTTTGCCAGTGGGCATGCGGGGGAGGCAGCCAGGCGTGCTGCCGCCCTGGTCGAGCTGGGGCCATCTGACGAGCTATGGTATGCGGAGGCCCGGTCGGCGATGGGCGCGTCGCTTGTCTACGGACCGGCGTCGGTGGAGGAGGCGATCGTCGCCATTCAGGCAGAGGTCGAGCGGGCGCAGGGCACCGCGACCGCCTTCGGCGCGAACCGTGGCGTCAGCCGGCTCCGGGCACTGCAGGGCCGCTTCGCCGAGGCCCGTGAGGCGATGGACCGCGCCCGGGTCGGATTCGAGGAGCTGGGGAACCGCCACCAGCTGGCATCGCTGAGCGCGCAGGCAGGTGAGATCGAGTACATGGATGGTGGCCTCGAATCCGCAGCGCGATTGTCAATCGAGTCGTATGAAGCCATGACCGCGGCGGGTGATCGGTCATTCGCCTCGTCCGTGGCAGTGCAGGTGGGTCGCGTGCTCATCGATCTGGGGGACCTCGACCAGGCGTGGCGGTACGGGACGATCGCGCTCGATACCTCCTCGTCCGACGACGTGCTTTCGCAGGCAGGCGGGCGGGCCATCCAGGCGCGGGTCCTCTCGCAGCACGGCGAGCACGAGGAGGCCGAGGTGCTGGCCCGGGAGGCCGAGGCGATCATGGCCGCCACCGACTACCTCGTCGAGCACGGGGAGATGGTCATGCACCTGGCCCACGTGCTGCACGAAGCGGGCAAGGGTGATGAGGCTATCGCTGCGGCGCGCGATGCGATTGCGCTGTACGAGCAGAAGGGCGCCGCCCTACTGGTCGACAATGTCCGGCAGCAGATCGCGGATTGGACCGCTTGACCGCCCCGCCTATGAACTTGGGACGAGCACGATCCTGCCCGCGACCCGCCCAGCCAGCAGCCGATCGTGGGCGGAGCGTGCCTTCTTCAGCGGCATGCGCTCCACATCCCAGCGCATCCGTCCGCGCTTGGCTTGGCGAACGACCTCGCGCAGGTCGGCCAATGAGCCCCAGGCGGTGGTTGTCAGGCTGGCCTCCACCGGCACGCGGTCGAAGCTGAACTCGTAGCGGCCACCACCTTCCCCGACCAGCGAGACGAGGCCCCCCGGCGCGATGTTGCGAACCGCGTACTCGAGACTGGGGTTGTCGCCAACGAAGTCGAAGACGACGTCGGCCGGGCCGCCCAGTCCCAGCTCCACGAGTGCCTCATCGCCCATCAGCAGCCCCAGGTCAGCGCCCAGCTCATCGGCGAGCAGCAGCTTGTCGGGGTTCAGCTCCCGTACCGCGATCGTCAGATCGGGCATGCGCCGCAGGTACTGCAGCGCGAACTGGCCGAGGCCGCCGAGCCCGATCAGCAGCACCCGCGCCCCCGGTTGCAGCCAGGCAGCGGCGCGCTGGACGGCGCGCCACGGCGTGACGCCGGCATCGGCCAGTGGGGCGGCGTGCCATGGATGCAGGTCGCCCAGCGCCACCAGGTGGCGGGCGTGCGGGACGATCATGTACTCGGCATAACCGCCGTCGCGCTGGAAGCCAGGCGAGGCAGACCGCTCGCAGCGCTGCTCCTCGCCTGCCGCGCACTGGGTGCAGGCGCCACAGCCCCAGCCACCGAAGACGATCACCGGCTCGCCGTCGTGCAGACGCTCGTGGCGCAGCTCCGTGGCGGCCTGGGGGCCGGCCGCCTCGATCCAGCCGGCGACCTCGTGACCCAGCGTCAGCGGTCGCTCGACCTTGATCCGATCGCTCCGCGCGATATGCAGGTCGGTGTGGCACACCCCGCAGCCCGCCACCTTGATCCGGATCTCGGTCCCCTTCGGCTCCGGGATCGGGACCTCCTCGATGCGCAGCGGCTCCCCGGCGGCGTGGCTCCGGACGGCGAGCATCGGCCTAGCCTGGCGGGAAGATCGCTTCGAGCAGGCGAGCGACGAGGCCCTTCGGCGTGGCCTGCTCGACGATATCCATGTTGGTGCCGTCCACGCCGATCGCGAAGGCGGTCGGCTCGGCGTTGAAGTTGCCGCGCAGCTCGGTGGTCGGGATGCCAAGCTGGGAGACGGCGATGCGCCGCTCGTCCGAGAAGAGCAGGTACGGGAGCTCGAGCTCCGCAACGTAGGCGGTCTGCTGCTGCTCGTTGTCAGTGGTCACGCCGATGACCGCCACGCCT
>JBBQGI010000065.1:0-9241 GCA_038322875.1 Candidatus Limnocylindria bacterium | reverse complement strand
AACGAGAGCTCAGATAGGCCAAGGGTCTGCGTGGCCTCCGCGCGAACCAGCTTTGCGTCCACGCGTGCCGCGATGTCGATCGCCCGACGCAAGAGGGGATCGGCTTCAGCGTCCCGGCCTCGTCGCCCGAGGAACCAGCCGAGCCGATGCAGCGCGTCGGCGAGATCGGCGGTCTCTCCGAGCGGCTCGAGCGTCTCGATCGCCGTGCGGCCCGCCTGCTCGGCCTCATCGTGCCGGGACTGCTGCATGAGGGGGATGACGAGTTGCGCGGAGGCCCACCCGAGGCCGCCCTGGTCGTCGGCAGCGGCGAAGATGTCGATGGCCCGGCGGGCCACGCGCTCATTCTCGGCGCTGCTGTCCGGACCGATTGTCGCCGCAGCGTGCTCCCGCATGAGCGGCGCGCGTTCGGGCGGCGGGATGGCGAGGCGGTCGGCCAGCCGCTCGGCTTCGCGGAACCAGCGGGTGCTCTCGGAGGCGAGCTTCAGCGCCCGGGTACGCCGAGCGGCAGCCCAGACGTCAGCAAGCGCTTTGCGCTCGACGTCTTCACGTCGCTCACCGAGCTCCTCGAGGTAGCCGAGCGCCTCGACCTCATGGGTGGCGATCAGCTCGGCGATCTCCTCAGGGCGGTCGCCGGCGCGCTCCTCCGCCCAGCGGGCGACACCCAGGTGCATGTCGGCCCGGAGCGACTTCGGCAGCGAGTCGTAGGCGCCGTCCCGGATGAGGGCGTGGCGGAACGAGAATTCCTGCTCGTCTCGGAACGAGGAGGGATCATGCGGGACGATGAGCTCCTTGACTCGCAGCCGGCCGAGCGCGCCTCGAACCTCGGCAAGCGGCTTGCCGGTCAGCTCGACGACGGCCCCGACCCAGAAGACGCGTCCCACCACGGCGGCGTCCTGGAGGACGTGCTTCTCGTCCTCGGGCAGGCCGTCGAGGCGCGCCGCGATGAGTCCCTGCACGGAGCGGGGGAGCTCCATGCCGGCGAACGGCTTGGCGACTTCCCAGCGGGACGCCTCGGTGGCCCGCAGCACCCCGTCGTCGATCAGCTTGCGGACGATCTCCTCCACGTAGAGCGGGTTGCCCTCGCTGCGCTCGACGATCGTCTGCCGCAGCTCCTGTTGAATCGGCCCCGGCAGGAGGTCGTCGAGCATCGCCGCGCCCTCGGCGGCCGACAGCGGATCGAGGTAGATCGAGGTCGCGTTCCGCTTTCCGCCGCCCCAGGTGGGTCGCTTCTCCAACAGCTCGGCACGGGCGGTGGCGATGACCAGGATCGGCCCCTGGGCCCAGTCCGAGACATGATCGATGAAGTCGAGCAGACCGTCATCGGCCCATTGGATGTCCTCCAGCACCAGGACGAGCGGGTACCGCGCGGCAAGCCGCTCCAGGAACCGACGCCACGCCTCGAACAGCTCCTCGCGACTCATGTCGCGCGACTCGCCGGCGCCGACCAGGGCTCGCAGCTGCGGCGCGACGCTGTCGTCGCCGAACAGCTCGCGAGCGGCAAGCTCTGCCTTCCCGGCCGCCACCTCGGCCGAGTCGTCGTCGAAGATCTCGCACTGCGCCTTGATGGCGTCGGCGAAGGCTGAGTAGGAGGTGTTGCCGTAGGCCAGGCATCGGCCCCGCCGCCAATACACGATCTCGGGCAGGGGTTCGACGTAGCGCTCCAGCTCGGCGATCAGCCGAGACTTTCCAACCCCGGCAGGGCCGATGACCGTGACGAGCGCCGGCTGCCTATCCGTCTGGACCCGATGGAATGTCTGGGTGAGGACGGCCAGCTCCTCGTCGCGACCGACCATGCTCGCCTCCATGCCCAGGTGGGGGCGCTCCCCACGGGTGCGGGCCTTGATGCGCAGGGCGCGCCACGCCGGCACGGGCTCGGCCTTGCCCTTGAGGTCGAGCGGCGCGAGCTCCGCGTACTCGATGACGTCTTTCGTGCTCGCGTAGACGCTCGGGCCCACCACGATCTGGCCCGGCTCGGCGGCCGTCTGCAGCCGCGCGGCGGTGTTCACCGCATCACCGGTCAGCATGCGGTCCCGCGGTCCGGAGGCGCGTTCGACGTCGACCAGCACTTCGCCGGCCTCGATCCCGATCCGCATTCCGAGCATCGGCTTCCCCTCGGCCTCGAACCCGCGGTTCAGCTCGGACAGGATGGCCTGCATCTCCAGGGCGGCGCGAACGGCGCGCTCGGCGTCGTCCTCGTGCGAGCGCGGGACCCCGAAGACGGCGAGGACTGCATCGCCCATGAACTTCTCGAGCAGCCCCTCGTGGCGTCCGATCTCCTCGGCCATCCGGTCGAAGGTGCGGCCGATGACCGATTGCACGACCTCCGGATCCTCGCGCTCGGCGAGCGCTGTCGAACCCACCAGATCGGCGAACAGCGCGGTGGCGAACTTGCGCTCCTTGCGCGCGGCGTGTGCCGGGGTAAGCGTCGTGCCGCAGGCGTAGCAGAACCGGGCGCCTTCCGGGTTTTCCTGACTGCACGAGGGGCATACGAGCGTCTGCGAACCGTCAACCACGGGCAAAGCGTACTCGCTGGCAAATGGTCTGAGGGGCTGCACTCGGGCTAGTAATCGGCGGCAATCGGTGGTAGACCAGCAACCGGCAGGAGGATGTGCCTCCGAACTGCCTCAAGTCGCCGCTGCCCAGCGGCGAGCACCGTACGCCGCGCGCCCAATCCCAGGTGCGGGGCCAAGGGGAGGTTGGTATCGGATGACACGCAGAACGCTCCACAGCGCCGTGCTCGAAGTCGGGCTCTTCTACGAGAAGCGCTGGCCCAAGGACCGGATCGCCTGGTTCACGCACCACTTGGCCCGTCGGCGGCTCCGCGAGCAGGCGGCAGCGGCTCGCGCGCAGAAATTGGCCGATGCTGCGCCGTCCGAGCAGCTCCAGCCCGCGGCCGGAATCGCCTTCGGCATCAGTTCGCGAGACGCCCTGGTCGACCAGGTGCGGGCCGACCTGAGCAGGACCCTGTCGGACGCCGAGCGGGCCGATGCGCAGGAGTGGCCGGCGGAGTCGGTCGAGCGAGCGGCCCCAACGCGAGCGGGCTAGGGTCAGGGACCCGGCGATCGCTCAAGCAAGATCCCATGCCCATCGGATAGATCTTGCGCATTCGTCCCCAGGAACGGCGTGTCCAGTACCACCGCCACGGACCGGGCGACCCCCACGGCCGCGCAGGCGATACCGGGCGGTGGGTGAACATCAGTTACCAGCACCACCGCAAGGTCGAGATGCTGACCGACGACCCTGGCCCAGCCCGTGTACGCGGTGTAGCACGGATCAGTCACCGACAGCAGTGGTCCGCCGATGAAGTCGATCGTCAATGTCCGGTTGTCCGCGCCCATTGCCACGCCGATATCAATGGCGATCAATTCGCCATGCGGGAGTCCTGCTATGGAAGGTGCCTCGGTGCGCTGACTCGGGCTGGGCGCGTTGCAGGCGGCAAGGCCAGCAATCGAAAGCGTCGCCGAAGCGAGAATGACAGCTGTTCGTCGAGACATCGGCTTAGTATCCTGCCGCGATGAATGAAGGCGTTAGCGAGCGGGAGTTTCGCGCCTTGGTCGCGGGTGGCGAGATCGTCGGCCGGATGCGCGGAAGTGGGCCGCCGGCGTTGCTCCTCCACGGCGGCCCGGGCATGTCCGACTACCTGGCCGATCTGGCCGAGGAGCTTGCCGCGGTCGTGACCGTGGCGCGTTATCAGCAGCGTGGTCTGGCGCCGTCCGTGGTCGAAGGCGATCGCACGGTCGAGGGGCACATGGCTGACGCGGTGGCCGTGCTGGATGTGCTGGGGTGGGACAAGGCCTGGGTGATCGGTCATTCCTGGGGAGGGCATTTGGCGATGCACCTGGCCGTGGCCCATCCAGAGCGGCTGCTCGGCTTGGTGGCGTTCGACGCGTTGGGCGCGGTGCCTGACGGTGGCGGAGAGGCGCTCGGTGAGCACCTGATGGCCGGCCTGACCGCCGAGCAGCGGGCGTGGGTCGAGGAATACTCGAAGCGCGAGGAGGCGGGGGAGGGGAGCGCCGAGGAGTCGCTCGAGGTGCTCCGCGTACTGTGGCCGTACTACTACGGGGATCCGGAATCGGCCCCACCGATGCCGCCGGACCTGCGGCTGGATCTCGAGGGCCACCTGATCACCTGGCCGTCGATCACGGCCCATTTCGAGGCCGGCACCCTGGAGCGTGGCCTGCCACAGCTGCGCATTCCGGCGCTCGTCCTGCACGGTGCCGCTTCGCCGATCCCAGCGTCTGAAGCCGAGCGAACGGCTGCGCTGATTCCCGGAGTCTCGCTGCGTCTCCTCCCGGAGATCGGCCATTTCGCCTGGATCGAAGAGCCCGGATCGGTTCGGCGGGAGCTGGAAGCGCTCCTCGCAGCCGCCGCATCGGGGTAGCGGACGGGCCAATCCATCGGTCTGGTGAGGCCATGCCGGTCGGTTTGGGCTGGCAGTTGGCTGGAGGATATGGTAAGAACTTGCCTTCGGCAGCAAGGATGTGTCTCCGAACTGCCTCAAGTTCGCCGTTGCCCTGCGGCGAGCGTCGCGTGCACCCGCCCGTGGGTGCCAGCAACTGTGAGGTAGGAATGACACGCAAGAACGCCGACACCTCCGTTCGTAAGAAATCTGCCAGCCGGCTCGAGGACGAGCAGCTGACCGTCAGCTTCGCCATCCCCGAGGGACCCGGCGAGGCGGTCCGCTCGGACGTCCCAGCGACCGGAGCCGCCGCGAGTGAGCGCCTGGTGGCGCAGGTGCGCGCCGGCCTTCGGAAGCAACTGGCCGCGGACGAGCGTTCAGCGATGGGATTCGCGTGTGCCGTGTGTGCCGAGCCCGCGACCGGTTGGACGCGCATCGACGGCATCGCAGATGGCAAGCCTGTCGTCGACGGCTACGCCACCTGCTTCGCGCATCGGTCGCGGGAGGCGGTCGAGCAGCTGCTCGTCACTCGCGTGGGCTAGGCGGGCAGCCACACCTCATCGCCGCGACGCACCAGGCCGCCCCGCTCGACTGCGGCGTAGACGCCCACCTTCACGTTGTTGTGCTGCGCGGCGGTCCGCAGGATGCCGGGGTCCTTCGGCAGATCGTCCTGCGCGAGGGTCGTCATGACGCACCGGCCGCACGGCTTGGTGATCCGCAGGCGGACCTCGTCACCGATCGCCAGGGTTCGCCCGACCCATTCGTTCTCCATGAACCCGGTCTTGCTGTTGGACGGCGCGACGACGAGGTTCGGCCGGAATCGACGAACGTCGAAGCGACCCTCCGGGTAAAGCTGGCTGAGCCGGTCGAGCGTGGCGGTCGTCAGCAGGTGGACCAGGCCGGCATCGAAGAACGTGCCGGGCAGCATCGTCTCCTCGGTCAGCGCGTCCCGGAAATCGAGGCCGTCCATGTCGGGCCAGTACTCCTCGAGGCTCGGCGCCACTGGCGCGGAGCGGTCGAGGGCCACCTCGCGGCCCAAGTCGGCTGAGAGGATCTGATCGATGTCGGGGTCGTCGCTGCGGAGCATGCGACCATCCGGCAGGGAGATTCGCACCGGTGGGAGGTCTTCGCCGGCTGGCGGCTCGACATATGTCGCGCGATGCGCGAACAGCGTCGGCCACTTGCGAGGGAACTTCGCGCTCGCGACCTTGTCGGTCTCGCGATCGACGAGGGCGTAACGGCGGTCGCCCAGCAGGCCGCGATCGGTCACCTCGGCGGCGTTGAGCTGCTCGCCCATCATCGATTTCACGGGATAGCGCCACAGGGCGACCACGGATCCGATTACGGCATGGGTTGCCACGGGCGCAGCCTAGCTGGGTCTAGGGATGTCGTTCAACGTCGTACCCTGACAGGTGAGCCCATGCCCAGTCAGATGGTTGTCCGCCTTTGGCGGAGAAGGGAGAGCGCGGGATGAGTCAGCGGACAAACGAGGCGGACATCGCGGCAATGGCCGAGACAGTACGCACCTATTACGACGGGATGATGGCTGGCGACGAGGCGAAGCTCGCCCGGGCGTTCCATCCCCGTGCCTGCATCGTCGGCAACGAGCAGGGCGAGTTGTACTGGGCGACCCTCGACGAATTCGTCGCCGACTGCAAGAAAGCGGCCGCGCAGGCGGGACCCCATGATTGGCGCATCGATGGCCTCTCGTTCGAAGGCGACACCGCCCTGGTCAGGCTCGGCGGCCAGTACGCCGGCGTGTGGTACAGCGACGATCTGTCTCTGCTCCGGATCGACGACGCATGGCGCATCGTCCACAAGACGTTCTACCCTCATCCCGGAAACTGATCTCGACGAGCGTTTACCGGAGTCGTTCGACGTCGAGCGCGTGGCCGTCCGCTACGTCGGTCGCGGTTTGATGCTGTGGGGACCCAGATTGACACGTCGATCCGGACGTGGCACGATCCCGAGATGCCACCCAAGCAGAAGCGCACCTACAATCTCGCGCCTCGTACCGTGCGCGTCGTCCGCGAGCTGGCCGATGAGTATCACGCCGCGGCCACGCAGGACGGGGTGATCGAGCTCGCCGTCGACGAGCTGCAGCGACGCCTTCGCGACACCGCCGAGGCGAGCGTGTGGGGGGCGGCTGCAAGGGATGCCAGCTTCATCGGCGAAGCGGAGGATATTGAGGCCGCCTACGAGTCGGCCGATCGCGAAACGTGGCCCGCCTGAGCGACGCGCCGTTGCGCTGGGCGGTGGTGCTCGTGGCGCTCGATCCGGTTCAGGGGCACGAGCAAGCTGGCACGAGGCGTGCGCTGGTCGTGTCGTATGAGCCATTTCATCGGTCTGGGTTGATGACCGTCTGTCCGATCACCGCTGCCCGAAGCGACGAGCGATACCCAGGTGACGTGGCGTTGCCGGCGGAGGTTGCTGGCCAGACGAAGCCGGGCGTCGTCCTATGCAGCCAGGTACGGACGATCTCTGCCCGGAGGGTCCGGGGCAGGCCTGTCGGGTACCTGTCCGATGGCGCCCTTCGGGGGCGCGTGCGGGTCGGCCTGGCTCATCATTTCGGGCTCGACATTCCCACGGTGGTCGACGCCTGAGACCCCCCTTCTTCGACGTCAAGCTGGACCCCTACGCAAGCTCGCTGCGCTTCACCGCGCCGATCGTCGGCGTTTGGATGGTCATCGGGATCCTCATCTACTTCTGGCTCCGCTCGCGAAACCCGTCGGCGCTCCAGCGGATGGGCGAGATCTACGGTGGTGAGAAGCCCGCCCGCGGAGTAAGTTACCGGTATGGATCGTGCCGCGCTGCTGGATCGGTTTCGAACCGGATACGCCGAGGTCGAGGCTGCCGTGGCCGGCATCTCGGATGCGGAGCTCGACCATCCTCCGCCAGATGGCGGCTGGACCGCGCGCCAGGTCGTGCATCACCTCGCCGATAGCGAGGGGACGGCCTACGTGCGACTCCGTCGTCTGATCGCGGAGGACGATCCGGTCATCGTCGGCTACGACGAGCCCGAATACGCGCGACGCCTTCACTACGACCGGCCGATCGCCTCGTCGCTCGCCGTTTTGCGCGCGGTTCGCGAATCCAGTCTCTCGCTGCTCGAGTCGCTCACTCCCGCCGAATGGGAGCGGAGCGGGAGCCACTCGGAGTCAGGTCCTTATTCCGTGGATCGGTGGCTGGAGATCTACGCCTCGCATGCCCACGATCACGCCGCTCAGATCCGCGCCGCTCGGGGCTAGCCGGGGATGAGCAGGCGACCCGCCTCCGCGATGCGTCGCATCCAGGGCAGCTCCCGCTCGATCGTCGTCTCCGCCCCGTGGCCGGGCAGCACCCGCACCCCCGGTGGCAGCTCGCGCGCCAGGCGAGCCAACGACGCGACCATGGCCGCATCGTCGCCGCCGGGGAGATCGGTGCGGCCGTAGGAGCCGGCGAAGAGGACATCCCCGGAGAGCAGCAGCGCGGCCCGCTCCTCGTACAGACAGACGGAGCCCTCCGTGTGGCCCGGCGTATGCAGCACGTCGAAGACCAGGTCACCGATGCGCACCTGCTCCCCCTCGCGCAGGTCGACCGTGGCCACCGACGCCTCGATCTCGAAGCCGTAGTTGTTGCGACCATCGAGCCGATGTGCATCGTCCGGATGGATCGCCAGCGGCGCGCCACTGGCCCGCATCAGCGGGCCGTTGTCGAAGATATGGTCGATGTGCCCGTGCGAATCGGCGATCAGGTGCAGCTTCAGCCCGTTGGCCGCCACCCGCGCGACGAGTGTCTCAGCCGCGCCCATGCCCGGGTCGAGCACCAGCGCATCGGGCGAGCGGCCATCCCAGACGAGATACGCGTTGGTGGCCCACGGCCCGAACGCGCCGACCTCGAGGTGCAGGTGATCCGCATCGGTGCGGGCGACGATTGGCTCGGCGTCGGTCACTGCTCGGACGAGTCGGCAGGACCGTGCAGGCCGGAGCCGATGGGCGCCAGGGTGAGGCCGAAGACGCGGGCCAGCTCATCGGTCAAGCGAGCCTCCACCTCGCCCATCTCGACCGGGTGGCCGAGCTCGCGGGCGAGGCTGGTGACCTCCTTGTCGGCGATCCCGCACGGGATCATCTCGGCCATCCAGCGCAGGTCGGTGTTGACGTTCAGCGCCAGCCCGTGGGTGGTCACCCCGCGACGGACGCGCACACCGATGGCGGCCAGCTTGCGGAGACCCTCCACCCAGACGCCGATCAGCCCATCCTCGCGGTGCGCCTCCACGCCAAAGGCCGCGGCGGTGGCGATGATCGCCTCCTCCAGGGAGCGGACGTAGCGGCGCAGGTCGAGCGGATCGCGCAGCTCGACGATGGGATAGGCGACCAGCTGCCCGGGACCATGGAAGGTGATGTCGCCACCACGGTCCACGCGATGGAACTCCGCGCCGATCTCCCGCAGCCGCTCCGGGCTCGCCAGGAGATTCGCCGCGTCCCCGCCCCGCCCGATGGTGTAGACCGGGAAGTGCTCGACCAACAGCAGCCTGTCGCCGATGCGACGGCTGCGACGCTGCTCAGCCAGCTCGTCCTGGAGCTCCCAGGCGGGGAGATACGCGACCGTGCCGAGCCGCTCGACGGTCAGCACGCTACCGTGGGCCAGGAGGAGCGGCTTCGCGTCGCTCGCGGGCTGGAAGGCAGCATCGCGGCGGGGGCGCTTCACGGGGGATCCGAGATTGTCGCCGCCCCGCGGACCGCGGCTGATGTCGCGCATCTGGACCATGGGTCAGACCGTGGCGGTGCCGTGCCCGCCGCGCACCCCGCGCAGCGCCTCGATCATGCCGAGGTGCCGGCTGACGTGGGAGAGGTGGCGGATCAG
>JBBQGI010000064.1:0-9289 GCA_038322875.1 Candidatus Limnocylindria bacterium | reverse complement strand
CCGGGCGCGTCGCCGGATCCGAACGTCCCCTTTGGGTCGTATGCGGCGGTCGGCGAGGCGGGCAGGCGGCGCCTGGCGATCGAGCTGTCGCGCCGCCTGGGGAGCGCCGGTGCCGGGGTCGCTTCCCTCCATCCGGCGCGGACGGCCGCGGGCGAGACATTCCACTGGGGCCGCTGGTTCACCGCGGCTGCCCGTCATGTCATCGGCCGCGTGCGAGCCGAGGGGCGGGCGCTCGACACGATCGGCTATGCAGGGGCCGGCGCCCTCGCGCTGGCGGGTGACGAGCTGCTCGACGCCCTCGTCTCACCCATCCCGGGCGAGGCAGTCGGCAACAACCGATATTCGACCGATGCCTTCGTGGTCGCCGCGGAGGAGGAGGGGCGCCTCACGCTGGAGGCCGCGATGACCGCCCTCGAGACGTGCTCGACCGACAATGCCGCCATCCATTGCCTGGAGGCAGCCGGCTTCGCGGTGAGCGATCTCTCGACGCGGACGTGGGCACGCTTCGACGTCGATACGCCGCTCGACCTCGCCCTCCTGCGCGTGGCGTTGCGCCTGCCCGGCACCCGCCGCCCAGACGGATTGGTGACGGCATTCCTTGAGATGGCGGCCCTGCCGGGCGGCCGAAGCCTCGAGATCCCCGGCCTCGACCGCCTGGGCGCGGTGCTGCGAGACCGGGAGGCGCAGCTCGTGGTGGCCGGCCGGATCCCTTCCGGCGCCTGGGCCTACCTCGAGACCGAGAGCGCCTGCCGGGTGCGCTGCTTCGTCGAGGAGCGGGGCATGCGCTCGGCACGAGACCTGGTGCCGCACTCGCTTCTCGCCGACTGGACTCAGCGGCTCGGCCCCGGCGACCTGGTCGCGGAGCTGGCGACGCTCGGCGACGCCGTGATCCTGGACAGCCGCGTCCTCATGGCCGCTCGAGGAGGATCCTCCGACGCAGGTGCATGGCCGCCAACCGAGGAGCGCTTCGCCTCCGACTTCCTGGACGCGGGGCCGGTGCAGACCCCGTGGCTCGCCGAACTGACCGCCGCCGCCGCGGCGTCCGACATTCCGTTCCTGCTCGGCGGACATGCGCTCGTCAGCGATGGCCTCCGCATCCTGGTCGACGCCGCCTGGCTCGGACGCTGACCGGGCCGCCGAGCGGAGCCCGGGGCCAGGCCGTCACCGGGGCGCGAGGCGCCGCCGCAACGGTGGACTGCTAGACTGTTCCCGAGGCTGCGCGCGCACGGCGTGAGCAGCTGAAAACGAGCACCAATTGCGCGGAGCCCGCCGGTTCCGCGCTCGAGCACCAACGGAGCTGGCATGGATCAGACCGGACTGCTCTACGTCGTCGGATTCGCGATTGCCGCGTCGATCTTCGTCTTCGGGACGATCCTCTTCTCGTGGCTGATCACCCATCGCCGGCGCCGCCCGCAGAAGGGCCTTCCGTACGAATGCGGGATCGACACCATCGGCGACACCTGGTCGCGCTTCGGGCTCGCCTTCTACCTGTACGCCCTGCTCTTCGTCGCGTTCGATGTCGAGATCGTGTTCGTCTACCTGTGGGCGGTGGCGGTGCGCGCGATCGCCGCGCAGGGGATCGTGCTGATCGGGCTCTTCCTGGGGATCCTGCTCTTCGGTGAGCTCTATGCCTGGCGGAAGGGAGACCTGACATGGCGCTAGAGACCAAGGAGAGCAAGCTCGCGGTCCCAACCGCGACCCTCTCGGCGGACGGCCAGATCGTCGTTCCCGACCAGGCCTCTGACGAGCTGATCCGCGAGTTCGGCATGGAGGAGCATTCGCAGGGCGGCTTTCACGGCCTGCTCGAGGTGATCCCGACCCGGGCCGATATCGTTCTCGACCTGATCCGCGCCAACTCGCTCTGGCCCCTCCTGTCGGGCCTCAGCTGCTGCGCCATCGAGATGATGAGCACGGCGACGAGCATGAACGACATCGACCGCTTCGGGATGTTCCCCTTCCGGGCCTCGCCGCGACAGGCCGATGTGCTGATCGTGGCCGGTACCCTCACGACCAAGATGGCAGGTCCGCTGGTCCGGCTCTGGGAGCAGATGCCCGAGCCGAAGTGGTGCGTGGCGATGGGGACCTGCACGACCTCGGGCGGTCGGTTCAAGCGCTCCTACAGCGTCGTGCAGGGGGTCGATCGAGTGATGCCGGTCGACGTGTACGTGCCGGGGTGCCCCCCGCGTCCCGAGGGCCTGATCTACGGGATGATGCGGCTCCAGGAGCTGGTCAAGCAGCGGCGCGGCGAGTGGTCGACCTACGTCGATCGAGGCGTGCAGCGGCAGGACTGGGAAGGAGACGTGCGCTGACCGCGCCGGCCAAGGCGGGCGCGCTGGTCCGCCTCCTGCTCGACCGCTTCCCGGACCTGGCCGCCGGGCTCTGGACCGATGAGGACACCGTCGAGGTGACGATCGAGGCCGAGCGCAACGTCGAGGTGCTCAAGGTGCTCCGTGACGATCCTCGGCTCAACTTCTGGTACCTCGCCGATGCGGCTGCCATCGACTACGGCCCGACGGAGCATTTCGAGGTCGTCTACCACCTCTACTCCGACCGCCATCCGGTCTGGCTCCGCGTCCGCGCCCGCGTGAAGCGCGCCGACCCCCACGCTCCCACGATCACCGGCCTGTGGGAGGGCGCCATGTTCCATGAGCGCGAGATGTACGACATGATGGGGATCGTCTTCGACGGCAACCGCGACCTGCGGCGGATCTACATGTCGCCCGACTATCGCAGCTTCCCGCAGCGCCGGGACTTCCTGCTCCCCGATGATGCGGCCGACTCCTCCGCGGCCGGCGTTCGACCGCTGGAGCGCCCCGAGACCTGGGACCTCGGCCGGCTGTCCGAGGAGCTGGCGCCCGGCGTCCTCGCCCACGCCGAGGAGGAGTCATGACCAGCGAGGTGCAGATCCCCGATCCGCTCGACCTGGACCGGGACGAGGAGAACCGCCTGCGGGCGGCCGCCGGGCTCGAGCGGGCCACGGCCGCCACCGGTGAGTACGCCGGCTTCGAGTCGATCGGGCTGCCGGATCGGCCTCCCCAGACGGAGCGTGAACGGCAGGTCTACACCCTCAAAGAGGGCGAGATGCTGGTCAACATGGGTCCGCAGCATCCCTCCACCCACGGCGTCATGCGCCTGGTGGTGAAGGTGCGCGGCGAGGTGGTCACCGATATCGACCCGGTCCTCGGGTACCTGCATCGCGGCATCGAGAAGCTCTGCGAGAACGCGACCTACACCACGGTCATGACCTACGTCGATCCGATGGACTACCTCTCCTCGATGCACAACGAACATGCGCCGGCGATCGCCTTCGAGAAGCTGTTCGGGATCAAGGCCCCGAAGCGGGCGGAGTACATCCGGGCGCTGGTGGTGGAGCTGAACCGCGTCTTCAGCCACAGCCTGATGATGGGCTTCCTGGCGCTCGACATGGGCGGCATCACCCCCATCCTGTACGGCTTCATCAACCGGGACGAGATCGTCGACATGCTGTCGGCGATCAGCGGCCAGCGGATGCTCTTCAACTTCTTCCGGGTCGGCGGCGTGAACTTCGATGCCAACGACGAGTTCTTCTCGCGCCTCGGCACCTGGCGCAGCAACGTCGCCAAGACGATCGAGATGAGCGAGCGGGTCATGACCGACAACGAAGTCTTCCGCTCGCGGACGATCGGGATGGGGACCCTCTCCGGCAGAGACGCCATCGCGCTGGGAGTTTCCGGACCGAACCTGCGGGCGTCGGGTGTGCCGTTCGATGTGCGCAAGGCGCATCCCTACTCGATCTATCCCGAGCTCGAGTTCGAGGTGATCACCCAGCCGGCCGGCGATTCCAACGCCCGCTACCTGCAGCGCATCGCGGAGATCAAGCAGAGCATCCACCTGATCGACCAGATCGTGGACAAGATGCCGCACGGCCCGGTGCAGGCCCAGGTGCCGGGCATCATCCGTCCCAAGCCGGGGCGGGCCTACGGCGCGGTGGAGTCGCCGCGCGGCCTGTACAGCGTCTACGCGATCAGTGACGGCGGCCCCAATCCGTATCGATTCCGCATGCGCGACCCGAGCTTCATCAGCCTGCAGGCGATCCCGAAGCTGATGCCGGGGCACCTGATCGCCGACACCATGGCGGTGATGGCCAGCCTGGACCCGGTCATGGGCGGGGTCGACAAGTAGATGACCTGGGAGCTGGTACTCGGTGTCCTGCGCTTCCTGCTGGCCACCACCCTGATCCTGCTGCTCACCGTGCCGACCGCGTTCGTGGTGATCCAGATGGAGCTCAAGATCATCGCCGGCGCGCAGCTCCGCTACGGCCCCAACCGCATCGGCCCGTGGGGCATGTTCCAGAGCACGATTCACGGCTTCAAGGTGCTCGCCAAGGAGGACCACATCCCAGACCAGGCCGATCGCGCCACCTTCACCCTGGCGCCGTGGATGGTCTACATGGCGGCCGCCATGAGCATGCTGGTGATCCCGTTCGCGCCGGGCGCCATCGCCGCCGACTTCAACATCGGCATCGTCTACTTCTTCGCCGTCCTGGGCCTCTCGGTGGTCGGGCTGCTGGTGGCCGGCTGGGCGAGCTACAACAAGTACTCGCTGCTCGGCGGCCTGCGCAGCGCGGCCCAGATGGTCAGCTACGAGATCCCGCTGACCCTGTCGGTGGTGGGCGCCGTGGTCCTGGCCGGGACCCTCAACTTCCGCGAGCTGATCGAATGGCAGCGCGCCCACGGCTGGATGCTGATCTGGCAGCCGATCGGGCTGGGGATTTTCTACATCGCGTCGCTGGCGGAGATCAACCGCACCCCATTCGACATGGTCGAGGCCGACAGCGAGCTGGTGGCGGGCCCGTACACCGAGTACTCGGGCATGCGCTTCGGCTTCTTCTTCTTCGCCGAGTACGTGGCCCTCTTCATCATGAGCGGGATCATGATCTCGCTCTTCTTCGGCGGCTGGCTGGCGCCGTGGCCGTTCCCCGACCAGCTCGACGGCTTTGTCGGCACGCTCTACGGCGTGCTCTGGTTCTTCATCAAGACGTACATCTTCATCGCCGTGGCGGTCTGGCTGCGGGCCACGCTGGTCCGCGTCCGGATCGACCAGCTGATGGGGATGGCGTGGAAGGTGCTCCTGCCGCTGGCCATGGTCAACCTGCTGGTCACCGCCGTGGCGGTGCTGGTCTTCAACCTGTGAGGATCCCCGGCTTCGGCATCCTCAAGGGGCTGCGCCAGACCGGGCGCAACTACTGGGCGCCCAAGGTCACCAACCAGTACCCCGAGTCGCGCCCGACCATGCCGGACCGCTGGCGTGGTCGCCTCGACCTGATCTACGACCCGTTCGGCGAGCACAAGTGCGAGGTCTGCTTCCAGTGCGCTCAGGTCTGCCCCGTGGAGGCGATCGACATGAGCGGCTTCGACTCGACCGGCAAGCGGATCCGCTACGGCATGCCGGAGATCTACGACGAACGCAAGGATCCAAATGCCTACCGGCGTGCCGGCTTGCCGGCTGAGCCGATGCGCAACGCAGCTCGCTGGGACGAGGCGATCGACACGACCTGGCTGCACGGCGTGATCGACGGCCTCGGCGGCCGCCCAGAGGCGCTGGTCGCTATCTTCTCGGCCGTCGAAGAGCGCTATGGCTACCTACCCGAGCGTGCGCTGCGCGAGGCGAGCGAGCGGATGTCGATCCATTGGGCGCAGATCTTCGGCGCAGCCGGGCTGGGCGGCTTCCGCCTGCTCCCCGCCGATGGGCACCTGGTCACCGTCTGCACCTGCGCCGCCTGTCGCTTCGCGGGTGGCGACGCCCTGCTGGCTGCGCTCCGCACCGACCTCGGGATCTCCCCCGGCGAGAGCACTGCGGACGGCGCCTTCACCCTCGAGACGAGCGACGACGTCGCCGCCGGAGCCCTCTCCCCCGCCCTCCGCATCGACACGATGGTATACGGGCCACTCACCGTGGAGCAGGGCCGTCACGTGGTCGCGGAACGCCGCAAGACCCCGCCCCGTGGGCGTGCGGCACAGGCCGTCTCCTGATGGATCGTCAGACTGGCCTTTCGCCGCAGATCCGAATCCTGCCGGGCGGCGAGCAACGGCTGCTCGCGGGCATCGGCACGGTTGACCCGACCAGCCTGGCGAGCGCCCGCGAGCACGGCGCGTACAAGGGTCTGGCTCGAGCCATCGAGAAGCTCGGCCCCGAGGGAACGATCGACGAGGTCGCTGCGGCAGGACTGCGCGGCCGCGGTGGCGGCGGCTTCTCAACCGCGGATAAGTGGCGGGCCACTCGTGCCACCGCCGCTGACGGCAAGGTGGTCGTCGCAAACCTGATCGGCGCCGATCCGACCGCGCTCGGCGACCGGGCGCTGGCCGAGGGCGATCCGCATCTCCTGCTGGAGGGCATCCTGGTCGCGGCCTTCGCCAGCGGCGCGTCCGACGCCATCATCGCCGTGCGTCGCGACTGGACCATCGCCATCGAGCGGCTCCGCGCGGCGATCGCCGAAGCGGAGGCGGCGCACCTCGCCGGCTACCTGGTGCTGGGCACCGACTTCTCGTGCGTGGTCACTGTGCAGGAGGGATCGGGCGCCCTGGTCGCGGGCGAGGAGACCGCCCTGCTCGCCGCCCTCGCCGGTGACCGCGGCATGCCGGTCATCCGCCCGCCATACCCGACGGAGCGCGGGCTGAAAGGCGCACCGACGGTCGTCCAGAACGGCGAGACGTTGGCCCACGCGGCCTGGATCGCTCGCCACGGAGCCAAGAAGTTCCGCACCGTCGGCTTGAAGGACGCACCGGGCACCAAGCTGGTGAGCATCTACGGCCGCGTGGCCGAGCCGGGTCTTGCCGAGGTGGCCCTGGGCACGCCGCTCTCCGAGATCGTGGCGCTCGCCGGGGGAGGCACGGGGACGACCAAGGCGGTCTTCGTCGGCGGACCGGGTGGCGGCGCCATCGCCGCCACCGAGCTGACCACCACCTATGACTTCGACGCGCTCCACGCGGCCGGCGTCGGCATCGGCCTTGGACAGGTCCTGGTCACCGATGCCGATACCTGCATGGTCGACACGGCCCGCTTCTTCCTCGACTACTCGGCGCGCGAGGCGTGCGGAAAGGCGGTCCCCTGCCGAATCGGCACCAAGCGGCTGGTCGAGACACTCGATCGCATCCTGGCCGCCAGTCCGCGGCCGAATGACCTGCTCCTGCTCCGTGAGCTGTCGCGCAAAATGAGCGACACGGCGCTCTGCCAGCTGGAAGCACGTGCCCCCGGACCGATGCTCACCACGCTGGACCGCTTCCCCGACGAGTACCGCGCGCATGCAGAGCGCGGCGAATGCCTGGCCGGCTCCTGCAGCACGGCCCAGCAGCCTCCGCTTCTCGTCCCGCTGGCGGGCCTCTAAGATGCACCGGCCATGAGCTTCGCGACCAACGGCAACGGGAACGGCAAGGGCGCGCCGCTGCGTCCGGAGGACTACACCCCCATTTGGCCGATGGTGCCGGGCACTCGCAAGCTCTGGGTCACGATCAACGGACAGCAGGTCGAGGCTGAGGAGGGGCAGACCATCCTGCAGGCCACCCGCGTCCTCGGCATCGACGTCCCGACCCTCTGCTACGAGCCGAAGCTGGCGCCCTACGGGGCCTGCCGCATCTGCGTCGTCGAGGTGGAGGGCCAGGAGAACACACCCATCTCGTGTGGTACGCAGATCGAAGAGGGGATGGTCATCACCACCCACTCCGATCGCCTGGTCGAGAACCGACGCATGGTGCTGGAGCTGATCTTCAGCGACCACGACGCCTACTGCCTGCCGCCCTGCCAGTTCAAGTGCCCGACCCGGGTGGACATCCCCGGCTACCTCAAGCAGAACACCCTGGGCAACTGGGAGGAGGCGACGCGCATCCTGAAGCGCTCCCTCCCGTTCCCCGCCATCCTCGGCCGCGTCTGCCCCGCGCCCTGCGAGACGCATTGCCGGCGCGAGGAGGTTGATACCGCCATCGCCATCCGCGACTCGCATCGGTACTGCGCGGACCGCGTGCTCGAGGTCGACGCCCCGGCACCCACGCCGTGGCCGCGCGAGCCTGACTCGGGTCGCCGCGTGGCGGTCATCGGCTCCGGGCCGGCCGGCATGGCGGCCGCGTATTACCTGCAGCTGCGGGGGCACCACTGCGACGTCTTCGAGGCTGATCCGGAGCAGGGCGGCATGCTCCGCTACGGGATCCCGGCCTACCGGCTGCCGAAGGAGTGGATGGACCGCGAGCTGAACCACGTCTGGGAGCTGGGCGCCACCTTCAAGCCGAACATGCGCCTGGGGCGCGATTTCCACGTCGCCGACCTGCTGGAGCAGGGGTACGACGCGGTCTACGTCGGCATCGGCTGCTACAAGTCCAACGAGATGGGAATCCCCGGCGAAGACGCCGACGGCGTGGTCAACGCCCTGGAGAACCTCTACAACAGCTCGCGCGGCATCGAGATCCCGGCGCTCAGGGATGCGCGGGTCGTGGTCATCGGCGGTGGCTTCACCGCCATCGACTGCACCCGCACCAGCATTCGCCAGTCGGCCGCCGAGGTGACCCTCGTCTACCGTCGCGACCTGAAGGACATGCCCGCGCAGGACGAGGTGCACGAGGCGATCGAAGAGGGCGCGCGGGTCATCTTCCAGGCCGCGCCGGTGCGAATCATGACCGACAAGCGCAACAAGGTGACCGGCGTCGAGTTCCAGCGCATGTTCCTTGGCGAGCCCGATGAGAAGGGCCGTCGTCGCCCGGAGCCGATGCCGGGCACCGAGTTCGTGGTGAGCTGCGATACGGTGCTCGGTGCCATCGGCCAGGGACCCGAGCTGTCCTGGATCGCCAGCGAGCCCGAGGAGATCAAGGCCCAGCTCGAGACGAGCCGCCGGGGCACGCTGGTGAGCGAGGATGACATCTTCCGCACCGGGCTGCCGAAGGTCTTCGCCTCGGGCGACGTACGCGCCGGCGCGACCACCGTGGTCGAGGCGATCGGTGAGGGGCGGCGCGCATCCTACGCCATCGACTACTGGCTGCGCGGCCACGACCTGGACGACCCGCAGGTGCGCCGCATCGTCTCAGAGCCGCAGCCCAGCTTCCTGACGATCGTGCCGTTCACCGACGACGTGAAGGAGCCGAAGGCGGTGATGGGCAAGCTCGGCGCGGAAGAGCGCAAGACCGGTTTCGGCGAATACGAGTTCGGCTACTCGGGCGACCAGGCGATGGCGGAGGCGGGACGCTGCCTGCAATGCACCTGCGAGGCGATCGGCCACTGCGACCTGCGCGAGGCCGCCATCGAGTACGAGACGACGCTCAACATGGCG
>JBBQGI010000063.1:0-9398 GCA_038322875.1 Candidatus Limnocylindria bacterium | reverse complement strand
GCCGCCAACGCCGCCGATGAGATCGACGAGCACTCGAGCGAGGCCGGCATGAGGAACTGGCTGCTCACCCCGTCGGACAACTTCGACCCGGCGCTCGACATCGTGGTCGCCACGGCCGAGGGAATGGTGGTGGGCTATGGAGTCGTCGACTGGGTGCAGACGACCGATGGCCGGCGCGAGTACCGCACCCGCGGGCACGTCGATCCTCCCGGGCGCCGTCGCGGGGTGGGATCCGCGATCCTGGCGCACAACGAGGCACGCATGCTGGACATCGCCGCCGGCCACCCAGACGACATGCCGAAGGACTACGGCGCGTTCGCGCCGGAGCGCCGCGTGGGCGCGGTAGCCCTCCTGACCGCGGCGGGCTATGAGCCGTGGCGGTATTTCTTCGACATGCTGCGACCCGACCTGGAGGGGGTCGAGGAGCCGCCGGTGCCGGAGGGCATGGAGATCCGGCCGGTCAGCGACCTGGACGGCTACCGCCGCCTGTTCGCCGCCGACTCCGAGGCATTCATGGACCACTGGGGCGGCTTCGATGCCTCCGAGGGAAGGTTCCAGCAGTGGCTCACCGACCCCAACTTCGACCCGTCGCTCTTCGTCATCGCCTGGGACGGCGACGAGATCGCCGGGGCTGTGATCAACGCCATCGACGCGGAGGAGAACGCAGCCTTCAAGCGACGCCGCGGCATGCTCGACAGCGTCTTCGTGCGGCGCCCGTGGCGACGTCGCGGACTCGCTGCCGCGCTGGTGGGGCGCAGCCTGTCCCTGCTCCGCGAGCGCGGCATGACCAGCGCCTGGCTGGGCGTCGACGCCGACAACCCGACCGGCGCGCTGGGCGTCTACGAGCGCGCTGGCTTCGGGGTGCATCTCCGCTCGGGCGCCTACCACAAGCCGATGGTGCTGGACCGATGACGATCGAGCTGTCGTACGCCCCGGAGATTCCCGGCCTGCGCCTGCGCCGGCTGCAGCGTCCCGCCGATGACGCCGCGATCAGCGAGCTCGTGAACGCCGGGATGGCCGCGGATGACATCCCGCACCGGCTCTCCACCGCGCAGATCGCCAGCTGGCTCGACCACCCCTCGGGGCTCGACCCCCAGGAGGACCTGTTGTTCGCGGACGTGAACGGGAAGCTGGTCGCCTACGCCGAGGGCGGCTGGGAGCAGGACAACGACGGCAGCCGCAACTATGGGGTCTGGTGGCAGGTGCATCCGGACTGGCGCGGCCGCGGCCTCGGAGAAGCGCTGTTGCGCTGGCTGGAGGAGCGCGCAGCTGAGCTGGCAGCGAGCCACCCCGGCGGCATGGCGAAGCGGATGGACAGCTGGATCGGCGCCAAGGAGGCGGAGCGCATCGAGCTGCTGGAGGCCAACGACTTCGCGATCGTCCGCTACGACTTCGAGATGAACCGACCCAACCTCGACGATATCCCGGAGCTGCCGCTACCCGCGGGAATCGAGCTGCGGCCCGCGCTCGAAGAGCACCTGCGGCGCATCTGGGAGGTGGAGGTCGAGGTATTCCGCGACCACTGGGGCTCGGTCGACGACTCTGAAGCGAGCTTCGAGCGCAAGCGGACCGATCCGCGCCGCGAGATGAGCCTCTGGGTGATCGCCTGGCAGGGCGACGAGATCGTTGGGCAGGTCCTCAACCGGATCGATCGCGAGACGAACGAGGAGCTGGGGCTGCGGCGCGGCTGGGTCAACTCGGTCGGGGTGCGGCGTGCCTGGCGCCGGCAGGGGATCGCCCGCGCCCTGGTGGCGCAGAGCCTCCGCGTCCTGCGCGAGGCCGGCATGACCAGCGCCGGACTTGGGGTCGACGCCGAGAACCCGCATGGGGCCCTCGGTGTCTACGAATCAGTCGGCTTCGAGGTTGTCCGCACCGAGCGGGTTTATCGCAAGCCGCTCTAGCGGCGGACCGCACCCGAGCTGAGCGCCTGCTCGCGGACCTCGTGGTAGTACTCGACGATGCGCTCGGTGACGCGATCCCAGGAGTATTCCGGCGCCCTGGCGCGTCCCGCCTCGCCCATCCGAATGCGGAGCTCCGGGTCGCTCGCCAGGCGATAGAGCGCCGCCGCCAGCGCACCGTGGTTCCGCGGCTCGACGAGCAGACCCTGTACGCCGCGGTGGACCACGTTCTTGTAGCCATGGATGTCCGAGGCGACGATCGGCACACCGGCGGCCATCGCCTCGAGGAGCACGATGCCGAAGCTCTCCTGCCCGGTCGCCGGCGAGCAGAAGATGTCGGCGCTGGCGAAGTAGCGGGCCTTGGCGTCGTCCGAGACGCGACCCAGGAACTCGACGTCACGGATCTGACGCAGCCCGATGAAGCGACGGTACTCGCGCGCCCGGGGGCCGGTGCCGATCACCAGCAGCCGCGCATCGATGTGCCGCTTGCGCAGGCGGTGATAGGCGCGCAGCAGGTGAATGAGTCCCTTGCGCTCCTCGAAACGACCCACGAAGAGGATGTTGATGGTGCCGTCGCGCAGCTCCTCGAAGGGCTCGGCATCGGCGAATCGGTCCAGGTCGACTCCGTTGGGGATGATCTCGTAGTCGCCGGGGAAGTAGCGGCTGATGAAGTGCCGCGCCGCCCCGCTGACCGCGATCCGCCCGTGCAGCTTGGCCGCCAGGTGCCCGGCGAAGCGCTTGCCGACCCAGTAGGACGGAGAAAAGCCGCCGAAGGCATGGAAGGTGGCGACGTTGACCGTGTCGGACTGGTCGAGGACGGTGGGCGACAGGAATGGCACGAATGGCTCGTGAAAATGCAGGATGTCGAACCGATGCTCGGCGAGCAGCTCGCGTGCCCGCTCCTTGAACCGCCAGCTGAGCGTGACGCGGCCCATGCTGCCGTTGGCCGGGATGGCGAAGCCGGTGCCCAGGCGGACGACGTGGCCCCCGTCGGTCCGCTCCTTGCCGTACTTGCTGGTGATGATCCAGACGTCGTGGCCCATCCGGCGCATGGCCTCGTAGGTGTGCCGGACGTGTTCGTTGACGCCGCCGGGATGCGGATAGCCGTAGGGACTCACGATCCCGATCTTCAGCGGCGCGCGGCTGGCGACCGGCTTGGCGGGGGGGGCAGGCTCGCCGGCCTGCGCGGGTGGCGCCGGCGGAGCGATCGACTCACTCATCGCCACTCTCCTGTGGGGCGGAGAGTATGCCGCAGGTGCCGGGCCTTGGCCATCAGCTGACGCCCGTAGACGCTGACGTTGTGCCAGTGGGTCCAGTACTCGCCCTCCGCCTGGGTTGTGCGGGCGGCGATGGCTGCCCGATAGTCGTCGGCGCTCGACCCGGGGAACCAGGTCCAGCCGGTCCCGACGTGCTCGAGCACGTGTGCATCCGAGTTGCCGACCGCTGCCAGGCCCATCACCTTGTTGAGCGCCGTGCGATGGGGCCGCCGCGCCTTGCCGGCCACGCTCGGGTTGAGCATCTCGATCGCGTCGAGCCGATGCCGGAGGTCGGGGTCATGGTGGAGCCGCAGGAGGCTGCGCCGCCCCAGGCTCGGGGTGAGTGGCGCCAGCGGATGCGCGGCGATCGCGATCCCGCCCTGGTCGTGGACCCGTGCGATCGTCTCCTCGAGCGGCCGCAGCGGCGGGATCCGGTCGGTGAGAAAGAGGGCCAGCAGGTGCCCGCGTCGCGTCGTGATCTCCTCGCCGACGACCAGTCCGAAGTGATAGTCGCCCGCGTCATGCAGCTCGCGTGCGCGGAGTGCGCTGTCGATCCGCTCGTGGTCGGTCACCGCAATCAGGTCGAGCTCGGTGTGCCGCTCCACGCGGTCGAGCAGCGCCTGGACCTCCATGGTGCCATCGGAGTAGAGGGTGTGGAGGTGCATGTCGGCGCGGCCACGGGCTCCACCGCCCCGCGGCGCCGCAACGCGCTCAGTCATGGGGCGGTACCCCGCCATCGGTCCAGATCGGCTGGAAGCAGCCGAACCACTGCTCCGGGGCGGTGGCGATCGCCTGCTCGAAGCCGCACGCCATCGCCTCGGTGAGTGCCGCCACGTCCGCCTTGCGGTCGCCGGGGAGCGTAGCCTCGACGAGCCACGCCTTGGCGCGGAAGTGCTCCGGGCCGATGCGCCAGCAGGCCGCCGCCACCAGGGGCCTGCCGGTCATAAGCGCCAGGCTGGCCGGCCCGATCGGCAGACTGGCGGGAGCGCCGAAGAGGTTCGTTCGGAGGCCGTTGCCGGCGATGTCACGGTCGGCGACCACGGCGACGATGCCGCCGTTGCGCAGTGCCTCCACCATGGGTCTTCGGGCGCGCGAGAGCGGAATGCTCTCGACCCCACGACCGGTTGCACGTCGAGCCAGCAGGAAGTCGAAGAGCGCCTTTGGCCGGATCTCCTCGATCGGCACCACGGCATGCAGCCCATGTGCCGCCAGGAACGAGCCGTAGGGCTCGGGGTTGCCGAAGTGCAGGGTGGCCACCACCGCGCCCTGGCCCAGGAAGGATTTCCAGTGATCCCAATCGTCGGCGCTGACCATCTCCTCGATCTCGGCGACTGAGTCATGCGGGATGCGCAGTACCTCGAGGTAGTACCGGGCATGCTCGACAAATGCTCGCCGCACAAGCCGTCGGAACGCCCGCCCGGTGGTCGGTCTGCCGGTCGCGGCGCAGACGCGTGCCAGGTTATCGGCGACCAAGGCCCGCCGTGCCGGTGCGAATCGGTGCCAGGCGCGGCCGGCCAGGCCGGCCAGTGCATACGCCGCACCACGCGGCAGCAGGTGGGCGATCAGGTCTGCGACGCGCAGGCCGGCGCCCAGCAGGAGACCTCCCATCACGCGGGCCGCTTGCTCCAGTCATCGCCGCGTCGCGCAGCCTCCAGGGCGGCGCGAGCCCGTGCACGGTCGGCATCGGTCTGCGGCCAGACGGGACGGAACATGTACCACTGGCCGGGATCCTCGGCGATCACGCTGCCGAGCGCGTCGGCGAGCGCCTGGGTGGCGCGGTAGAGCTCAGCTGGCTCGTCGCTGGTCGCCGTGATGAGGGGCAGCCCTCGGGTCCGGAACCGATCGTCGGGCAGGCGGCTGCAGGCGACCGGCAGCATCGGTGCCCCCGAGCGCGCGGAGAGAGCTGCCGGGCCGGCCGGGAAGGTGGTCGGCTCTCCCAGGAATTCCACCGGCACGTCGCCGTCGCGATACCCGCCGTCGCAGAAGAGCACCAGGTTGGAACCCTCCTTGAGCGCGCGGAAGAGGCCGCGCAGGCTCCGCCACCCGATCAGGATCAGGCCGTGGCGCGCCCTGATCGAGCGCAGGTGCTCGTACAGGCGGCCATAGGTGGTGTCGTCCGCCACCACGTGCAGGTCGTGCCCGTGGCCACGCAGGGCCGGCGCGATGAGGTCCATGCCGCCCACGTGGACGGTGCACAGCAGCACGCCGCGGCCCTTGGCGCTCGCCTCGTCGAGCAGCTCCAGGTTGTCGATCGCGACCAGCTTGGCCACGTCGGCCGACTCGAGCGTGTCGAGGCGCATCACGTCGACCAGATACTTGGCGTAGTTGCGGAATGCGCGCCGTGCCGCGCGACGCACGCGTCGGTGCTCGGGCGGGAGGTGCATGACCTGCGCCACGTTCTCGCGGACCAGGCGGCGCTTGTCGGCGGTCAGGTCGTGCGCGGCGTTGCCGGCGGCGGCGGCCAGCGGCAGCACCAGCCAGCGCGGCAACAGGCCGATGACCCGCTCCCCGAGCCGATAGGCCCAGTAGGTGAGCTGTTCCCGTCGACGCTCGCCGGCGCTGGTGACGCCGGATCGCTCGACCTCCGAGGCGCTGGCCGTCGTGGACACCGGCTCAGTGGGAACTGACGGCGGCCTTGGCCCTGGCCGGTGTGAGCTTGCGCTGCGTGCTCTTCGGCGGCGTCTCGGTGCCGACCAGCGTCTCATTGTCGTCGCCGCGAATGAAGGCCTCGACCCGCTCGCGCGCCACGTCATCGTGGATCTGGCGGGGTGGGCTCTTCATGAAGTACGCCGATGGAGCGACCAGCGTGCCGACCAGGCCCCGGTCTAGGCCGAGGCGCAGGCACCGGATCGCATCGGTGATCACCCCCGCGCTGTTCGGCGAGTCCCACACCTCGAGCTTCAGCTCCAGGTTGAGCGGCACGTCGCCGTACGTGGTCCCCTCCATGCGGATGTGGCACCACTTGCGGTCCTTGAGCCACGGGACGTAGTCGGACGGCCCGACGTGCACGTTCTCGGGCGCGATCTCGTAGTCGAGCATCGACGTTACCGCGTTCGTCTTACTGATCTTCTTGGACTCGAGCCGCTCGCGCTCTAGCATGTTCAAGAAGTCCGTGTTGCCGCCGAAGTTGAGCTGGTAGGTGCGGTCGATCCGCACCCCACGGTCCATGAAGAGACGGGTCAGGACGCGATGGGTGATCGTCGCGCCGACCTGGCTCTTGATGTCGTCGCCGATGACCGGCAGTCCGCGCTCGGCGAAACGCCGCTGCCAGTACGGCTCGCGCCCGATGAAGACCGGGATGGCATTGATGAAGCCGACGCCGGCCTGCAGCGCCTGCTCGACGTACCACTTGGTCGCCTCCTCGCTGCCGACCGGCAGGTAGGAGACCATCACGTCGACCTTGCGCTCCTTCAGGATCCCGACCACGTCGGCGGTCGGGCCGGGGGCCTTCTCGATCACCTCGGAGAGGTACTTGCCCAGGCCGTCGTGGGTCATCCCGCGGTCGACGGTGACCCCGGTGTGCGGCACGTCAGAGAACTTGAACGTGTTGTTCTGCCCGGCGAAGACCGCCTCGGAGAGATCCTTGCCGACCTTCGTCCTGTCGACGTCGAAGGCGGCCACGAACTCGATGTCGCGGATGTGATAGCCGCCCAGGTTCACGTGCATCAACCCCGGCACGTGATCGGTGTCCTTGGTCTTCTCGTAGTAGTACCGACCCTGGACCAGGCTCGAGGCGCAGTTGCCGACGCCCACGATCGCCACTCGAATCTTGCCGTCCGCGGGCCGATGCCCGTTCTTGCTGTTGCTGCTCGCCACGTTGCTATCTCTCCTGTCTGGTGTCGCCGGTGCTGGCGGCCGCGGGAGGGATCTCGTCGACCTGCCGCCAGACGTGCCAGATGCGTTGGACCGTGGTTGCCACCGCCAGGGTGGCGATGATGCCTACTGCACCGATCAGGCCGATCTCGAAGCCGAGCCCGGCGAGGGCGATGCCTGCGACCACGAGCACCAGGCGCTCGGTTCGCGGCGCGAGGCCGACCGAAGCGGAGACGCCGATCGCCTCCGCCTTGGCGCGCGTGTAGCTGACCATGAAGGATGCACTCAGCGCAGCGAGCGCCAGCACCACCGGCCAGAGCGGGTCGCCGGGCTCCCGCACGAAGTAGACGACGATGGCGACATACAGGATCGCCTCCGCGGCCCGGTCGAGGGTCGAGTCGAGGAAGCTGCCGAAGGCGGTGCTGCCACCCGTTGCGCGGGCCAGGGCGCCATCGACCGCGTCGAGGAGCGATCCGGCGACCAGGACAATGGCGCCGATCACGAGATGGCCGGCCGCGACCAGCACGGCGGCGATCACCACCACGCCGAAGCCGATCACCGTCACCCGATTCGGGGTGATGCCGAGCCGCTGGGCAAGCCGCACGATCGGTGCCAAGAAGGAGCGGACCGCCTCCTTGACGCGATCGGAGAGGAGCGGACCGCCGTGCGGCAGGTCGCCGGCGCGTGGAGGGCTAGCGGACATCGGCCACCTCGGGCGCGCCGCTGGGGCGCGATGTGCCGATCCCGGAGGTGCCGCCGATCAAGCGGGCCTCGGTCTCGTGAAGCTCTTCGAAGGCTGCGACCCGGAGCCGGCAGATCACCTCGCGCCCCTGCCGCTGCGTCTCGACCAGCGAGGCCAGGCGCAGGATGCGCAGGTGCCAGCTGATGAGCGGCTGCGACAGGACGACGCGCGCCGACAGCTCGTTGACAGGCATCGGGCCGAACTCGGCGAGCAGGCTGATGACCCGCAGCCGCGTCTCGTCGCCAAGGGCGCGATACATCGTCCGCAGGCGTCGCAGGTCCCGCTCGGCGCGGGTCTCCGGGGCGAGGGTCATAGTGAAGTGCTTCTTTATCAAATGCGGATTGATATAAGCGGAGGCTTATGATATGGGCGCATTCGGGACCCGTCAAGGGGGTGGCCGGGGCCCATGCTAGACTGGCCGCCCGTCGGCCCCGCCACGACCGAGGAGAAGTGACCCTGACGAGTTCCACGCCCGACGCGCTGTGGGCCTCGCGATCGGTCGGCACGCTCAAGCCCTCGGCCGTCGTGTGCGAAGGCATCAGCCGGAGTGAGCGCGGTGAACAGATCCTCGCCGATGTTTCCCTCGTGGTCGAGGTGGGCGCTCGGCTCCTGGTCACGTCTCGCCCCGAGGCGGCCGCGTCGATGCTGCTGCGCGTATTGGCGGGCCTTTCGCATCCGACCTCCGGGTCTGCTCGGCTGGCCGGGGTGCCCCGTGCCGACAGGTCGCCGACGGGCTGGGTCCGCCGGGTCGGCTACGTCGGGCCGGAGGCAGGGATCTACGCCTGGATGACGCCGCGCGAGGTGCTCGACCTCGCAGGCCGCATCGCGGAGTACGACTCGCGCGACCGCGCCCGCCGGATCGACGCACTGGCCGAGCGGTACCACTTTGGTGGCTACCTCGACGAGCCCGTGCGTCGGGGCGGAGAGCCGCTGACCCAGCGCGTGGCCCTCGCCGCAGCCATGCTCACCGACCCGGAGGTGTTGCTGCTCAACGAGCCGCTGCGCGCCGTCGAGCAGGAAGAGCGGGCTCGGCTGCTGGCCATCCCCGGCGCACGCCGGACCGTGCTGATCGCCAGTCGCTACCCGGCGAGCGAGGCCGGGCTGGTGAACCAGGTCGCGTTCCTGCGCGACGGGCGCCTGGTGCTGCACGCGCCCATCAGCGAGCTTGACTCACATGAGCTGACGCTCTCATTGCGCGGGATCGAGGCGCTCGCCGACCTCGACTCGGTCACTACGCTTTCGGCGGAAGCGACCGCATGAATCGGATGCGCACGCTGACCCGCATGGCGCTTCACGAGATGTGGATCAGCTTCCGCATGATGCTGCTGGTAGCCATCCCGCTGATCGGAGGCTTGGGGGTGATTGCGCTGCCCCCGGGGCTCTCCGGCGTGACGGCGGTGGGCGGCGCCGGCTTCTGGTTTGCCGTTGCCGCCTGCGGAGCCATCGGCATCGCCACCGGCCTTGCGGCACTGACCATGGCGCACGAGCGCAGCCGGGGGACGGTCGCCTGGATGGCGGTTCGCGCGGTGCCACGCTCCGCGGTGCTCCTCTCGTGGTTCATCGCCTTCGGCATCCTCCTGGCGGGCGGCATCATCCTCGGCTCCATCGGTGCCTGGCTGACGGCGATCGACCGCGCAGAGACACCGCCCGACCCCCTTCCATTCGCGGCCGCCGTCGCGGCGAGCGCCA
>JBBQGI010000062.1:0-9553 GCA_038322875.1 Candidatus Limnocylindria bacterium | reverse complement strand
GGGAATCGCACGCCGTGGTCCCGCCATTGGTGGACGTGAGCCACCTCGTGGGCGAGCTCCCCGTCGCTGAGCGGCCGCCATGCCCAGATATGCGTCCCGAGCGCGGTCGCCAGCCAATCGGGGAAGAGCGCCTCGCCGATCGGTCGCAGTCGGGGACGGATATGGAGGTGGATGGGGGCCGGCTCGCTCACTCGCTGCCGGCCGGCCACGGTCTCGTGCGGCCGATCGGCCGGCCATCCGCGTCCCGCTCGAGCTGGTGCGATCCGTACTCCGCCGGGTCGTAGCGCAGCCGTTCCACCGGCTGCCCGCCGAGCAGGTGGCTCTCCAGGATCTCGCCCGCATCCGCGGGGGTGACGGCGGCGTACCAGACGCCGTCCGGGTAGACGACCACCATCGGTCCATTGCCGCACTGACTGAAGCAGCCGGAGTGGTTGACCCGCACCCGTCCTGCCAGCTCGGTGCCGCGCACCCCGGCCTTCAGCGCGGCGTGCACGCCGAGGCCGTCGCCGTCCACCGAGGGACACCACTCGCCCCGGGTGCAGACGAAGACGTGTCGCTCGAATACCGGCATGCGCTCCGAAGTACCCCACCTGCGGTTCGAAAGTACCGGGGCTCAGCAGCCCACCTCAACCTTACTATCCGGCCAGAAGCCGCGTCCTCCGCACCCAACGGGTGCAGGTGCGCCGCAACAGCACTGGGAATACGAACACCGATGATGACGAATGAGGTTGGGAAGCTGCTCACGGCGACCGAGGTCGCCGAGATGCTCCATCTGCACGTCAATACGGTCAAGCGCCTCGGCGACCGCGGCGAGATCCCGTTCTATCGGGTCTGCAAGCGCGGCGACCGACGCTTCCGCTACGACGACGTGCTGGACTTCCTGCGCCGCGCGAAGTAACCCGCGCGATTGATGTCCGCTCCGGCTCACGCCGGGACGGCTCCGTTCCCGCCAGGGGGCGCTTGACGACCGCCGAGGTGCCAATCTCTCGGCGGTCGTTTCGTTTCCGACGATAATGCGCGGACTGATGTCCGACGAACCGCGGCTACGCCTCGCAGAGGGGCAGCGCCTCCTCGATGCAGGCGACCTCGAGGCGGCCGTGACGATCCTCTCCCCGCTGGCCGGCCACCCCGACCCTGAGATCAGCTCGGCCGCCGTCCTGGCGATCGGCACTGCCCGCTACCGACTCGACGACGAGGCTGGTGCCCTGGTTGCCTGGCGTGCGGCCGCCGAGCGCGGCGGCTCCAATGCCTGGCTCGGCTGGCGCGCCGTCGCTGAGCAGCGCGTCCGGGATGGGGAGCTGGAGGAGGCGATCGCCGCCTATCGCGAGGCTGACCGCGCAGCGCCCCCCGCGGAGCGCGGCGCGATCGCCAACCGCATCGCCTGGCTCCTCAAGGAGACCGGCCACGACTTCGCGTCCCGACGCCAGTTCAACCGCGCGCGCGGCGCCTATGCCACCTTTGGGGCATACATCACCTGGGCCATCATCGCCATCGACGTCGTGGTCTTCCTGGTCGACGCAGCGCTGAGCGGCTCCGGCTTCTCCCTGATGGGCGGCGGCGGACCGCTGGTCGAGCAGGGCGCCGTCTTCGGACCGGCCGTGGCCGCCGGCGAGTGGTGGCGCATCCTGACCAGCGCCTTCCTGCACCTGGGGCTGCTGCACCTGGCCTTCAACATGTACGCGCTGTACCTGTTCGGCCCGATCATCGAGCAGATGTACGGCCACACCGAATACCTGGTGGCCTACCTGCTGTGCGCGATCGGCGGCAGCGTCCTGACGATCCTGGCGGCCCCCGAGACCCCGGCGGCCGGTGCCTCAGGGGCCATATTCGGGCTCCTGGGCATGGCCTTCGTCGTATCGCGGCGCCATCACGTGGTGATCGGGCGCCAGGCGCGCGCCATCCTCTCCCAGGCCGGGACCCTGCTGATCATCAACCTGGTGCTCACCTTCTCTCTGCGCGGCATCAGCTGGACCGGGCATGTCGGCGGCCTCCTGGTGGGGGTCGTCATCGGCTGGCTTCTGGCGCCCAGCCAGGTCGCCACCATGGGCGAGCTGTGGCATGGGCCGGACGGCGCCTCGATGGGCGACAGGACTCCGCTCGGCCTGCGGGTTGCCACCTACCTACTGGTGGCGGGGCTGCTGGCCTTCGGCACCTGGGTGGCGGTCGCCCTCATCGGATAAGGCTCCCCGCGGGGCGGGTATGATCGCCGCCATGTGTTACGACGCCGACGCTCGACCTCCCCTGCCCCCTATCAGCGGTGCCGCCCTCGATGCCGGCGCGCTGACCGTCACCGCCCCCGACGGGACGCAGGTGGCGGCTTACGCCGCCCGGGCGGCGACGCCCAGCGGAGCCGGGGTCGTCATCCTTCCGGACGTACGCGGCCTGCATCCGTTTTTCGAGGAGCTTGCCCTGCGCTTCGCCGAGGCCGGAGCGGATGCGATCGCGATCGACTATTTCGCGCGCACCGCGGAGACCGATAAGCGCGGGCCCGATTTCGACCACGCCAGCCACATCCCTCTCACCCGCCATGAGACGCTGAACGCCGACGTATCGGCCGCCGCCGACTACCTGCGCTCGGAGGCCGGTGGCAGCGTCACGCGCGTCTATACGGTGGGCTTCTGCTTCGGCGGGAGGCTCAGCTACCTGCAGGCCGCCGCCGATATCGACGTCGCGGGCGTGATCGGCTTCTACGGCTGGCCGGTCGGGACCAACAGCGCCGGGTTGCCGGCACCCGCCGACGAAACGTCGAAGTTCACCGTGCCGGTGCTGGCGATCTGGGGCGGGGCCGACAAGGGGATCGGGCCTGACGCCGTCGCGACCTTCGACGAGGCGATGGACCGTGCCGGCGTCACCCACACAACGGTCATCTATCCGGGGGCGCCGCACTCATTCTTCGACCGGAGCTCCGGCGAGCATGCGGCTGCCTCGGACGATGCGTGGCGCCAGGTGCTGGCATTCATGGGCGTCGCCGGCGAGGCGTAGGACGCGGCCGGGGTCAGGTTGAGGCTGGACGCTGCGCGACCTGGTTCGAGGTCGAGGCAGCCGGCCGCACCGGGCGCGTGTACAGCCACAGTACGCTGAGCAGGTAGCCGAGCCACACGAGCAGCATCGTCCATTCGGGGGCGCTGTGGTAGCCGAAGACGGCGTGCAGCAGCTGGCCGAGCAGGTTCCCGCCCTCCGGCTCGTGGGAGAGCACGGAACCGATGTCAAACGCGACGCCGGTGCCGATCCCGATCACGTTGACTTCGATCAGTTCGTGCATGGCATTGGCCACCAGGCCGGCCGCGATGAAGATGAGCCCGATCCCGGTCCAACTGAAGAACGTGCGCAGGTTGAGCACTCTCGCGCCACGGTAGAAGCCATAGCCGATGAGCGCAGCCGCTGCCAGTCCGATCGCCGCACCCACCAACGTGCTGACCGCGCCGTCCTCTGCCTGGGAAGCAGCGGTCACCTGGCCGAGCAGAAAGAGAGCTGTCTCCAGCCCCTCCCGGATAACCGCGGCGAAGGCGAGCGCCGCGAGGCCCCAGAGGCTTCCGTTGGTCAATGCCCGGTCGATCCCGGCGTGCAGCTCGCCGCGGAGATTGGCCGCCGTCCGTCGCATCCAGAACAGCATCCAGGTGACGACCGCCGCGGCGAGCAGCATGGTGCTCGCCTCGAAGATCTGCTCGGCGGGTGTCGTCAGCTCGCCGATCGTCACGAAGAGCGCGATCCCGGCGCCGAGGCTGAGGGCGAGCGCCAACACTGTGCCGATCCAGATCGGACCGAAGCTGCGCTGGTTCCCGGTGCGCGCCAGGTAGGCGAGGATGATGCTGACGATGAGCGCCGCCTCGACCCCTTCGCGCATGCCGGTCAGCAGGCCGGTGGTCAGAAAACCGAAATCCAAGTAAGCCTCCCGCGCGAGTAAAGGAAGCCTGTCAATTCGTGGCAGGGGTTCCTGTCATCATCAGGCTAGTCGGGCACCGGCGACCCGTCAAGCATGTCTGACGGCAACGGTCGGGATTCGCGTCGAGCCGCCGTTGCCCGCCCGCTGGGCGGCTAGAATCCAAACCTCATGATCGACTTCTCGCTGACCGATGCACAGCGCGACGTGCAGCGCTCGGCCCGCATGTTCGCCGAGCGCGAGATCCTGCCCCGGATCCATGAGCTCGACTCGAGCGCCACCTACGACCGGTCGCTCTACGAGAAGATGGGTGCCGCGGGGCTCCTGGGCCTGCCGATCCCGGAGCGCTATGGCGGGGCGGGGATGGACTACATCGCCTTCGCGCTCCTCTGCGAGGAGATGGAGCGCGCGGACACGGCCTTCCGGGTGATCCTGTCGGTGCACACCGGGCTCAACTCGCTGACCCTCCTGCAGTGGGCCAGCGAGGAGCAGAAGCAGAGGTACCTCGTCCCGCAGGCGCGCGGCGAAAAGCTCGCGACCTTCGGCCTCACCGAGCCCGGCGTCGGCAGCGACGCTGCCAACTTGTCGACCACGGCGCGCCGGGATGGAGACCGATACATCCTGAACGGCAGCAAGATCTGGATCAGCCTGGCCGATGCCGCCGACCACTTCCTGGTCTTCGCCACGGTTGACAGGGCAGCCGGCCACAAGGGGATCACCGCGTTCATCGTGGAGCGTGGCTTCCCCGGCTTCTCGACCGAGTCGCTGCACGGGAAGCTCGGCGTCCGCGCCGGCAACACCGGGATCCTGACCTTCTCCGACTGCGAGGTGCCCCTGGCCAACCGCGTCGGCGAGGAGGGAGAGGGATTCACGATCGCCATGAGTGCGATCGACCAGGGCCGCTATACGGTCGCAGCGGGATCGGTCGGGCTGGCGCAGGCGTGCCTCGACGCATCGGTCAAGTACGCCCACGAGCGGAAGGCGTTCGGAGAGGAGATCGGGCGCCACCAGCTGGTGAAGCAGATGCTGGCGAAGATGTACGCCGGCATCGAGACGGGGCGGCTGCTCGTCTTCAAGGCGGGGTGGAGGAAGAACTCAGGCGAGCGCAACACGCGTGAGACAAGCCTCGCCAAGTGGTTCACCACCGATCACGCCGTGCAGAGTGCCCTCGACGCGATCCAGATCCACGGTGCGTACGGCTACAGCGATGAGTACCCGGTCGAGCGCTACCTGCGCAACAGCAAGGGATCGGTCATCTACGAAGGAACGAGCCAGATCCACACCCTGATCCAAGCCGATTACCTGCTCGGCTACCGGCAGGACCACGCGCTGCGGATGCCCCAGCCCCCGTTCGAAGGCGAGATGTAGCCCTTCAGCTCGTTACCGTGACTCGCCGAGGTCGCCTCGCCATGCCGCCCGGCTGAATTTCACCGGTCGAGGTCGGGCGGTTCTTCCCCGCGGGGTTCAGGTGCCGGCACCGGGCGCATCTGCATGCGAGGCGTATGCGGCGTCGGTGGCGCGAGCGCCAGGACCGCCAGCAGGGTCGCCGGCATCAGGACCAGCAATGCAGCGGTGGAGGGCAGGTCGTAGGCGAACGCAACCGGGTCGGGGCCGTGGAAGCGGGGGTACGGGATCACCCCGAGTGCCGTCAGCCACCACAGCGCAGCGGCCACGAAGGCCGGCACGAGCAGTGCACGGCGCCACCAGCCGCCCTCGATGGCGATCGCCACGGCCGCGGCCAGAAGCCCCAGCACGCCTCCCGCCAGCGAGGTCACGATGCCGATCGGCGTCCAAGGGGTCCGCCCGATCCAGTAACCGTCAACCAGGGTGAAGCCCGGGTTGTTGAGCACCTCTACCCACGCGTAGATGAGGAGGATGGAGGGACCGATCACCACTAACCCGAGCGCCAGGCGTGCCCAGGTCCTGGCTCCGGAGACCAATCGTCGGCCGAGGGAATCGGGCATGGCCGGCACTATACTCGCCGCCATGAGCCGCGCCGTCGAGCTGCTGCTGGGCCTGATCCTGCTCGTGGTCGGCGTGCTGGTGCTCGCCAGCGAGCCCCTCGGCAACTGGTTCTCCGGGCTCGGCATCAGCCAGGAGCTCCTCGACTGGTGGCCCGCCATCGTGGTCATCCTCTCCGCCTTCTTCCTGGTCCCTGCCGCCCTGCCCGGCCCGAATCGACGCCTGCGCGCCGGCATGGTGATCCCCGGTGCCTTCCTGGGCGGAGTCGGCGGAGCGCTGCTGTACACCAGCCTCAACGACCGATGGGGCGCCTGGTCCTACCTGTGGACGGTGGTTCCCTTCTCGATCGGCATCGGGCTCTATGCCGCCGGCTGGATCGCCGACCTGCCGGCCTTCAAATGGATCGGCTCGGGATTTGCCATCGGGGCGGCGATCGCGTACCTGGCCTTCGCCACCGCCTTCGGCGGAGAGGCGTTCCGGCTGGTCGGCGCGGTGGCGATCATCGTGCTCGGGCTGGCGCTGGTGGCAGGGGGGCTGGCCGATCGGCTGAGCCGCAAGGGGACCGCTTAGGCAGGCATTTCGGGGAGAGAGACAGCCCTAGGCGGCGAAGAGGCTCGGCAGCAGGGCGGCGGTCACGACCGCTCCGAGGGCCGCGGCGGCCACGGCGCGCGTCAGCCGCGACCAGGATCCCGCCGCGCCGGCGGCCAGCGCGGCGGCGGGCGCGACGCCGGCCAACCCGGCGACGGAGGCAACCACGGAGTGCGCCAGCGTCGGCGAGGCGGCGCCGACCTGTCGCTCACCCGCGCTCACGGCCCCGACGGCAACCACCAGCAGCGCACCAAGGAGTCCCGCGCCAACGGTTCCCGTGAATGCGCGCAGACGGCCGATCTGAGTGCCGCCAGCGGCCGCTGCGCCAATCACCAGCGTCAATGCCACGGCCCAGGTCCCGACGAGTGGGCGATCGCTTCCCTGGGGTGCACCCAGGGTGTACCACGCCAGCGCCACGGCCGGCGCCGCCAGCATGCCGAGCGCCGCCACCCAGGTGAGCGGTCGCGTCCAGTCCTCGGGGTCTTCGGGGGGCACCACTGTCCCCAGCCGCACGCTGACCGGGACCAGGTCATCGGATTCCGGCGTCGGCGGCTCGGTCACGTGGGCACAGCCTCGCCCACCTCCTCGAGGCTCGGCACCGTGGCCAGCCGCAGCCCCAGGATGCGCGCCCCGAGCTCGCGCACCATCCAGCCGGCCTCGACCTGCAGGCGCGGCTCGTCCGCCTCCAGGGCCAGGCCGGCGAGCGCGTAGAGCTCCAACATGGCCGTGGGCGTGTCCAGATCCATGTCCATGGCGGCCACGAAACGGTCGCGATGCACGCGCACGGCCGGAGTGAGCGACGCCGGATCGGCGTCGGCCGGCGCGAACGGCTCGATCTGCTCGGCGAGGAGGCAAGCGCTGCGGAGTCGCGCCGCCGCGACGCTCGCCGCCTCGAGATCGGTCTCGCGGAAGGTGAGCTCGTCACGATAGTGGTGGCTCACCAGGTATAGCCGGATGGCGTCGCCGCTGTACGAGCCAAGGAGGTCGCGCACCAGCACGAGGTTGCCGAGCGACTTGCTCATCTTCTCGTCGCCGTACCGCAGCATCCCCGAATGCATCCAGAACTCGACCCATGGGCGCTCGCTCGTGCCACCCTCGGTCTGCGCGATCTCCGACTCGTGGTGCGGGAAGGCAAGGTCGGCTCCGCCGCCATGGATCTCGAAGTGGTTGCCCAGGTAGGCGCTGCTCATGGCGGAGCACTCGATGTGCCACCCCGGTCGGCCGGCGCCCCACGGCGAGTCCCATGCCGGCTCATCGGGGAGCGAAGGCTGCCACAGCACGAAGTCGAGCGGATCGTGGCGTCCAGGCATCTCGGGCCGGCTGCCGCGCTCCATGGCGATCGGCAGCATGTCCTCGTGCGACAGCTTCGAGAGCTCCCCGTATGCGGGCCATGAGGGGACGCTGAAATAGACGTGCCCCTCCGCAGCGTAGGCGTGTCCGCGCGCCACCAGCCTCTCGATCATCTCGATCATCTCGGCGATGTGCTGCGTGGCGCGTGGGAAGCGATCGGGCGGCAGCCAGTTGAGCGCCGCCATCTCGGTCAGGAAGGTGGTGACGTGCCGGTTGCCCAGGTCGAGGTAGTTCTCGCCGGTCTCGCGTGCCCGGCGCAGCATGTCGTCGTCGACATCGGTCAGGTTCTGGACATAGACGACCGGGTGTCCGAGATAGGCCAGGTAGCGATGCAGGACGTCAAAGCCCAGGTAGGTGAAGGCATGGCCAAGGTGCCCGGTGTCGTACGGGGTCACGCCGCACACGTACATGCCGACCGGGCCGGGACCGATGGGGCTGAAGGGCACCATCTCGCCGCGGCGAGCGTCGAACAGGCGGAGGGTCACGGCGGGGATTCTAAGCGCTGCTAGAATCGGGAGGCCGACCACGGGAAGGCCGGGAACACGCCAACCGCACGGGAGCCGAGGCCATGTGGGACGTTCTGCGCTGGTTCGCCGTCTTCGTGGCCGCCGTCCTGGTCATGGTCGCCGGCATCTACCTCGTGCTCGGCAAGCCCCTCCCGCTCCCGCACGTCTTCTGATCGCCTACCAGAGCGCCGGCTTGGTGCTCATCAGGAACCCGATCAGCCCGGTCGCAGCTGCCATCCCGTACGCCAGGTAGCGCACCCTGCGCGCCTGGTCGTGCCACCGGTCGGAGTCGGGATTCGAGAGGCGCATCAGCCGGCGCAGGTTCGGCCGGGAGATGAAGGCGGCCAGCAGCAGGTTCGCGGCGTAGACCCCCAGCGCCACCAGCAGCCACGGCTTGCTCAGGATCTCGGTGCCCAGGCTGAGCACGAGGCCGATGCCGGTGAGGGCCAAGGCGAGCGCTATCAGCGGGGTCCCGGTGCCGTGCATCCTCATCAGGAGGAGCGTCGCCGCGCCCTGTCGTGCCTCCCCGGCACTGTCGCGCAGCAGGAACGGCAGCACCAAGCTGGGCGCCAGCAGCGAGATCGCCAGCGCGATGTGGACCACCAGGAGGATCGGGAACCAGTTCACGGTAGCCATTGCCTCGACGTGCGGCGCGGCGGCATGCTGCCGACCATCGCGCCTGCCGGCGTACCTTACCCCGCGGCGCGGTGGCTCTGCCTTCCCGGACTCATCTCGTTCCCTTCCCGGCGCCCGCGGGCTAGCATTCACCCGATGCGCTTCGTGAATGCCGACCAGGTCCGCGCCGCCGCCCCCATGCCCCAGCTGCTCGACGCGATCGAGGCCGCCTACCGGGATGTGGCGGCCGGTCGGGATCGGTCTCCCATTCGTACGCGCGTCCCGATCGGAGACGGCAACCTGATCCTGATGCCGGGGGTGCGGGCCGGAGGGGCAGGCGCATCGGTCAAGCTGGTGACGGTCATGCCCGGCAATTCCGCGCGCGGCCTGCCCACGATTCATGCCACGCTGGCCTGGTTCGACGCCGAGACGGGTGAGCCGCTGGCGATCCTCGACGGCGCCACGCTGACTGCAATGCGGACCGGAGCCGCGTCCGGCGTCGGCACTCGGATGATGGCCCGACCCGATGCGCACGTGCTGGCGCTGTTCGGGGTTGGAGCCCAGGCGGCTTGGCAGGTCCGCGCGGTCATGGCCGCGCGGCCGATCACCGAGCTGCGCGTCTTCGCGCGCACCGCCGCTCGCCGCGAGGCAT
>JBBQGI010000061.1:0-9589 GCA_038322875.1 Candidatus Limnocylindria bacterium | reverse complement strand
AGGAGGCCGGTTACACGAACCTCCGGCAATCACACCTTCAGGTGTTCGGAAACATCGAATGGACGGGCACCCGGTGTCCCTACGTGGCCGCGCGAGCCGGTTTGACCCGCCCGTCGATGCACGAGCTCGTCGACGAGCTCGAGCAGGCCGGGTATCTCGAGCGGCGCCCCGACGAACGTGACGGTCGTGCCAAGCTGATCTGCCTGACCTCCGATGGCCGGCGCGTCGTTGCGCAGGCGTTGCGGGCCGTGCGTGACATCGAGCGGATGTACGCCGAGGAGGTTGGGGCCGTCCGCTTCGACGAGGCATGCCTGACCCTGCAAGAACTGCTCCGCGAGGGATCGACGTCCGTTGCCGGGCCGAAGACGTGTCGATGAAGCGACCCCGTGTTCGCGGGTCCCGGCTCAGCACTGATCATGACCCTGCGCTTCCCAGGATCGGAGCCGTGGTTGGGCCCGCGCGCAGCGCGCTCACCCCGAGGGCGAGCCATCCCCCGGCGAAGGCCCCGAGCGACGCGCCAAGGAGGACCTGCGCGACGAGCTCGGGCCCGCCGAAGCCGCCGATGGCTGCCGGCACGATCGCGACACAGCCGGCGCCAAGCAGCGCCGCGGCCCGGCGCGACAGGGTTCGGACGCGCCAGGTCGCGATTGCGAACAGGCCCGATCCGGCGAAGAGCCCGAGCGAGCCGAAGAACCACAGATACCAGCCGCTGACGCCGGCGACGACTGGCTCGTCGCCGGTCGTGGTCATCCCGATCAGGCCGACCACGGACACGACAGCGCCGAGGGCGGGGACGGCGAACGCCGCCCAGGTCAGGCGGGGGTCCGCCGTGCCTGGAACGCGCTGAGGCCGGTCATGCCTACGAGCAGCGAAAGCGTGCCTAGCAGAACCATGACCGGACCCGGGCCCGCCCCGTGGCCTAGCTGGGCCAGCACAAGGCCGGCGAACCACAGGATGCCCCCGACGATGGCAGCGTAGCCACCGATGCGAAGCGACATGGGTATCCCCCTTCGATGTTCGGAGTAGGAGCCAAGCCCTCTGAGATGGAGCTGGGCGTCGAGGGCGCCCAGCAGGAGGTCGGCCACGTCGAACGGACCCAACGGCCGCTCCGAGAGGAGCGCCTCGAACTCGTCGCCGTAGCGCGCCCGCCAGCGGGCCGGGTAGAAGCGAAGCAGCAGGGCGATCACGGGACGCACCGCCCGCTTAACGCGCCGTCTGTTCGAGACGGCGGAGGCCGAGCTCGGCGAAGGCGGATAGCTCGCGGAGCTGCTCGGCCACCGTTGTCGCGCCTAGCGCCGTCAGGCGATACGGCCGACGCCGGTTCTCGGGCGGAAGCGCCTCGATGAACCCGCGCCCCTCGAGCCTCGCCAGCGCGGCATACAGGGTCCCGGGGCCCATCGGCCGGCCGGTCCCCTGCTCCACGTCCGCCATGATCGCGTAGCCGTGTCTGGGGCCGTCGGACAGGCTGACGAGAATGAGGAGGGCAGGTTCGGCAAACCGCCCGAGCTCCGGAAGCGGCGAGACCATGTTGCTTGCCCTCTCAGACGTGCCACGATATATCGTGCTGCGATAGTTACCCCGTGGGGTCGCGGCGTCAAGGGGGACAGTGTCAACCGGGGGGTGAGCATCGGTGTTGACTTCTCCGTTGGCAGGTATATCGTATCACGCTATACCGTCGGCCGAGTCAGCCTGGCGGGTTGATTGCAACGGGGTGAGTCCGCGATGCAGCTCGATTTCCGAGCACGAACGATGCCTTCGCGAGGGCGCGTCGCATTCGCCGCGTTCCTCGTCGGGGCGATCTGGGCGATCGGCGGATTGATGCCCCTCGGTGGGCAATATTCGGACCCGATGACGTTCGTCGACCAGGTGAGCAGCCTGACCTTCAGTGCGATGCTGGCCGTGTTCGCACTAGTGGCCTGGCTCGTCGTTCGACTCGCCCGCCCGAGCCGGTGGATCGTCGCCGTGGCAGCCATCATGGGGATCGGCGGCATCGTGGCCGGCATCGGCAACTTCGCGGAGGAGTTGCTTCGAATCGGGGGCGCCGAATACGTGTACGGGCTGGGCCTCTTCCCCTTCCTGATCGGCCTGATCGCAATTTCGATCGTGCTGGTCGTGCGCCGCGAGCTCGTGCCCGCGATCCTCGTCTCCGTGTCGCTCGCCGGGATCATCAGCGCCATGGATCACGGCCCGAATCTCGTCCCCGTCATCTGGTTCGGCTTTGCCGCATGGGTCCTCGTACGCCGCCCGACCGTCGCCGGGGCGACCTGACGGGATGGAGACAGGTCACGAGGATCGAGACAATTCATTGAGAAAGGCGTCCCGCGCCGCTGGGCTGTCGACCCTCGCCTTCGCGCTGGCGGGCCTGGTTTATTTCGCCCTCCAGCTCGTGCCGCCAAGCCTTGGCTTCGAGGACACGGACAATCCGTCCGTCAGCATCGCGTTCGTCCGGGCGCACCCCGACATCCAGGTGATGGCCGGGATCGCGCTGATCCTGATGGCGATCACCCTGACGGTCGCCGTCCTGAGCGTCGCGGAGGTCGCAGCGCCGCGAGCCGACTCCCTGCCCTTGCGGTGCCTGTCGGCATTCGGTCTCTTCGCCGCGGCGCTCTTCCTCGTGACCGGTGGCCTCCGGATCGGGGCTTCGGGTCCGCTCCTCCACATCGCGAGCCTTCGGGGCGACTGGGGCGAGGCCGCCTACCTTGCCGCCCAGGTGGCGGGCCAGGCCGTGGGGATCAGCGGCATCGTCGGGCTTTGCCTGTGGGCCGTCGGGCTCAGCGTGATCGGTCGTCGAAGGAGGGTCCTGGCGACCTGGCTGTTCTTCCTCGGGATCGTCCCGGCGTTTCGCCTCGTCGTGAGCACCCTAGGTCCTCTGGGACTCCTGCCGGACTTCGAACTCCTCTGGATCCTTGGTATGGTCTCGATCCCGGGGACGATGGTGTGGTGCTTTCTGCTCGGCATCGTGCTCCTGCGTCGTGGTTTCGGGCCGACACGAGAGGATCTCGCGGTTCCCGTTACGGCTGGCGCCTAGACGCAGTCGCCGTCCGGCACTCCGCCCAACGGTCCGGCAACCGGCAGTGTCAGCGGGTCTGAGTGGTGTGAACCGCCTCGCGTCTCGTTCGGTAGGCCACGAGGGCCGCGCCAAGTGTCGGCTGCAGCGACTCAACGAAGGGGCGTGGCCGGCTCCCGCTACAACGCCTCGAGGGGTCGCATCGTCGACCACACGGCCGCGATTGTCGGCCCGTGCCGAGGCCTCGGTACATCTGAGGAATTCATTTTGGCTCCAGGCTCGGCACGACGAGACACCCCTCGGCTCGTCCGCTGTAGATCAGTTGCTCGGTGGTGAGGCCCGACCGCGCCCGCAGGTCGGCGAGGTGACGCTTCGCGGTGCTCGGCCGGATACCCACGCGCGTGGCTGCGTCCGAAACGGATCCCCCGGCCGCCACGAAGGCAGCGAGGACCTCCAGCTGACGCTTGGTCGGGGGCCGGGAGAGGGAGCCGCGCAGGCACCCGCTCCTCATGCGAAGTGCCTCGCCGCGGCGGCGAGCCACTCGTCGCGGCCCTCGATGGGCATGCTGCAGGTTGTTATCGCGCGCCCAACACCCTCCGGGCGCGCCATCCCGTTTGCCTGGTCGCGTCTGGTGGGTCTGTGAACCACGGACGCGCGACGACCCGGCGGCTCGCTCACGGACGTCTACGCCCGGTCGGACGATCCCTTCCATGCGGCCCCAAGCAGCAGTACTGCTGCGACGATCGCGAGCCCGATCGTGTCGCTGTCGGTGCCGCCCAGTTCCGTATCACGGATGTGGTTGGCCACGTGGAAGGCGGCGCCAACGCCCGCTCCGGCGAGCGCCGCGAAGATCGCATCGGTGCGCCGCCAGAGCGCCATCGCCAGGGTGGTTCCGATCCCCACCTGGAAGGCGCCGATGTCATGCAGGAAGTGAGCGTTGTACGGCTCGAACTGGGCGAACTGGTCAAAGAACGATCTGGGCTCTAGGAACGACCACAAGCCGAACACGAGGAAGAAAGCAGCGCCCAGCCCGGTCAGCACGGCCAGCAACCTGTTGCGGTTCATCGGGTCGCCCTTTCTGACTGGGGCCGGATCTTGTGCTCGATGGTCTCATAGTCCGGTTCGCGATATATCGTGAGCAGTACGATAGAGCCAATCCATAGTCCGTCAACCCTGCGTACGGGTAGACGTCCCTTGGGCCCCATGGCGGCCCACTTGGGACTGTAGCCAGCTGGGCGTCAGCGAGGTAGACACAAGTCCTGGGCTTCGGGCGGGCATACTGGCCCGATGGATCGTCGCCCGGATCTCGCGCGGTTCGTCCAACGGCTCGCGTTGGTGGGTGTATCCGACAGCGATCCCGACGAGACGCGCGTCCAGAAGGTCGCGCTCACCCTGGCCGCCAGCGTCGTCACGGCCCTCGCGGTCATCTGGGTCGGAACGTACTGGGCTCTCGGCCTGTTCCAGGCTGCGGCGATCCCTTTGGCGTATCAGGTCGTGTCCCTGGCCAGCCTGGCCATCTTTGCGCGAACGAAGAGCTATGGGTTCTTCCGATTTACCCAGGCACTGCTCATGACGCTGCTGCCCTTTCTCCTGCAATGGAGCCTGGGCGGGTATGTCGCCTCGAGCGCCGTCAGTCTGTGGGCCATCGTCGCCGCCTTCGGGACGCTGTTCTTCTTCAGCGTTAACGCGTCGATTCCATGGTTCGTCGCATTCGCGATGCTGACGCTTCTCTCTGGGGTACTAGAGCCCACCCTGGCCCGGAACCCTGCACCAATACCAGATCCCGTCCGGATCGCGTTCTTTGTCTTAAACGTCATGGGCGTGGCGCTCACCGCATATCTACTGCTTCAGTACGCCGTGCGCGCTCGCGACCAGGCCTTCGCCCGGTCTGAGGGCCTTCTCCTGAACGTCCTGCCGCGGCCGATCGCCGAGCGCCTCAAGCGCACGCCGGGCGTGATCGCGGACTCGCACGCCGACGTGACCGTCCTGTTCGCGGACGTGGTCGACTTCACGCCGTTCAGCGAGCGGACCAGCGCCGAACGAGTGGTGGGCGTGTTGGACGAGGTGTTCAGTGCCTTCGACCGCTTGGCGGAGCGGCACGGGCTGGAGAAGATCAAGACGATCGGGGACGCGTACATGGTGGCGGCAGGTCTGCCGGTGGCGAGGTCCGACCACGCCGAGGCGATGGCCGACATGGCGGTCGACATGCTTGCTGAGTTCGCGCGCCTGCGCGAGGCGCTGAACCTCGGCCTCGCGATCCGGGTCGGGATGGAGAGCGGCCCGGTCGTCGCCGGCGTCATCGGCCGGCACAAGTTCACGTACGACCTATGGGGCGACACGGTCAACGCGGCGAGCCGCATGGAGTCGCAGGGTCTCCCTGGCCGCATCCAGGTTGGTGAGGGGACGTACCAGCGGCTGCGCGAGCGCCGGCAGTTCGAGGAGCGCGGCGAGATCGAGATCAAGGGCAAGGGCGTCATGCGGGCCTATCTGCTCATCCCCACCCCGAGCTACGTCCAGCTCGCTGACAGCCCGTCGCGCGAGAAGCGACGCCTGCCCGGCGAGTCGTAGGCCGCTGTCGTGCGAGGTGCCCACGCCAAAGCACCCTTATCAGCACCCTTATGGAATCGCGCCATGTGCGTCATGCTGCCCAGGGCGAGTCAGGCGTGTCAGGTTGGCGCGTTTGATACGGGAAAACCGCGCATCCGGTATGCGGTACCACACGATATCTTGTGCTTCACGTGCAGGCAGATACCACAGAGTGTGGTATCCCAAGCTTCGCCCTGCACACGTCTGGCGGAGTCTGGCGGACTCCCACCGTACCCTCATGCGTACCCTTTCACGGTCGTCTTCTCGGGGGAGGCCGCCTCATGGTGGGCATCAGAACCGCGACGACTCGTGCTCATCTGACTTCGACTCAGGCATCATCACATGCGGGCAGAGGCGGCAGCGAATTATCAAAGACTCGCTAGAATGTACGAATGACCACCGAACGCGCCGCGAAGACCGCGCTCAATGAACAGTTCGCCCGGATCGGCAAGGCCCTTTCGAGCCCGCGCCGGATCGAGCTGCTCGATCTGCTTGCCCAGGGCGAGCGCCCGGTCGAGTCACTCGCCACCGCCAGCGACATGAGCGTTGCCCTCGCCTCGTCGCACCTCCAGGCCCTCCGGGCGGCTCGCCTGGTCGAGGCTCGCCGGGACGGGCAGCGGGTCCACTACCGGCTCGCCGGAGACGATGTCTATCAGCTCCTCACCGCCCTCCGCGCCGTGGCGCGAGAGCGGCTTGCCGAAGTCGAGGTGGCCGTCGTCGCGTACCTGGAGACGCCCGACGAGCTGGAACCCGTCACGCGCGAGGAACTCTGGGCCCGCGCTCGATCGGGCGAAGTCACGATCCTCGACGTCCGCCCCCGCGCGGAGTACCTCGCGGGCCACATCCCGGGTGCGTTGTCGGTCCCGCTCGAGGAGCTCGCGGAGCTTCTCAGCCGCCTCCCGCCGGACGCGGAGATCGTCGCCTACTGTCGCGGACCCTACTGCATGCTCGCCCCGCAGGGCGTGGCACTGCTGCGGATCCACGGGCATTCCGCGCGCCGGCTCGCGGACGGCTTCCCGGAATGGCGCCTGGCTGGCCTGCCGATCGCGGTCGGGCCGACAGCAGGAACGCTGGCGTGAACATCCTCGTCATCCTCAACGACCCACCGTACGGCACCGAACGCTCGTACAACGGTCTTCGACTGGCCCTCAACCTGGGCAGGCAGACCGAAGTGGAGCTGCACGTCTTCCTGATGGCCGACGCGGTCCGCTGCGCCCAGCGCGGCCAGAAGACAGCCGAGGACTACTACAACATCGAGCGTATGCTCACCGGGCTCAGGGTCAAGAAGGTTCCCATCGGCGCCTGCGGGACCTGCATGGAGGCCCGCGGCATGGGCGACGAAGCGCTCATCGAGGGCGCCCATCGCTCATCGATGGCCGAACTCACCACCTGGACCCTGTGGGCTGATAAGGTCGTCAGCTTCTAGCCGGCAGTAGGAGGCCGACCATGGCGACGGTTCTGGTTCTCGGGGGCGGCATCGGAGGTGCCGCCGCGGCGAATGCCCTCCGCGCACGGCTGAGCTGGCGACACCGGATCGTCGTCGTCGACCGCGACGCCGAGCAGGTCTTCGCGCCGTCGCTCCTGTGGCTCATGGTCGGGCAGCGGCGGCCGGCCGCCATCTCGCGCCCGCTGGTGCAGATGCTCCGACCCGGGATCGAGGTGGTGCGCAGCCGCGTTCACGAGCTCGACCCGGTCGGGCGACGCGTGGCGACCGATGCAGGAGAACTCACCGGCGATGTGGTCGTGATCGCCCTCGGCGCCGATCTCGCCCCTGACGCCGTCCCGGGCTACGCGGACGCCGCCCACGACTTCTTCACGCTCGAGGGGGCCGGGCAGTTCGCAGCGGCGCTCGCTCGCTTTGCCGGCGGCCGCGTCGTGGTGGCCGTCAGCGCGTTGCCCTTCAAGTGCCCCGCGGCCCCCTATGAGGCCGCCTTCCTGATCGACGCCGAGCTCCGTCGACGGGGTCTCCGTGCGCAGAGCACGATTGAGCTCCACTCGCCCGAGCCGGCACCGATGCCGGTCGCCGGACCCGTGCTCGGCCGGGCCGTGGTTGACCTGCTCAGCGAGCGCGGCATCGCCTACTTCCCCGGCCATTCGATCGAGGCCTACGACGGGGCGTCGCGCCAGGTCCGGTTCACGGACGAGTCGGCCGTCGTCTTCGACCTGCTCGCGGCGGTCCCGCCCCATCGGCCACCCGCGGTGGTCTCCGGCTCCGGCCTGGCCGGTCCGAGCGGTTGGATTCCGGTCGAGCGCGAAACGCTCGAGACGAGCGCGCCGAACGTCTTTGCCATCGGTGACGTGACGGCGATCACGCTCGCGAACGGCAAGCTCCTGCCCAAGGCCGGCGCCTTTGCCCACGCCGAGGCCCAGGCCGCGGCCGCCCAGATTGCCTCGCGAATCGAGGGCGGTCCGGCCGCCCGGTTCGATGGCCACGGCTACTGCTGGGTGGAGCTCGGCGCCGGCCTGGCCGGCTTCGCCTCCGGTGACTTCTTCGCTGCGCCGGAACCGGCCGTCGCGCTTCGCCGCCCGGGTCGAGCCTGGCACGCGGGGAAGGTGCTGTTCGAGCGCTACTGGCTCAGCCGGGGTCTCGAGCACGAGCTGGCCGGCGTCGGCCTGCGCCTGGGCAGCGCGCTCATGCGCGTTCCGGCGCGACTGTGAGGTAATCCGATGATGGGCTTCGGCGGCATCGGCTACGGCAGCGCCTGGCTGTGGATGCTCGCAGGTGTGCTGTTCGTCGTCGGGATCGCCGTGCTCGTGGTCTGGGCGATCGGCGCGGCCGTCGGGCGACCCGGCGAGGATGAGGCGATCGCCCTGCTCCGGGCGCGGTTCGCCCGCGGCGAGATCGATGCCGCGGCGTTCGAGCAGGCGCGGCAGACACTGGGCGCGACCCGTCCGAGCGGCGGACGGAGCCGGACGCCCGCCATCGTCGGTCTCGCCCTGGTCGCAATCGCCCGTGTCGCCGGCCTCCTCGCAGGTGCCCTGACGCCGGCCGGTGACGGCTGGAGCTTACGCGGCATGATGGGCCCCTGGATGATGGGCGGCTACGGCGTTGCGCCCACGGCACCCGCAAGCACGTCTGTGCGGATGGCCGGTTCGCGGTTCGAGCCGGCGGCCCAGCCCGGCACGGCGCAGCACGTCGCGCACGCCCGAGTGGCTGACTCGCCACGATCCGAAGCGCGGCCGCGCCAGGGCGTCGGCGATGGTCCGCTCACCATGGGTCGGATGCTCGACGGCGTAGGCCACGATGGCGTCGACCAACGGCGCCGGCAGACGTCGGCTGGGTCGCGCAAGCGGACGCGGCTTGGGCCGCAGCCCGGCCTCGCCGTACTGCCGATAGCGGGCGCGCAGCTCGTAGAAGCGACTGCGGCTGATGCCCGCCTCGCGGCACAGGCGGGTCACCGTCGCCTCACCGCGTTCAGCCCGATCCATGAGCGTCTTTCGCAGGCGTGCCAAACTGTCACTCGGGGCCGCCGGCCATCCTCCGCTGTCGATTGCCAAACCAACAGCGGGAGTGTGCACGGGGTCCCTCTCTGCATGCTCAGAATGTCCGCCTTCTATGCGGGCAGTAAGTACTAGCACCGCTTGAGGGGGGCGTGGATGAGCTGCTCGCCAGTCTGCCGGTCGGGGTGCTCCGCAAACCGTCCATGTCGACCAGGCCCCTGAGATCAGGGCTTTCCATCCCCCCGACTCGCGCCTACACTCCGCCAAACGGGAGGGAGGCACGGGAGCCTTCAGGTTCCCCCCGGCGACCTCCCGATTCGGTCGCTTCGACCGTCGAGCAGGGCCACATGCCGGACCGACCGTCCCAGACGGGTGCTCGCGCCCAACGGAGGTCATCGTGGCGATGCGCTTTCGGTTCGGCCACCTCAATAAGGAAGGCTGAGGAGGCCCGCTATGTCCACAACCGAGAGCGGGCGAAGCGGATCGAGAAGGGCTCATTCCGACGCCTTCGTCTTCTTCGGCGCCACCGGCGACCTAGCCTTCAAGCAGATCTTC
>JBBQGI010000060.1:0-9623 GCA_038322875.1 Candidatus Limnocylindria bacterium | reverse complement strand
AGGGCGTTGGGCAGGATGCGGCGCATCAGGATCCCGCGCGACGACTCGCCCAGGGCGCGCGACGCCACGACGTAGTCACGCTCCTTGATCGAGAGCACCGAGGCGCGCATGACGCGGGCGTAGACCGGGATCGCCACGATGCCGATCGCCAGGGCGGCGTTCAGCAACCCTGCGCCGAGCACCGTCACCATCGCGATCGCCAGGATCAGCGACGGGAAGGCGAGAACCACGTCCATCAGCCGCATGATCACGTTGTCGAGCCATCCGCCGGCATACCCGGCCACCGAGCCGAGCATGGTGCCGATCACGATGGCGAACCCGACGGTGGCGATCCCGACCAGCAGCGAGACGCGCGCGCCGTAGACCACGCGGCTGTACACGTCGCGACCGTTGCGGTCGATCCCGAAGAGGTGCTGCGGCTGAGCAGCCGGACAGCCAAAGAGGTGGATGCAGGGTCCCAGCTGGTGCGCCGTGACGAGCCCCTCGTCGATGCCGACCGGATCATTCGGCTGGTGGGTGGCGATGACCGGCGCCGCGATGGCGATCGCCAGCAGCAGGCCGAGCAGCAGCAGGCCCGCCTGCGCCACGCGCTGGCGCAGGATGTTGCGTCGCGTATCGGTCCACAGGCTCGTCGGCTGCGCCGCCAGGCCTTCGTCGGCCGGCGTCACGAGCTGCGGGAGGCTCACCTGGGATCCATCACTGCAGCCGGATCCGCGGATCGAGGAACGCGTAGCTGACGTCGACGACCAGGTTGACCGTGACGTAGATCACGGCGGTCACCAGGGTCAGACCCTGCACCACCGCGTAGTCGCGGCTCGTCACTCCCTCGGTGATCATCTTGCCGATCCCGGACAGCCCGAAGATGCTCTCGGTCAGCACCGCCCCGGCCAGCAGCCCACCCAGGGACAGGCCGATAACGGTGACCACCGGCAGGATTGCGTTGCGCAGGCCGTGGCGCAGGATCACGCGCCGTTCGGCGAGGCCCTTGGCCCGCGCGGTGCGCACGTAGTCCTGCCCGAGCACGTCGAGCAGGCTCGAGCGGGTCATGCGGGCGATGATCGACAGCGGGATGGTGGCGAGCGCCACGGCCGGCAGGATCAGGTGCCGGAGGGCGTCACCCAGCGCCCCCCACTGGCCGGTGATCAGGCTGTTGACCACGTACATGTTCGAGACGAAGTCGACGACCGAGCGCAGCGGTCCCTCCAGCCCGGTGAGGCCCCAGCTCTCGGTCAGCGGCAGGACGGTCAGCCCTGCCGTCAGGCGACCGCCCGGCGGCAGGGCGAAGGGCGTGCCCTTTAACAGGACGGCGAAGATCCAGATCAGGATCAGGCCGAGCACGAACACTGGGGTCGAGACACCGATGTTGGCGCCCACCATGGTCCCGACGTCGGCGGCCGAGTTGCGGCGCGACGCCGATATCACCCCCAGCGTGATCCCCAGCACGGTGGCGAGCGTCAGGGCGAAGAGGGTCAGCTCGATGGTGACCGGGAGCCGCTCGATCAGGATGTCGGAGACCGCCCGGCCCTGGCTGATCGAGTCGCCCAGGTTGCCGTGACCGAGGTCGGTGAGGTAGATCCAGAACTGCGCGGGGATCGGCTGGTCGAGGCCGTAGCGCGCGTTGAAGGTGGCGCAGGTGGCCGGATTGGCCCGCTCCTGGAGGGCAGCGACGCACGGATCGCCGGGAAGCAGGCGAGCGAGGGCAAAGACGACGAAGACGATCCCGAAGAGGACCGGAATCGTCAGCAGGAGGCGGCGCAGGACGAAGCGCAGCATGGGCGGAGTGTACCGGTTACGCGACGCGGCGCAAAGACATAGACGAAGGACGCCGCCCGGAGGCGGCGCCCTTCATTGCGTTCGACCGACGCGCGGTCAGGTCGTGCGAATCGTCAGCTGGCGGGCGGAACGTTCAGGTACTGGCCGAAGAAGCCGGAGAAGTACTCGAACGCACCGGTCCGTCCGATGTGCAGCGGGTGATCGAGGTCCCACTGGACCGCGTACGTGTCGACCACGTCCGAGGCGTCCAGATTGGCACCATTGTGGAACTTGACGCCCTCACGCAGGGTGCAGGTCCACACGGTTGCATCCGCATTGGCCTCACAACCGGTTGCCAACGAGGGAATGGCCTCCGTCCCACCGGTCTTGTAGGCGTACAGCGACTCGGTCATCTGCTCGCAGATGCGGAGCGTCTCGCCATCGGTCTCATCGCTGCAGTACAGCGAGATCGGGTAGGCGTTCTGCATCCACACGAGGGTCGAACGACCCCCCGGATCCATGACCGCGAAGTTCTCGCTGGTGAGCGGCGAGGCATGCGCGCCGGTGACATCGGCCTTGAAGGCGTCAGCCGAAGCGCCATGCGCGATCGGGATCATTGGCACGGTTGCCTTGACCGCGTCGTTGGCGTCCGCATAGGCGGCCTTGCGTGCGTCGGTATCGAGCGTCTGAGCGCCGATCTTCAGGGCATCGGTGACCGAGGCATCGATCGTTCCGAACTGGAGGTTGCCGGGGTTGTTGAAGTGGTAGTCGAGGAAGTTGGTCGGGTCGGGGTAGTCCGCGCCCCAGCCAAGCAGGTAGAGGCCGTCGAGCAGTCCGGCCGAGGAGTTGTCGAGGAAGGTCCCCGACTCCTGGACCTCGATCTCGGCAGTGATGCCGAGGTTGTCGGAAAGCTGCTGCTTCAGCTCCTGGGCCACGACGTTCGGGTCGGGCAGGTAGGGACGAACCACGTCGCGGTAGAAGATCTTGGTGGTGAAGCGCTTGCCGGCGCCGAAGACACCGTCCAGCAGCGCGTTGGCGGCCGTCTTGTCGAAGGCGTACCAGGGGTCGCCCTCACACCCGAACTCGATGTTGCACGGGGTGAAGTAGTCGGCAACGGTCGACCCACCGGGGTAGAAGTTGTCGACGATCCGCTTGCGGTCGATTCCCTGGGCCAGCGCCTGGCGCACCTTCGGGTTATCGAACGGCGCGAAGGTGTTGGTCATGCCGACGTACATCACGTTCAGCGCTTCGCGGGGGAAGAGGGCCAGGCTGCTGTCGCTGCTGATCGTCGCGAAGTCATCCGGGCCGGGGTTGTCGATGCCGTCGACCGAGCCAGCCTGCAGGGCAAGCAGCCGAGCCGCGGCCTCGGAGTTCCACTGGACCACCAGCTGCTGGGCCTTGGCCTTGTCGCCCCAGTACGCGTCGTTGCGCTCGAGGGTGACGTGGTCGCCCCGCTGGTACTCCTTGAACTTGTATGGGCCCGTGCCGTTCGGCCGCGCCAGGATCAGGTGATTGGCCATGTTGGCCGCGAGATAGTCCGAATCCTGGATCCCGTTCGCGATGAACGCGATCTTTGATAGGAAGGCCGGATCGGCGTAGCAGAGGCTGAACTCGACCGTCAGCTCGTCAACGGCCTTGATCTGGCTGAACTCGCCACCATAGGAGCAGTCCGCGGGACCGCCCTCGGGATAGCTCTTGGCTACGAAGGGAGCAACGCTTCCCTCCGGAAGTGACGCCGATGCGCTCCCCGAAGGCGCCGCGCTCTGGCTGTTGCCGCTCTGGCAGGCCGCGAGCACGAGGCCGAGCACCATCAGCGTGGAGAACGATCTCCAACTCCGCATTCGGTAACCCTCCGCTCTTGTACGAAACCGGTACTTACCTGACCGTCGCGCCGGCCAGCGGCCGCGCTTCGACGCCATACCATAGCAGCGCCGGCACATCCATGGATAGGTGCCGCCACCGCACGACTAGCCCCCCGACGCTCCCCCATCCTCGGTCGCTTTCGTGGCTCCAGCCGAGGCTGACGCCTCGCTGGCGGTGGCCGAGGCGACGGCGTCGTTGGCTGCGTGTTCCGCCGCAAGGCCGGCGGTCGCTGAATCCGGCGTTCCGCGTCGTGCCGTCAGCTCGCTGGTCACGACGCCGACGTCGCTCTGCAACGCCTCTTCGGCGAAGTGGCAGGCGGCCTGGTGCTCGGTCGCGATGATCCGCAGCTCGGGATCCTGGGTGCGGCACTGCTCCGGCCGGCCGAGCCGCTCGTAGAGCCAGCAGCGAGTGTGGAAGCGGCAGCCATCCGGCGGGTTGGCCGGCGATGGCACGTCGCCGGTCAGGATGACCCGCTTGCGCCGCCGCTCGGCCTTGGGGTCCGGGATCGGGACCGCCGAGAGTAGGGCGCGGGTGTAGGGATGTCCGGGGGTTTCGTAGATGGCCGTCGGCGGCCCGACTTCGACCAGCTTGCCGAGGTACATGACCCCGACCCGGTCGCTGATGTGGCGCACCACCGACAGGTCGTGGGCGATGAACAGGTAGGTCAGTCCGAACTTCTCGCGCAGCTCGACCAGCAGGTTGAGGACCTGCGCCTGGATCGACACGTCGAGGGCGCTGATCGGCTCGTCGCAGACGATGAACTCCGGCTCCACCGCGAGGGAGCGAGCGACCCCGATTCGCTGGCGCTGACCGCCGCTGAACTCGTGCGGATAGCGGTTGGTGTAGTTCGGGTTGAGCCCCACCAGCGCCAGCAGCTCGCGCACGCGCTCGGTGCGCGCCTTGCCGCTGAACAGCTTGTGCGTCTCGAGCGGCTCGCTGATGATCGAGCCGACCGTCATGCGCGGATTGAGGCTGCTGTACGGGTCCTGGAAGATGATCTGCATCCGACGGCGCATCTTGCGCAGGTCGTTGCGCGAGAGCTCCATCAGGTCCTGGCCGTCGAACATGACCTTGCCATCGGTGGGATTGCGAAGCCGGATCACTGCGCGCCCGGTGGTGCTCTTGCCGCAGCCAGACTCGCCGACCAGGCCGAAGGTCTCGCCCTTCTTGATGTGGAAGGTGATGTCGTCGACCGCGCGCACCCTGCCCGACTCGGTCTGGAAGATGCCGCTCAGGATCGGGAAGTGGACCTTGAGGTGCTCGACCTGGACGAGGGCGCCGGCGCTCTCCGGTGGCATGACGGTCACTTGATCCAGCCTCCCGGCTCGGTCCCGAAGCAGCGGGCCAGGTGGCCCTCGCCGTCTCGCCCGCTCAGCTCGGGCTCTTCGACCCGGCACTTGTCGTGGACGTACTTGCAGCGCGGCGAGAAGCGGCACTCGGCGCCGGGGTTGATGAGGTCGGGGGGCAGCCCCTCGATGGTGCGCAGTCGATCGCCCTTCCGCTCGTCGAGTCGCGGCAGCGAGTCGAGTAGGCCCCACGAATAGGGCATCTTGGGCTGTTCGAAGATGTCGTCGACCAGGCCGGTCTCCACGATCCGTCCGGCGTACATCACATTGATCCGATTGCACATGCCGGCCGCGATCCCCAGGTCGTGGGTGATCAGGATCACGGCGGTGCCGAACTCGGCGGAGAGCGATCGGATCAGGTCCAGGATCTGGGCCTGGATGGTCACGTCGAGCGCGGTGGTCGGCTCGTCGGCCAAGAGGAGCATCGGGTCACAGGCCAGCGCGATGGCGATCATCACGCGCTGCCGCATGCCGCCGCTGAACTGGTGCGGGTAATCGCCCATCCGCTCCCGAGCGCGCGGGATGCCGACCTTGGCGAGGAGCTCCACGGAGCGGTCGTCGGCGGCCTTGCGCGACAGCCCAAGGTGCAGGCGCGCCGATTCGGCGATCTGGAAGCCGATCGGCAGAGTCGGATTGAGGCTCGTCATCGGGTCCTGGAAGATGAAGCCGATCTTGCGACCGCGCAGCAGCCGCATCTCCTCCTCTGACAGCTTCAGGATGTCGATCCCGTCGAAGATGATCTCGCCGCTGACGATGCGACCCGGTGGGTTGGCGACCAGGCGCGTGAGCGAAAGCGCGGTGACGGTCTTGCCGCAGCCCGACTCACCGACCAGGCCCAGGGTCTCGCCGTACTCGAGATCGAAGCTGACGTCGTCGACGGCGTGCACGACACCCTCGCGCGTGAAGAACTGGGTCGACAGGTTGCGGACCTCGAGGAGCCGGCGCGCGTGGCGGCCCCCATCCGCCAGCCGCTCGGCCAGGAGCCGGCCTTCCTCGGTCTCGATGGTGACAGCGTTGGGCAGTTCGGTGACGGTGGGGCTGCCCGCCCCACCGCGATCGTCTGCGACGGTCAAGTTACTGCTTTCCCTTGAGCTTCGGGTCGAGCGCGTCGCGCAGGCCGTCACCCAGGAAGGTGAAGCTCAGCAGGGCGATCGCGATGATCAACGCGGGGAAGATGACCAGGTGCGGCTCGGAGCGCAGGTATTGCTGGCCGTCGGCCACCAGCTTGCCCCAGCTGGCCTTCGGGGGCTGCGCCCCGATCCCCAGGTAGGCGAGGGTCGCCTCGGCGAGGATCGCACCGGGGATGCCGAGCGTGATGGCGACAATCATGGGGCCGAGCGCGTTCGGCAGCAGATGGCGGGTGATGATCTTGAAGTCGCTCACGCCGATCGCGCGCGCGGCCTCCACGAACTCGGTCTCCTTTAGGCTGAGCAGCTGCCCACGCACGAGGCGCGCCATGCCGACCCAGCCGACGATGCCGATTGCCACGAACACGAGGAGCACCCCGTTCATGGCATTTCCGATGGCAGTGTCGTGGAGCGTGACCGTCAGCAGGATGATGAAGAGCAGGTCGGGGAAGGCATACACCACGTCGGTGATGCGCATCAGGATCGAGTCGGTGAGGCCGCCGTACCAGGCTGCCGCCGCGCCGACCGGCAGGCCGATCAGCAGCACCACCGCCTGCACCACCAGCGCCACGGTCATGCTGATCTGGGCGCCGTCCATCATGCGGGCGAGCAGGTCGCGACCGAGGTCATCGGTGCCCAGGATGAAGCCGCCCTGGAGCGGCTTGAGGGGGCGGTTGTCGTTGGCAACTATCGCCTGAAGGTACTGGTGATCGTACGGGTGCGGCGCGATGAGGGGCCCGAAGAAGAGCAGGAAGAGCAGGAAGAGGACGATCACGCCGCCGACGATCGCCAGGCGGTTGCGGATCAGCCTCCGCCAGGCGTCACCCCATAGGCTGGCAGAGGACGCGCGCGCCTCCGCCGGGCGCTCGAGAGCACCGGTCCGGTTGGCCATCGCTTGCGCGCCTCCTAGCTGTAGCGGATGCGGGGGTCGATGTAGGCGTAGAGCACGTCGACCACCAGGTTCAGCGTGGCGATCGCGGCAGCGTACAGCATGGTCATCGCCATGATCACGCCGTAGTCACGCTGGCCGATGCTGATGACGTAGTAACGCCCGATCCCCGGCACGCTGAAGATCGTCTCGATGATGAACGAGCCGGTGATCAGGAATGCGAGCAGCGGCCCCAGGATGGTGACCACCGGGATCAGGGCGTTGCGGATCATGTGGATGACGACGATCGTCCGCTCCTTGAGCCCCTTGCTCTGGGCGGTGCGCACGTAGTCCTTGCGCGTCACCTCCAGCATGCTGGCCCGCGTGAAGCGGCTGATCTGCGCGATCGGGAAGAGCGCCAGCGCGACGGTCGGCAGGACCATCGCCCCCGGCTTGGCCCATCCCTCCCAGCCATGTGTCGGGAACCAGCGCAGCACAACGCTGAAGAAAACGAGCAGCAGGATCGAGGCCACGAAGCTCGGCGTGGCGATGCCGAGCACCGAGATGAAGGTCGCCAGGTAGTCGGGCAGCTTGTTATGGCGTAACGCCCCGATCACCCCCAATGGGATGCCGACCACGACCGACAGGATGAAGGCCATCACCCCCAGGTGCACGGTGGTGCCGATGCCGTCGGAGATGATGCTGTTGACCGTCCGCCCCTGGCGGTACGAGGGACCCAGGTCGCCAATGAGCAGCCTGCCAACCCACTTGAGGTACTGCACGGGGACTGGATCGTCGAGACCGAACCGTATGTTCAGGGCCGCGATCGTGCTCGGCAGGAGGCGCTTCTCGCGCGCCCAGGGGCCACCCGGCGCGAGGTGCATCATTGTGAAGGTGATCACCGACACGAAGAAGAGGACAGGGACGATCCACAACACGCGACGGATGATGTAGCCGAGCACGGCGCGTTCTCCTTGGTGCGGTGAACGATCAGGTTGTTATCCAACGGCCACGGCCCCCGAAACCGATGCCTCGGGGATCGTGGCCGTCGGGCGGACCGGTGACCGGCCCGCCCGACGAGCTGCCGTACGTTCGCAGCGGCGAACGATCAGGTGCTAGTGCGCTGCGATGCTCATCCATGCGTAGAAGAGCTCGCCCGCGTTGCTGTCCTGCGCGGTCAGGGTCAGGTCCTGGATCCACGGCTTCACCAGCGTGAAGCGCGCGCCGAAGGTCTGCGGGATGATCGGAGCGTCCGCCATCACCATCGCCTGAGCCTGGTTGTAGAGCGGGATCTGCTCTGCGAGGGTCGCCTTCGAGGCGGCCTCCTCGAGCAGCTGGTCAACAGCGGGGTTGCAGTAACCCATGTTGTTGTTTCCGCTGGTGCAGGAGATCAGGTCCGTCAGGAAGTTGTTCGGGTGCGGGTAGTCCGCGCCCCATCCGAGACGGAAGATGTCGAACGGATCCTGGGTCAGGCGATCGAGGTACGCCCCGAAGTCGCCCATCGAGGTCAGCTTGACATCGATGCCGAAGACCGTCTTCCACTGATCCTGGAAGAAGACCGCGAGGTCCTCGTTGTTGCCGGCCACGTTGTAGCCGAGCTCCAGGTTCAGCGCATCCGGAGTGGTTCCAAGCGCAGCCACGGCCGCATCGAAGTCGGTCTTGGCCTGCGTTGCGTCGAACTTGATGAACTGGTCATCCTGGTGGCCGGGCATGCCGGGTGGCACCAGGCTGTAGGCGACCGTGCCGATACCCGAGAAGATCGTCGCCAGCATCGTGTCCTTGTCCAGGGCCTCGTTAAAGGCCTTGCGCAGGAGCACGCTCTTGGTGAACGGACCATCGGGATTCTTCAGGTCGAACCCGAAGTAGGCGATCGAGAGGACGTCGCCCTCGCGGATCTGTCCGCTCAGGATCGGATCGTCCTTGACGCGATTGACCTCGGCCCTCGGCACACCGGTGACGTCCAGCTCGTCGGCCTCGTAGGCCGCAAGGCTGGCAGTCGGGTCATTGATCATCGCCAGCTCGACGCGGGCGATCGTAGGTGCCTTGCCGTTCCACTCGGGGTTCGGAACAAGGACGATGTTCGACTGATGGCGCCATTCGTCCATCATGAGAGGACCGGAGCTGACGTAGGTATCGGCCTCGTCATAGGTGAAGTCGGCCTTCTCAGGAGCGGCGAACCAGCCCGCCGCGATGTACACGAAGTACGAGGCGGCGCGCTTCAGGGTCACGACAAAGGTCTTGTCGTCGGGAGCGGCCACGCCCAGCGTGTCGAGGTCCGCGTCGGTCACGGCCGTCGGGTCGAGAGCCTGGATCTCGCTCCAGCCCGCGACGGGCTCGAGAGAGTAGCTGTACGACGCCGCGATGCGCGGGTCGGCGAGGCGCTTGAAGCTGGTCACGAAGTCAGCGGCGATGATCGGCTCACCGTTGCTGTACTTGTGGTCACCCAGGTGGAAGGTGATCGTCTTGCCGTCGGTGCTGATGTCCCAGCTGTCGGCGAGGCCAGGGACGATCTCCAGGTTCTCGTCATAGTAGGCCAGCGGTGCTGTGATCGACCGCAGAACCTGGATCGAGATGCTGTCATCCGCCTGGGTCGGGTCGAGGTGCGGCGGCTCCTGGCTCATATTGACCCGGAGCGTCTGCTCCACGTTGCCACCGCCACTTGCGGCC